>NZ_JBVHIP010000002.1:79661-402352 GCF_055560495.1 Kitasatospora sp. NPDC023176 | reverse complement strand
TCGCGGCTGCTCGCCAAACTGGGTGTCGAGCGTCGCCTCCAGGCCGCCGTCATCGCCGCCCACGCGGACGAGTCCGGGCAGCACCACCAGCGCCCCCACTGAGCCGACAGGGCCCGGACGGGAGCCCGGGTGGGCCCGGAGTTAGAGCCGAACGGCCCAAGCGGCGTGCACGGTCCCGGCCGCATCGTGGAGGGACGGACCTCCCGTCGCGGCTGAGAAGACGGCGATGACGTACTGGAACGGCCACGGCATGAACGGCTGGGGCATCGGCCTGATGACCGTGGGCCTCGCCCGCGGCGAGATCCACCCCGACGAGCGCCGCACCCGTCCGGACACCCTGCGCGGCGGCGACCCGCCCGCCTGACGTCATGGAGGCGGTCATGACCACCCTCACCCTCGACGCCCCCACGCTGGAGAAGCTCGTCTCCGCGGCGGTCGCCGCACCCTCGATCCACAACAGCCAGCCCTGGCGCTTCCGGCTCCAGCCGGACACCTCCACCCTGGAGGTGCGGGCCGACCGCAGCCGCGCCGTCCCGGCCGCCGACCCGCAGGGCCGGGCGCTGCACATCTCCGTCGGCGCGGCCGTCCTCAACCTGCGGATCGCTGCCCGCCACCTCGGCTGGGCACCCGACGTGCGCCTGGTGCCCGACCCGGCCGAACCGGACCTGCTCGCCGCCGTCCGGTTGGACACGGCGGCTGTCGTGCCGCTCCCGGGCACGGACAGGCTGTACGAGGCGATCTGGCACCGGCACACCATCCGCACACCGTTCACCGGCAGGCCCGTGCCCCCGGCCGTCCTCGACGAACTCGTCGCCGGCGCCCGGGCCGAGGACGCCGTGCTCCACCTGCCCGGCCACGACGAGACCGCCCGACTGCTCCACCTCACCGCCGAGGCCGAGCGCCGCAGCACCACCGACGAGGCCCAGCGCACCGAGAGCCGCAGCTGGATCCGCACCGGCGACGCACCGCCCTACGGCATCCCGGTCGGCGCGCTCGGTCCGCAGGACGTGTCCGGCCACCTGCCGATGCGCGACTTCTCCGCCCTCCACGCCGCCGAGCACCAGGCCCCCGCCACCTTCGAAGCCGAGCCCCGCGTCGCCGTCCTCACCACCGAGCACGACACCCCGCGGGACTGGCTGCGCGCCGGCCTCGCTCTGGAACACGTCCTGCTCGCCGCCACCGTCCACGGGGTCCGGGCCTCCCAGCTGCACCAGGCCATGGAGTGGCCCTACCTGCGGTGGGAAGCCCGTGACCCGCATCGGGGCCCCGGCTACGTCCAGATCCTGATCCGCCTCGGCTACGGCCCCGAGGGCGCCCCCACACCCCGCCTCGGAGCCAAGGATGTCGTGGACCGGCAATGACGAGGGTGCTGCCGCGTTCACTCGCCCGGGATCGGGACCCGCCAGACCAGCTCGGTGCCGCCTTCGGGGCGGGGGCGGGCGGTGAAGGTGCCGTCCAGTGCGGCGGCGCGGTCGGCCAGGTTGGCGAGCCCACTGCGGCGACCGTCCTCGGGGAGGCCGACTCCGTCGTCGGTGACGGTGAGGGTCAGGTCGGTCCCGGCGGCCACCGAGATGTCGACGGCGTCGGCCCGGGCGTGGCGGGCGGCGTTGGCCAGGGCCTCCTCCAGGACGGCGACGGCCGCGTCCGCGACCTCAACGGGGACGGTGACGTCGAGCAGGCCGGTCATCCGCAGGGCCGGGGCGAAGCCGAGGGACCGGGCGGCGCGTTCGACGACCTCGACGACGCGGGTGCGCAGGCCGCTCGCCGCCGGGCCCTTCTCCCGAAGGCGCAGGCCGAAAATGGTGGCGCGGATGGTCTTCGCGGTCTCGTCCAGGTCGTCGATCGCGCGCAGGACCCGGTCGGTGGCCTCGGGGTGCTCGATGAAGCGGGTGGCGCCCTGGAGGGTCATTCCGGTGGCGAAGAGCCGCTGGATGGCCAGGTCGTGCAGGTCGCGGGCGATCCGGTCGCGTTCCTGCAGCAACGCCACCTGCTCGGAGTCCCGGCGGCGCTCCGCGAGTTCCATCGCCACCGCCGCCTGGCCGGCGAAGCCCAGCAGCGGCCCGGACTCGCCCTCCTCGAACAGCGGCGCACCGGCCGCCCGGGCCAGCAGCAGCACGCCCCGGATCCCGTTCTCGCTGGTGCCGATGGGGATGGCGAGGGCCGGGCCCAGGCCCTGCCAGCGCGGCGGACCGGCGGTGATCCTCGGGTCGTGCTGGACGTCGGGGCTCACCACGAGGCCGCCGGTACGGAAGGCCGCCCCCATGAACGAGCCCTCGATCTGCAGCACCAGGCCGCGGTGCTCTTGATCGCCCAGGCCGACGGCGATCCGCACCTCCAGCTCGCCGGTCTCCGGCAGGGGCACGGCGACGACGGCGAGGTCCGCGCCGGCGATCTCGGTCGCCCGGGCGAGCAGCAGGTCCAGCACCTCCTGCTCCGCGCTGCCCGACAGCAGGGCGCTGGTCACCTCGGCACTGGCCTCCAGCCAGCGCTGCCGCCGCCGGGCCCGGTCGTAGAGCCGGGCGTTGTCGATGGCCACCCCGGCGGCGACGGCCAGGGTGGCGAGCACCGACTCGTCCTCGTCGTCGAAGTCGCCGCCGCCGCGCTTCTCGGTCAGGTAGAGGTTGCCGAACACCTTGCCGCGGATCCGGATCGGCACGCCCAGGAAGCTGCTCATCGGGGGGTGTCCGGCCGGGAATCCGTAGGACGCCGGGTGGCCGGAGATCCGGCTGAGCCGCAGCGGTTCGGGGTGGCGGATCAGTTCGCCGAGGATGCCGTGCCCGGACGGCAGGTTGCCGATCAGCTTGACTTGGTCGTCGGTGACCCCGACCGGGATGAACTGCGACAGCCGCTGGTCCTCGCCGATCACGCCGAGCGCACCGTACTCGGCGTCCACCAGGGTGACCGCCGCCTCCACGATGTGCTGCAGGACCTGGGAGAGTTCCAGGTCGCGCCCGACCGCCAGCACCGCCTCCAGCAGGCTGTGCACCCGGTCACGGGTGCCGCGGGCGGCGTCCAGCCGGGCCTGCAGTTCCTCCAGGAGCTCGTCCAGTCGCAGTTTCGGCACGGGGACGCCCGACTCCGAAGCGCTGGCCTCCGACGGGCTGGTCTCCGACACGCTGCCCAAGGGGTCCTCCCTGCCTCGCCCCCCATGTCCCACTGACCAGCGTAGGCGTGATCGCCCCGGCCCGGCGGGTGCGAGGAGGGGGTCCATCGGCCCAGCGGGAGCACCCCACCGGGCCCCTGGCAAAGGGCGCGGCCCGGGAGACGCTGGAAGTACGAGCGGAACCGCCGTCTCCGCCCTCCGAGAGGAGCGATCGCAGCATGAAAGCGCTCACCTACCACGGACCCGGCCGCCGCACCTGGGGCGACGCCCCCGACCCGGCCGTCCAAGACCCGGAGGACGCCGTCGTCCGAGTGGACGCCGTCACCATCTGCGGCACCGACCTGCACATCCTCAAGGGCGACGTCCCCGAGGTCACCGAGGGCCGCGTCCTCGGGCACGAGGCCGTCGGCACCGTCACCGAGACCGGACCGGGCGTGCGCACCGTCACGGCCGGCGACCGAGTGCTGGTCTCCTGCATCTGTGCCTGCGGCCGCTGCGCCTACTGCCGGGCCGCGAGCTACGGCCAGTGCACCGGCGGTGGCGGCTGGATCCTCGGCCACCTGATCGACGGCTGCCAGGCCGAGTACGTCCGCACCCCCTTCGCGGACACCTCCCTGTACAAGCTGCCCGACGGCGTCCGGGACGAGGACGCCCTGCTGCTCGCCGACATCCTGCCCACCTCCTACGAGGTCGGCGTCCGCAACGGCCGCCTCGGGCCGGGCGACACCGTCGCGATCGTCGGCGCCGGACCGATCGGCCTCGCCGCCATCCTCACCGCCCGCCTCTACAGCCCGTCCCGCATCATCGCGATCGACCTCGCGCAGAGCCGCCTCGACGCCGCCGAGCGCTTCGGCGCCGACAGGACGCTGACCGTGGCCGAGGCGACCCCGGAGGCCGTCCGCGGACTGAGCCGGGACGGACTGGGCGTGGACGTCGCGATCGAGGCGGTCGGCGTCCCCGAGTCCTTCGAACTGTGCACCCGCCTGGTGCGCCCCGGCGGCCGGGTCGCCAACGTGGGCGTGCACGGCAAGCCGGCGGTGCTCCACCTGGAGGACCTCTGGATCCGCGACGTCACCATCACCACCGGCCTGGTCGACACCAACTCCACCCCGCTGCTGCTCGACATGCTCGCCGTCGGCCGGCTGGACGTCGCAGGGCTGGTCACCCACCGCTTCGGGCTCGACGAGATGCAGGACGCGTACGACGTCTTCGCCGACGCCGCCGACACCGGAGCCCTCAAGGTCGCGCTCTTCCGGACCTGACCCGTGCGTGCCGAGGAGCCGCGACCATGATCACCGACCGCACCGACCCCACCGCCATCGCCCGCCGGATCCTCCAGCGCCGCGACCAACTCGGCCTGAGTGAAGGGATGCTGGCCTACCGGGCCAACATGGCACCGGCCTACCTGCGCCAACTCCTGCAGACCGGGCCGGAGCTCGACCCGCCCGCCTTCGTCCGGCTCGCCACCGCGCTCGGGACGACCTGGCCGCAGCTGCTGACCGGCCGCAACCCCGACGCCCCACCGGGACAGCCCGACGCCGCCGCCCCCCGCCCCCTGCTGTTCCACCTGACCGAACCGCAGTGCTGGGAACTGCTCGGCACCCACGGCGTCGGCCGGATCGGCCTGCCGATCGGGCCGGCACCTGTCGTGCTCCCGGTGAACTACGCGGTGGACACCCGGACGATCGTCTACCGTACGGCGCCGCACGGCGCGGCGGCCCCGGCCGACGGCTCGCCCGCCTCCTTCCAGGTGGACCATATCGACGACCACCGCAGCCTCGGCTGGAGCGTCCTGATCCTCGGCGAGGCCCACCACATCGACGACCCGGACGAGCAGCAACGGCTCTCCACCCTGCCCGGCGCCGAGCCATGGGCCGGCGGCTCCCGGCCCCTGTGGGTGCGCATCCGCCCCGTGGAGGTCACCGGCCGCCGGATCGGCACGGGGTGAACCTCGACCAACTCCGCGCCGACGGCCGGGTGTTCGGCTCCACCCGGACGCCATCGCGTTCGCCCGCAACCGCCTGTGCGGCCGGACCGCGGCCGCCGATCTTCCCTCGTCGCGGGAGCGGCCCGTTGACGCACCTCCGTCGAGCCGATCGTCACCGTTGCGTGCGGGGGCCTGGCCCAGGGGCATCGTTCTCGCTCCGGACGGGCGACTCCTGTTCTGTGCGAACCAGAGGTCCGATTCGCTGACGGCCTTCCGCCTCGATCCGTCGTCCGGGGCTTTGGCCCTGGCCGGCGAGCTGTCGGCGACCACCGAGCCCCCGTGCATCCTGCCGGTCGGTTCCCGAGTGGGCCGGTCGGTTCCCGAGCGGCGTCGGAGCCGAAGCGTCCGCCATGCTGTCTGACAGGTCCGAGAGCCGATCCTGCGACCCTCGGTGACGTCGTGTCAAGTCCTGATTCGCTTTCTGTTCACCGTTCGGCCGTGATGGCGTTCCCTGACCGCCCCCGTGATCCGCCGCGTCGATTCCGCTCGTGTACGGACTCTCGGTGGGGGACAAGTCCGTAAGTGATCGGATTTGATCAGAGGGCTTTCGCGAGGCAGGCTCGGTGCGCACAGTGGCGGATCCGCCACTGTGCGACACGGAGGGAGCCGCATGTCCGGGACCGAGCACGACGAGCCGACCGCACACGTCGTCGTCGGATACACCCCTCAGGAAGGATTCGTCGCCGTCCAACTCAGCCCGCCGCCGGCGGAGTACGTGTGGCACGACCGGCGGGCCGAGCACCGGCGGGAGCGGTTCGGGCCGGGGAACCGTTATCAGCAGTGGCTGGCCGTCGACGTCGGCACCGGCGCCGTGTGGTTCGGGGACACCGACTGGCGGAAGCCGGACGACGACCCCGCCGCCGGACTCCCGGGGCACCGGCGGGGCGAGGTCGGAGACGGGGCCCTGCCCTCGCCCGCCGTGCTCTTCCACCCGTTCACCCATCGCGTCGCCGACGGCGAGGGCGCGTCCTCCTGGCGGTTCCCCACGTCCGAGGACCTCCATGCGCTGGCCCGGCGGCTGCTGCCCACGGTTCAACGCGTGGTCGACTCCCTGCACCGGGTGGGCCCGAGCGGCGACCTGGAGTGGTCCGCCGAGGCCGCCACGGCCTGGTCCGACCTCGAACGAGCCTGTGAGTACACGTCCGACACGACGGGAACGGTGGTCTGGGCCGACTTCCGCACGAGCCCGGTCCCCGGCAGCAGAGTCGAAGTGACGGATTTTCTGGCCCGGAACCCGGAGTTGTGCGACCCGTCCTGGCCGACGGCCACGGACGCGGAGCTGGATGCCTATGCCGCGTACGAGCCCGGTTCAGGGTACGGCGGCGTTCCAGGACGGATGTGCGCTTCGGCGCGCGTCCACATCGAGGAGGGCTACACGTTCTACGGCCACCGCGCGGCCCTGTACGCCTACCGGGCCGCGGCTTGCGGAGACCGCACGCCGGTCGAAGCCGGGAGCTGGCTCCGGACCACCGACGCCGGACGCAGTGCGTGGGAAGCCGCCAAGGTCGTGGGCGCAAGTCTCGCCGATGCCACGGACTGCGTACTGGACCACCTCGTCGACACCTTCCGCAGTGCCGCAGCCGACGACGGCGCGGTCCTCACCGGTCTGCCGGCCTACCTGTGGCGACAGCGGGCCGAGGAACGGGCGGCGGTCGAGGAGACGCTCGCCGCCACCGGCGAGGAGCTGAACCGCCTCGAGGAACTGGTCAAGGAGATCCGGCGCGTGCGGAACACCGTCCTCACCCGCGTCCTCAGCTGGAACGACGGGCGGGACGACGAGGCGATCGCCGCTCTGGCCGCGACGTCCCCGAAGGTCGTGGCCGATTGGCGTGAGCGGCTCACGGCCAACCAGAGCGGCCGGCCGGTGTAGCGGGAGGGGAGGCCCCGGGAACCGGTCCCCGAGGGCAGGGGGCTCGACGGCGGCCGGTGCGTCACGAAGGCCTCAGGAGAGCGCGGCCAGCGCTTGCGCGGCGAGCAGCTGCTCCAGCGCCAACAGGGCCTGCGGGGTGTGCCGGGTGTCCAGCCGGACGGAGTAGAGGAAACGCGTCAGCTCCGGGTCGGCCAGTGGGCGTGCCACGACCTGGGTGACACCGCGGGGGAGTGCCAGCTGCGGCATGACGGCGACGCAGAGGCCCGCGGCGACGAAGCCCAGCACCGTGTTGAAGTCGTCCCCCTCGTATTCCAGGCGCGCCCGGAATCCCGGGGTCTTGGCGATCTGGGCGAGCAGTTCCAGGCGCAGCGCGGCCTCCGGGGCCGCGATCCAGGTCTCGGACGCGAGGTCCGCCAGGTCGATGACCTCGCGGTCGGCGAGGGGATGGCCGACCGGGACCACCGCCACGACCGGGTCCCGCGCGACCAGCGTCCGGCGCAGCGTGCGGGGCGGCGGCAGCGGTATGAAGTCGTAGTCGTAGGTGAGGGCCAGGTCCATGTCTCCGCGCTTGAGACGGACGTAGCCCGTTTCGGGCTCCAGCTGGGAGAGGCTGACCTGCACGTCGGGGTAGGTCGCCTGCAGCTGCGCCAACGCCTTCGGGACGATGCCGGTGGCGGCGGACGCGAAGGCGCCCAGCCGGATCCGTCCGGCCGTGCCGGCGCGCATGGCGTCGAGTTCCACGGACGCCGCCGCCAGTGCGGTCCTGACCCCCTGTTCGGCGTCGAGCAGGACCTGGCCGGCCGGGGTGGGCCGTACGGGCCGGCGTTCGAGCACCCGGAGACCCGCGCGGCGTTCGAGTTCGGCGATCTGCTGCGAGACGGCGGGCGCGCTGTAACCCAGCTCGCGGGCCGCGGAGTTGAAGGAACGGTGGCGGACCACCGCTTCGAGAGTGGCGAGCAGGCGGGGGTCGAGCTTCTGCATCGAGTTAACGCTCACTTATCTGTCGCGAAGACGTCGTTTCTTGTGCTCGGAGGTGAACGGCAGCAGGATTCTTGCTTGCGGCCCGGACGCGCAAGTCTCCGCCTCCGCGCCGTGGCCGATCGCCATCGCGGGCGCATCCGTGCGCCGCCGCGCCGTGCACCCCCTCCTCCACAGCCCGCCGGCCTGCCCGCCGGCCTCTCCGCCGGCGTGCGCCGGGCCGGCGGGCTGTGGAGGAGACGGCCGTCGACCGCCGGTTCCAGCCCTGTAAGGACGTGGGATGCGCACACCGCTCATCGGACCCACCGCCGACCTCACCGACGCCCGGTGGGGCGGGCGGGAGCACGAGGCACCGTTTCGCCGTGGGCGTGCACTGGCGCACCGGGCCGGGGTCCGGCTCGGTGGTGGTGTACGCACTGATGAACGCGGCCAGGTCCACGAAGGCCGGTCCGGGGCGGCTTCCGGCGGGGGAGCGTCAACAGAAGTTCACCTCAGGGGAGTTGTCCCGGTGGCGAGGGGTCTTGACAGCACCGCGCGGCACCCCGCAGGATTCAGCCCGTGAACCTGTCAGACAGCCAGACAGCCAGTCCGATGCCCCGGCGTGTGAGTGCCATGGAAGCGGTGTTCGGCCACCTCCGCGGTGCCATCGAGCGCGGCGAGTACGTGGTGGGGGACAAGCTCCCCTCCGAAGCGGAGCTGTGCCGCACCCTGGAGGTCAGCCGTCCCGTGCTGCGGGAGGCCCTCCGGGCGCTCCAGACCATGGGACTGACCGTCTCGAAGACCGGGAGGGGCACCTTCGTGGTGGCGAACACGGTCGAGGACCCCACCTTCGGGGACTACGCTGCCCGCGACCTCCTGGAAGTCCGCCGACACGTCGAGATTCCGGTGGCCGGGTACGCGGCGCTGCGCCGCACCCCGGAGGACCTGGACCACCTGGCCCATCTGCTCGACCGGATGGAGCGGGAGACCGACACCACGGCGTGGGTCGCACTGGACACCGTCTTCCACCTGGCGGTGGCCGAGGCCTCCGGCAACCCGGTCTTCCGCCGGGTCATCGAGGAGATCCGCGACGCACTGGCGCGTCAGTCGGCCTTCCTCAACGAGTTGGGCGATCGCCGTGAGCAGTCCAACTGCGAGCACCGGGCGATCGTCGAGGCGCTGGCCGACGGTTCCGAGCCGGACGCGGTGGAGGCCATGTCCCACCACCTGCGCCGCGTCGAGGCGACCCTCACCGACATCGTGCGCCCCCAGCGCGCGGACACCCCGACAGAAGGCAGACCCGAGGCGTGAGCGAGCAATTCCTCAAGGATGAGAAGCGCCCCTCCACCCGTCACGTCGACGCCGGGGACACCGGCTACAGCAAGTCCCTGAAACCCCGGCATGTCAGCATGATCGCCATCGGCGGTGCCATCGGCACCGGGCTGTTCCTCGGGGCCGGGGGCCGTCTCGCCCAGGCCGGCCCCTCGCTGTTCGTCGCCTACGCGGTCTGCGGCCTCTTCGCGTTCCTCGTCGTACGCGCGCTCGGCGAACTCGTCCTGTACCGGCCGTCCTCCGGAGCCTTCGTCTCCTACGCGCGGGAGTTCCTGGGCGAGAAGGGCGCGTACACCGCGGGCTGGATGTACTTCCTCAACTGGACCACCACCGGTATCGCCGACATCACCGCGGTGGCCACGTACACCCACTACTGGCACCTGTTCTCCGACGTCCCGCAGTGGGTGATCGCGCTCGTGGCCCTGGCGGTGGTCCTCACCGTCAACCTCATATCGGTGCGGGTCTTCGGTGAACTGGAGTTCTGGTTCGCCATCGTGAAGGTCAGCGCGCTGGTCGTCTTCATGGGCATCGCGGTCTTCCTCCTGGTCACCCGGCACCCGGTGGACGGCGCCGTGCCCGGCCCCTCCCTGATCACGGACAACGGCGGCGTCTTCCCCAACGGTCTGCTGCCGATGCTGCTGATCATCCAGGGCGTCGTCTTCGCCTACGCCTCCGTCGAACTGGTCGGCGTCACCGCGGGCGAGACCGAGAACCCCGAGAAGATCATGCCGAAGGCGATCAACTCGATCATGTGGCGGGTTGGCCTGTTCTACGTCGGTTCGGTGCTGCTGCTCTCGATGCTGCTGCCGTGGGACAGGTACACCGCGGGCCAGAGCCCCTTCGTGACCGTGCTCTCGCACATCGGCGTCCCGGCGGCCGGCAGTGTGATGAACCTGGTGGTCCTCACCGCGGCGATGTCCTCGCTCAACTCCGGTCTCTACTCCACCGGCCGCATCCTGCGCTCCATGGCCGTCAGCGGTTCCGCCCCGCGCTTCACCGCCCGGATGAGCCGCAGCCAGGTGCCCTACGGCGGCATCCTGCTGACCAGCGGCATGTGCGTCCTCGGCGTGGGCCTCAACTTCGTCGTGCCCGCGGACGCGTTCGAGATCGTGCTCAACCTCGCGGCGATCGGCATCCTCGCGACCTGGGGCATGATCATGGTCTGCCACCTCTTCTTCTGGCGGAAGACCCGGGCCGGCGAACTGACCCGCCCCGCCTACCGGTTGCCGGGATCGCCCTGGACCGAACTCGTGACGCTGGCCTTCCTCGCCACCGTCCTGATCCTGATGTACGCCGACGGCGGCGCCGGACGCACCACCGTGCTCTGCGTGCCGCTGATCGCCGCGGCGCTGGTCGCCGGCTGGTACGCGATCCGCGGGCGCCTCGCGCGCGCAGCCGCCGGGTCCGACGGCTGACACCGGCGGCGGCCCTCGACACCGGGACGGTCACGCCGACTGTCGAGGGCCGCCGCCGGCCGCCGGACCACCAGTGACCCACCACCGATCGAGGCAGTGATGCACAGAAGTTCCCTCGCGGACGCACCCGCGATCCGCGAACCCCGGCACGTCCCGGTCGCCCACGTCACCCGCGGCGGCGTGATCGAGGGCGTCCACCACGGTTCCGTCGTCGTCCTCGACCCAGACGGCGAAGCCCGGTTCGGGCTCGGCGACATCGAGGTCGCCTGCTACCCGCGCTCGGCCCTCAAGCCGCTGCAGGCGGTCGCCATGGTGCGCGCCGGGCTGCCGCTCGACGGCGAACTCCTCTCCCTCGCGATGGGCAGCCACTCAGGGGAGGAACGCCACCTCGCGGGCACCCGGCGGATCCTCGAACTGGCCGGTCTCGGCGAGGACGACCTGCGCAACGTCCCCGACCTCCCGTACGACCCGACGGTGCGGGACACCTGGGTGCGGGGTGGGCGTCCGCCGTCCCGTCTCGCCCAGAACTGTTCCGGCAAGCACGCCGCGATGCTCTACCTCTGCAAGCTCAACGGCTGGCCCCTGGCGACCTACCTCGACCCCGCACACCCGCTCCAGACCGCGATCGCCGAGGTCGTGGAGGAGCTCACCGGCCAGCTTGCCGCCCACGTCAGCGTGGACGGCTGCGGCACCCCGCTGTTCGCCGTCTCCCTGCACGGCCTCGCCCGGGCCGCCGCCCGCATCGCCACGGCGCTGCCGGGCACTGCGGAGTTCCGGGTCGCGGACGCGCTACGCGGCCACCCGGAGATGGCGTCGGGGACCGGACGCGACACGGCTGCGCTGATGCGTGCGGTGCCGGGGCTGCTCGCCAAGGACGGGTTCGAGGGCGTGCAGATCGCCGCGCTGCCGGACGGTCGCGCCATTGCGGTGAAGATCGCGGACGGGGCGAACCGGGCGAGGATCCCGGTGGTGGCCGCCGCCCTGGCGCTGGCCGGCGTCGACCCCGGCCTGCTGGTGGACTGCACCGGTGAGGCGACGGCGGGCGGCGGCCGGCGCGTCGGCGGGGTAAGGCCGGTGCCGGCCCTGGCGCCCCACGCCCTCGCCCGTCCCTCGTGACCGGCCCCGGCCCCACGACCACCCCATCTCAAGAGGAGAACCCGCAGACGATGTCGACCGCCACCCGGAGCGAACACGACCTGCTCGGAGACCGTGACGTCCCCGCCGACGCCTACTGGGGCGTTCACACCCTGCGCGCCGCCGAGAACTTCCCCATCACGGGCACGCCCGTCTCCACCTACCCGCACCTGATCGACGCCCTCGCCGCCGTCAAGGAGGCCGCCGCCCTCGCCAACGAGGAACTCGGCCTGCTGGAGCCCCGGAAGGCCGCGGCGATCGTTGCCGCCTGCCGGGAGATACGCGGCGGGAAGCTGCACGACCAGTTCGTCGTCGACGTCATCCAGGGCGGCGCCGGGACCTCGACCAACATGAACGCCAACGAGGTCATCGCCAACCGGGCGCTGGAGTTGATGGGACGTGCCAAGGGCGAGTACTCGTACCTGCACCCCAACGAGGACGTCAACCTCGGCCAGTCCACCAACGACGTCTACCCGACCGCCGTCCGGATCGCCACCGTCTACGCGGTGCGTGGTCTGCTCGACGCGATGGCCGTCCTCCAGGACGCCTTCGCCCGCAAGTCCGTCGAGTTCCGCGACGTCCTGAAGATGGGCCGCACGCAGTTGCAGGACGCCGTGCCGATGACCCTCGGCCAGGAGTTCTCGGCCTTCGCGGTCATGCTGGGCGAGGACCGCTGCCGGCTCGCGGAGGCCGTCGAGCTGCTCCACGAGATCAACCTCGGTGCCACGGCGATCGGCACCGGCCTCAACGCTCCGGCCGGGTACGCCGAGGCTGCCCGTCGCCACCTCGCGGACATCTGCGGGCTGCGTCTGGTCACCGCCGCCGACCTGGTCGAGGCCACCCAGGACTGCGGGGCGTTCGTGCAGATGTCCGGCGTGCTCAAGCGCGTCGCCGTCAAACTGTCGAAGACCTGCAACGATCTGCGGCTGCTGTCGTCGGGGCCGCGCGCGGGGCTGGGCGAGATCAACCTGCCGCCGGTGCAGGCAGGTTCGAGCATCATGCCCGGCAAGGTCAACCCGGTGATCCCGGAGGTCGTCAACCAGGTCGCCTTCGAGGTGATCGGCAACGACGTCACGATCACCATGGCCGCCGAGGCGGGCCAGCTCCAGCTCAACGCCTTCGAGCCGATCATCCTGCACTCGCTGTCGAAGTCCGTGACCCACCTGCGCGCAGCCTGCCTCACCCTCGCGGAACGCTGCGTGGCCGGCGTCACGGCGAACACCGAGCGACTGCGCGCCACCGTCGAAAGCTCCATCGGCCTGGTGACCGCGCTCAATCCGCACATCGGGTACACGGCGGCCACCGACATCGCCAAGGAGGCCCTTGCCAGTGGCAGGGGCGTGGCCGAACTCGTGCTGGAGAGGGGGCTGCTGCCGGCCGAGCGGCTCGCCGCCCTGCTGCGGCCCGAAGTGATCGCGGCCAGCGGCGTTCCCACGGCCTGACGGACAGCGCCGCGGACGGGCCGCGCGGCGTGCCGCCGCACCGGGGTTCCGGGGGGTCCGGGACTCTGGGGTTCCGGGACTCTGGGGGTTCCGGTGCGACGGCACGCCTTTCGACACCGGTCAGGGGTGACCGGCCATCGCCGGGATCCGAGCCGTACGGCCTCCGGTGTCCGGGCGTCGTGACCTTCGGTCAGGGCACCACGACCAGCTTCCCGCGGGTGTGACCGGTGCGGCTGGCGTCGAAGGCCTCGGCCGTCCGCTCCAGCGGATAGGTCCGGGCGACCTCCACGGTCAGCGCGCCGCGGTCCACGACCGCTGCCAGTTCGGCCAGCTTGGCGCCGTCCGGGCGGACCCAGATCCACTGGCCCCCGTGCTGGGAAACCTCCGGATCGGCGACGGAGACGTGCCGTCCGCCCTCGGCGAGGACGGCCAGCGTCGTCTCCAGCTGGCCACCGACCAAGTCCGCGACGGCCGACACGCCGCCGGGGGCCAGCGCACGCACGCGTTCCGCCAGGCCGTCCCCGTACGTCACCGGTTCGGCGCCGAGTTCGCGGACGAACGCATGGTTGCGCTCGGAGGCGGTGCCGATCACCCGGGCCCCGCGGTCGCGGCCGAGCTGCACGGCGAGACTGCCCACGCCACCGGCGGCGCCGTGCACCAGGAGGACGTCGGCGGAGCCGACGTCGAGCTGGTCCAGACAGCGCAACGCGGTGAGGCCGGCCAGTGGCAGTCCGGCCGCCTGGGCCCAGTCGAGCCCGGAAGGCCTGCGCGCCACCGCGGGCGCGGAGACCGCGACGTACTCGGCGAAGGTGCCGGCCTGCACCGCGTCCTTGCGGGCGTAGGCCATCACCTCGTCGCCGGGGGCGAACTCGGGAGTGTCAGGCCCGGTGCGGGTGACGACGCCGGCCACGTCCCAACCCGGGATGGCGGGGAAGACCGTGTCCATCATGCCGTCCAGGCCGCCGGCCATCACCTTCCAGTCGACCGGGTTGACGGAGGCGGCCCGGACCTGGATCAGCACCTGCCCGGGGCCGACCTTCGGGTCGGGCACCTCGCCGTACTGCAGCCGGGAGTTGTCCGGGGCATACGAGTCGTAGGTCACGGCGCGCATGAACTGACCTCCAGGGAAGTGGTGTTGCGGCCTCACGCACCGCCTCCGGCCGGGCGGGGTGCCGTCGGTCACGCTATGCCGGGAGTGGGTGCCCGGCATCTCGGCACCGCCCTCCGGCATCGGCAAGAACGGTCTGTTAACGCTAACGGAATCGTTGAATAAACCGCGAAACAGGGCAACAAATCTGCAGGCCAGCGAAGTATTGACTGCTCATAGACAGTGTTGACGCTCACATCATTCGCTCATACGCTCCCGGCGATGGATCCCCGTGGCCGTACTCCGATCGGAGCCTCGATGTCCGAGCCCCGCCCCCGCCATCCCTTCCTCCGCTCCACCCTCGTGGGCGCGCTCGGCGCGGCCACCGTGCTGGGCGGCCTGATCGGTGCGCCGAGCGCGCAAGCCGTCACCGCCCCGCCGAGCGCGCAAGTCGCCCCCGCGGCCGGGTCGTTCTCCGCGCTCACCTACAACGTGGCGGGCCTTCCCCAGGCGGTGAACAGCGCTTCGACCGAACGGCAGAGCAGCACCACCGCCATCGGCGGCCGGCTCGCGCCGTACGACATCGTGCACGTCCAGGAGGACTTCAACTACCACGCGGCGCTGTACGCCGCCGACTCCCACCCGAACCGCACGGCGACCAGCGGCGGGGCCGGCATCGGCAGCGGCCTCAACACCCTGTCCCGCCTCGGCTACGACACCGACGACTTCGAGCGGGTCAAGTGGAACGACTGCCGGCTGGACTCCGGTGACTGCCTCACGCCCAAGGGCTTCAGCTTCATGCGGACCCGGCTGGCCGAAGGCGTGTACACGGACTTCTACAACCTCCACACGAACGCGGGTACCGAGCCCGGCGACGAGGCCGCCCGCGCCGCCAACCTGGCGCAGCTCACCGGCTACATCAGGACCCATTCGGCCGGGAACGCCGTCGTCGTGATGGGTGACACCAACACCCGCTACACCCGGGCCGACGACACCATCGCGGGCTTCGCCGCCGACAACGGCCTGACCGACGCGTGGGTGCAGCTGGAGCGCGGCGGAGTGGCGCCGACCCGCGGCGCCGACCCGCTGCTGTGCGACCAGAACGCGCCCACCGACACCTGCGAGATCGTCGACAAGGTCCTGTACCGCAGCAGCGCGATGGTCACGCTCACCGCGACCTCGTACGCGAACAAGCACGCCGACTTCCTGGACGGCTCCGGCACGATGCTCTCCGACCACGACCCGGTCGCCGTGGGCTTCGACTGGAGCCGGAACCCGGCCTACCTGGCGAGCGATCAGTTCGGCGGGCCGCACGGCGACTTCTACGACGACGTCGACCGCGTCCCGGCCGGCGCACGGGCCACCACGGTCAGCCTGCGCAGCGGCACCCGGATCGACCAGGTCGGACTGACCCTCGCGGACGGCACCTCCCTCACCCACGGTGGCTCCGGCGGCACCGCCTCCTCGCTCACCCTGGGCAGCGGCGAGTTCGTGAACTCGGCCACCCTCTGCCAGGGCTCCTACGGCGGGCACACCCGCATCTTCCACGCCTCGTTCGGCACCAACCTGGGCCGTACCCTGTCGGGTGGCACCGGCACCGCCGACTGCGTGACCCGCACCGCGCCGGACGGCTGGCAGTTCGCCGGGTTCCACGGGCGCGCCGGCGACGAGGTCGACAAGCTCGGCTTCCTGTTCACCCGCCGCTGAGCCCCTCCCGCACCGCTCCTCACCTCCCCGGCCCGGGCCGCCACCCGGGCCGGGGAGCCCCTCCCGCACACCACTGCGCCCGCCGGGCGCAGGTCTTGCCCGGCAGCGAGTCGAACACCACGGAACGCGTCGTCGAAAGAAACGCTTTGTGGATACCGGTATTCGATCTATACCGTCGCCCGATGATCATCTCCGAAACGGTAGTCCGCCGTGTGACGGCCCGCCATGGCCGCTTCGTCGCGGCGATCGTCATCGACGCGATCGGCACCGGGGTCTTCATCCCCGTGACGATGCTCTACTTCCTGGCCACGACCTCGCTGACGCTGGTGCAGGTGGGCGCGGCACTGACAGCGGGCGGACTGCTCGCCCTCCCCGCGGGCCCGCTGGTCGGCGGCCTGGTCGACCGCTACGGCGCCAAGCCGGTGCTGCAGGCGGCGAACCTGGCCCAGGCGCTCGGCTTCGTCGGCTACTTCGGCGTGGATCGGCCCTGGCAGATCGTGGCCTGCGCGTGGCTGAACAGCGCCGGCCGAGCGGTGTTCTTCGGCTGCTACGGCGTGACCGTCACAGCACTGGCCGCACCGGGCGAACGCGAGCGCTGGTTCGGTGCCCTCGGATCCATACGCAACCTCGGCTACGCGGTCGGCGGGCTGGTGTCCGCCGTCGCCGTGGGTATCGGCACACGCGGTGTGTTCAGCGCGATCGTGGCCGTCAACGCCCTGTCGTACGTCGCCGCCTTCGTCCTCATGCGGGCGGTGCCGAACGTCGTGCCGGAAGCAGCGGCCCGGGACGCCGCCGGAGGCTGGCGGCGAGTGCTCCGGGACCGGCGGTACCTGGCGGTCGTCGCGCATCAACTGTGCTTCGCCATCTCGCTGTTCGCCCTCAGCATCGCGATACCCGTCTACGCGGTGCACATACTGGGCCTGCCGGGCTGGACAGCGGGAGCGGTCTTCACCCTCAATACTCTGATAGTCGGCTTCGGTCAGAGCTTCGTCGTCAACCGACTCGGCGGACGAACCCGCAGTCACGTCCTCATCGCAGGCCATGCCGCCTTCACCACGGGCTACCTGCTGTTCCTCGCCGCCGACCACGTGACCGCGGCCGCCCTTGCGATCGCCGTTGTTCTTCTCGGCGCGGGGGTCTACACATTCGGCGAGGTCTTCGGCGGCGCCATCACGTCGACGGTCGCCGCGGAAGGCGCCCCGGACGCCCTCCGCGGCCGCTACCTGGCCCTGAACCAATTCGCCGTGACAACCGCGGGAGCGGTGGCCCCGATGACGCTTTCGGGCTTGCTCTCCACCGGGCCGACAGCGATCTGGCTGGCGCTGATCGGCGTCAGCGCCCTCGGCGCAGTGCTCGCCGGCGTGATCGGCAGGACCGTGCCGGCGGCGCAGGTCCGCATCGGGACCACCTGACCGCGCACGCTCGCGAACTGACCGTCCGAAGCGCGGCGAGCGGTCCGGCAGCAACGGTTCGATGCGCGCCCACCGCGCATCACGCAACCCCACTACCGGACCGACGACGCTCCGGCAGCCCTTCCCCGTCCCGCTCCCCTCACTCTCCCGGTTCCGTTGCTTCAGCCGCCAGTTGCTGCCGGAGCGGGCGGTCGCGGGTGGAGGGTCGCGGTCACAGGCGCAGCAGGCGGCGGGCGTTGCCGGAGGCGATCTTCTGCTTGTCGGCGTCCGGGAGGCGGGTGCGTTCGAGGGCGCTGACGGCTGCGTCGGTCCGCTCGTAGGGGTAGTCGACGGCGAACAGCACGTTGTCGGCGCCGAGCACGTGCACGAGTGCTTCGATCGCGGCCGGGGAGAGCACGCCGCTGGTGGTGGCGAGCACGTTCGTCCCGAAGTACTGGGAGGGCTTGCGGCGCAGCGGCCGGGGGACGGTGACGGTCGCGTAGCGCGAGTCGAAGCGGGAGAGCTGGAAGGGGAGGAACTCGCCGGCGTGGCCGAGGATCATCGTGGTGTCCGGGTGCCGGTCGAACACCCCGGACATGATCACGCGCATGGCGTGGCCCCCGGTGGCCGCCTGCCAGCTCCACAGGGCGCCGTCGAGTTCGGGGTGGGCGTCGAGCACGTGCCAGCGGTCCGCGGGCGGCATTCCGGGGTGCAGGTAGAGCGGGACGCCGAGTTCGCCGAGCGTGGCCCAGACGGGGTCGAAGGCGGGGTCGTCGAGGTAGCGGCCCTGGATGTGGTCGTTGACGAGCGCGCCCTTGAAGCCGAGCTGTTCGACGCTGCGGCGCAGTTCGGTGACGGCGGCGGCCGGGTCCTGAAGCGGGAGCGCGGCGAAGGCGGCGAACCGGCCGGGGTGGGTGTCGACGAGTTCGGCGAGGTGGTCGTTGACGTAGCGGGCGTTGTCCACCGCGCGGGTCGGGTCGGGGTCGGCTTCGATGCCGGGGACGGTGAGGGAGAGCACCTGCAGGGCGATGCCGTTGGCGTCCATGTCGGGCAGCCGGAACCGGGTGACGTCGGGCAGCCGTGCGGCCATGTCGGCGAGGAAGGCGGGCTGGAGGTTGTCGGGGACCGGGAACGGCGGCCGTCGGTCGGCGAGGCCGGGGATCGCGATGGCCTCCTCGACGGCGATGTAGCCGCGCATCAGGCGTGTCCTACCGGGACGAGGATGCGCGCGCCGTGGGCCGGGCGTTCGGCCTCGTCGAGCATCGGCGCGGCGACGGTGGCGCGGGAGGCGTGCGGCGGTAGGAGGGGGGTGGCGTAGTCCTCCAGCGGGACGGTGCGGCGGCCGGTGCTGACGCCGCCGGCCCACAGGTCGGGGAACGCGGCGGGCTCGGTGACGTCGGCTCGGCGGACCTCGACGGCCGGCTGCCGCTGTCCGGGTACCGGGTGGGTCTGCGGACGGTTCTGCGGGTGGGCTTGGGGGCGGCGGACCAGGGCGACGACCTCGTGCCCGCGTCCGAGGGCCTGCTCGACGGCGAGGCGTCCGACCCTACCGGTCGCCCCGAGTACGGCGATGCGCATGCTTCCTCCCGATGACTGAACACCTGTTGGCTACTTAAGTGAACAAGTGTTGGTAACTGCTGTCAAGGCGCGAAGAGAGCAGCGGGAAGGGCGTGTTGGAGGTGCGTGCGGGGCCGGCGGTAGAGTGGGCGACCGTTGCCGAACGCCGGGAGGACGCCTGTGAGCAGCGAAGACGCCGCCCCCCGCCGACGGAACCCGCGGGGACAGGGGCAGGCCCTCAGGGCCGAACTGGTGGCCGCCGCAGCGCGGCTGCTCGCCACGCTCGAACGCCCCGAGACGCTCACCCTCCGGCAGGTCGCCCGCGAGGTCGGCGTCGCCCCCGCGAGCATCTACGGGCACTTCCCGGACCTCGGCGCGCTCGTCCAGCACGTGCTACGGCAGCGCTACGACGAACTCGCGGCCGTGATGCGGGCGGCGGCGGAGGACGCCGACGGGCCGCTGGCCGACCTGGTGGGCCGGTGCGCCGCCTACGTGCACTGGGGGGTCGATCACCCCGGGGAGTACCGCACGCTCTTCGGCGGCGGGATGCCCGCCGCGCTGGTGCCGACGAACGCGCACGGCGCGGGAGAGGAACTGCTCGGTTCCGTCGTCGCCGCGCTGGCCGCCGCCAGGCAGGACCGGCCGGAGCACCCGCAGCACCGGGGTCGGCCGGAGGGTCAGGAAGACGAGGACCGTCGCAGTCCCGAGCAGGAGTGGCAGGCGGGCCTGCTGCTCTGGACCGCCCTGCACGGCCTGGTCGCGCTGTACAACGCGCACGGGAACATGCCCTGGCCCGACCTCACCGAACTCATCGCGCAGACGCTCGCCCTGCACACCGGACGGCCCGTGGGCGAGATCGCGGAACTCTCGCGGGCGTAGCACCCCTCGCGCCCCGGCCGTGGCCGGGCCCGCTGCTCGCGCGGGCCCGTTGCCGGAGCCTACGAACGCTCGCACCGGCCGCACCCGCCCGGCGCACCCTGCTGACCACGGCCGAATACCCGCCCCCACGGCCCCGTTCTGGCGCCCGTTCGAGCGGCGGGCCCAGCCGACCACCGTCCAGGCGGAACCGACCGACGATCCGTCAGGTGAATTTGGCCACCCAGAGATGCTGTCCGAGTCGGCGCCGAGCGCCGACCGCTCGCCACGGGAGGCGTCCCCGTGAAGAACACCCTCCGGACCGACAGACCCCTGGCCGCCATCGCCGCAGTGGCCAAGGGCCGAGGCAACGTCATACCTGGGTACCACAGCCTGACTTGGCTCCCCGGTATGACGGCTCGGGCCGCTTCTCGCCCGTACCGTCGGTGCCCGTGGCGCCGGACGGCGCCGGAACGAGGAGGATCAGCGATGAGCAGGCGCGGACGCGTCGTGGCGGCGGTGCTGCTGGCGGCGACGGTGACCCTGGGCGTGGCCGGCGCACCGGGCGCGGTGGCGGTGGCAGCGGAGGCGGGTCAGGGCAACGGGCAGCAGGCCCGCGCCGCGCTGCCGGGGCCCACCGGGCCCTACCCGGTCGGTACGACGGCCCTGCGGCTCACCGACGACCACCGGGACGACCCCTGGCAGCCCGGGCGGCACCGCGAGCTGATGATCAGCTTCTGGTACCCGACCACTCGGCCCGCCACCGGCTCCGACCGGGCGCCGTACATGGTGCCCGCCGCCGCCGAGCACTTCGGCAGCGCCGGCAGCCTCGCCCAGACCGAGCACCGTTTCGAGCCCGGCCGTACCGACTGGGCGGGGATCCGGACCCATGCCCGCGCCGACGCGCCCGCCCTGCCAGGGGGCAAGCGGCCCGTCCTGCTGTACGAGGCGGGCTTCGGCGACCCGCGGACCTGGAACACCGAACTGGTCGAGGACCTCGCCTCCCGCGGCTACGTCGTCGTCACCGTCGACCACACCTACGAGGCCTCCGAGGTCGCCTTTCCCGACGGCAGCCTGGCCACCTCGGTGATGCCCGCGCTGTTCGTCCCCGGCGCCGACATGGGCGCCCTCCTGCGCAAGATGCTGCAGAACCGGGTCGACGACACCCGCTTCGTGCTGGACCAGGTGGCCGGGCTGCGGTGCGACGGGCGGCTGCCGGCGGGTCTCGGCGCCTCCCTCGACCTCGACCGGATCGGCATGGTCGGCCACTCCGGGGGCGGTTCGGCCGCCCTCCAGACCATGCACGACGACCCGCGCCTCAAGGCCGCCGTCAACCTCGACGGCCCGCTGCACTTCTCCGGCCCGGACGGGCAGACCGGCGTCGAGCTGACCAGCGTGGCCGCGGACGGCCTCGACCGGCCGTTCCTGCTCATGGGCACCCAGGAACCCGACTCCGGCAGCTACCACCAGCAGCCCGGCTGGGCCGCCCTCTGGCAGCACAGCACCGGCTGGCACGCCGACCTCACCCTCACCGGCTCGCGCCACGGCTCCTACACCGACTCCGAATCGCTGCTGCCCCAGCTCGCCCGCCAGGGCGCGATCAGCCGGACGCAGCTGACCGAGGACGTCGGCGACGTCCGCCCCGACCGCGCGGTGCTCGCCACCCGCTCGTACGTCGCCTCCTTCTTCGACCGCTGGCTGCGCGGCCATGACGACCACCTCCTGGACGGCCCGTCCGGGCGCTTCCCCGAGATGGTGTACGAGCGGTAGCGGGCGCGCCCTCGACCCGAGCCGCCGCGCCGGGCCACGACACCACGGGAGACACGCCGGTCGCTGGACAGAGCCGTACGGCCGTCGGGTTCCCCGGCTCTTTCAGCGTGCAAGGCCTTGGATGCGCCAGTGTTGGAACCGGGTCTGGTTGCAGGGGTCGAGGTAGACCGGCTCGCCGGCCTTCACGTTCCCGTCCAGGCAGTCCCCGAAGCGGTCGTTGCTGATCTGCCCGCCACCCGCCTGCCAGGTCTGGGAAGGCGAGCAAGTGCAGGAAGCATGGAGGAACACCCGCTTGTCGACGTCGACATCGAGGCAGCCACCGCTCTTCCCGGTCGGGGATGAGCGTCACTGCGGGCGGATGATGACCACCGGGCAGGTGGCGTGCTGAGCGCAGCGCATGCTCACCGAACCGATCAGCGCGCGGGTGAAACCGCTGCGCCCGTGACTGCCCACCACCAGTACCTCGGCTCCCCGGGCTGCTTGCAGGAGGACGTCGGAGGGGTCGCCCAGCACCAGGCGTTCCCGTACCTCTACCGGTCGGTCCGGTCCGAGCACCTCGTCGAGTTCGTCGGCGAACCGCTGCTGGGCGAGATTCTCGTCGAAGGACGTGTCGACCACCGGCGCGGACCAGCCGTAGCGGCTCGGCGGTTCCCAGGCGCCCACCGCGTCCACGACCCCGCCGATGAGCGTCGCGTGTCGGATCGCCCAGCGCAGTGCGGCATACGACGACGGAGAGCCGTCGACGCCGACCACGATGCGGGGAGCGGAGTCATTCGCGTCCATCTGTACTTCACCGTCCTGTAGGTGCACCGTCCTGTAGGTGCACTGTCCTGTAGGTCGTCGCCCCTCCCACCACGGTCGGTGCCGTCCGCCGTCGCCGCCAGCACGGCCCGGCACCCGGGTGACGGCACAGGTGCCCGGCCGGGGCGGGGACCGTCAGGACGGGCCGGTGGCGAGGGTGCGGCACATCCCGTCGAGGGCGGACGGCAGCGGGGGTACGAGGCGTTGCCGCCGGCCGCCGGACAGGTCGCTTCCTGTCGGCTCGGAGCCGTGTCACTCGCCGGGCGAGGAGGAGCGGGTCGAGGGAGCCGGTCCGCCGCCGGTGCGGTCGGCCGGCAGCCGGCGGGTGAAGGGGAAGCCGGCCAGTGTGATTCCGGCGGCGGCCAGGACGCCGGCCTTGAGACCGTCGAGCTGCGCCGTCCGGTACGCCGAGACCACCGCGTCCGCTTCCTCCGGGGGGATCGGGGTCTGGGCGAGGGCGGCGGCGACCTGGTCGGCCGGTACGAAGTTGAGCCCCGACTCGATCCTGATGCCGGCCTGTTGACGGACCGCCTCCGAGACCGCCGGGTCCTTCGCGAGCGCGGCCGTGAAGGCGCTCGCCAGGGCACCGATCAGGATGGCGCCGATCAGTGCGGTGCCCAGGGACGATCCGAGGTTCTGGGCGGTGTACTGCAGTCCGCCGACCTCGCTGCGATCGGCCTCGCCGACGCTCGACTGCACCACGTTGCCCAACTGGGAGGCGAGCAGGCCCATGCCGAGGCCCAGGAGTGCCATCGACAGTGCGAAGGAGAGGCCGTTGAGTTCGGGCTCGATCGTGCCGAGCAGCCACAGCGTCGCGGCGAGGAGCACCAGCAGGCCGGCCCGCACCACGGTGCGCGGGGACGCGAACCTGCCCAGCAGGGGACCGCTCATCGCCGCGACGAGCATCGTGACCGACACGGGCAACAGCCTCAGTCCGGTCTGGAAGGCGTCCAGGCCATGGACAACCTGGAGGTAGAGCGGAATGGCGAAGAACAGGCCGAGCAGGATGACGTTCTGACTGAACAGCATGAACAGGCCCGAGCGCAGGCTCGGGATGCCGAACAGGCTGAACCGCACCAGCGGCTCCGCCCGGCGTACCTCCCAGGCGTGGAAGAGGACGAGCAGGGTCATGCCCAGTGCGATGACGAAGAGCGTGGGGGAGAACCCGAACACCGTGAAAGGAGGGTTGCGGGGACGGAGCCACCCCCAGGAACTGCTCTGCAGGACGGCGAGCACCACCAGGGCCAGTCCCGCGACCGACAGGACCACGCCGCCGAGGTCCAGCCGAGGCCGGTGCTCCGGCACGGGCTGCGGCTCGATCCACCGCATGAGGAGCAGGATGACCACGACGAGCACGACCTCGCCCGCGAACACCAGGCGCCAGGTCAGGTAGGTGGTCACCCACCCGCCGAGCAGGGGGCCCACGGCGATCCCCGCACCGGCGAGGCCTCCGATGACGCCGTAGGCGATGGCCCGGTCCCGGCCCCGGTAGGTGCCGGCCGCAAGGGCGGCGAGCGCTGGGAGGACCAGGGCGGCCCCGAAGCCCTCGATGATGGACCAGCCGAGTGCCAGCACCCACAGCGTGGGCGCGGCGGCGGTCAGCGCCGATCCGACGCCGTAGACGACGAGCCCGAGGCCGAACACGCGGCGGCGCCCGAACATGTCGCCGAGTTTCCCGCCGGTGATCATGAAGGCGGCCATGACCAGCGTGTAGAGGGTGATGACCGCCTGGATCGCCGTGACCTCGGTGTCGAAGTCGCTGACCAGTTGGCTGATCGACACGTTCATCACCGAGGCGTCCAGCACCATGAGGAACTGCGCCAGCCCGAGGACGTACAGCGGCTTCCACCGGTTCACGGCACCTCCAGGAGGGTTCACGGGCCCGCTCACGCGTTGTTCCGGCCACCACCGGCCGCGGTGGCGGCCGGGCCGTGGTCGGCGACGGCGTCGACGGTCACCGCTTCCACCCGGCCAGTGTCTCCGCACTCCGGGGGACCGGCCGCTCCGGGAGGCTGATCGGGTGTCGCCGGTCGGCGAGGGCCGCGGAGCGCCGTACGGGGCGTACGGGCCCGAGCGCCGTCCGCGGGCCGCCCCACCCGAGCGGTGGAAGTGGCCGCCGACCCCCGTGGCCGCCCGATCAGGTGGAGGCCAGGGCCTTGGTGGGGGTGAGCCGGGAGGCGCGGATCGACGGGTAGACGCCCGCCACCACGCCGACCAGGACGGCCCCGCCGATGCCGCCGAGCAGGACCTGGAGCGGGATGACCAGGGGCCAGCCCTGGTAGGTGGTGTAGCCGAAGGTCACCAGGGCGCCGAGGGCGGTGCCGGCGAGGCCGCCGAGCCCGGACAGCGCCACCGACTCGGCGAGGAACTGGCCCCGGATCTGCCCTCGGTTGGCGCCCAGCGCCCGGCGCAGTCCGATCTCCCTGCGCCGCTCCAGCACCGAGATGACCATGGTGTTGGCGACGCCGATCCCGCCGACCAGCAGGGCCACGCCCGCGAGGCCGATGAACAGCGCGGAGAAGGCCGTCTGGGTCTCCCGTTTCGCGGCCAGCGCGTCGGAGGGGCGGCTGACCTGCACCAGGCCCGGCTGCTGTGGATCGATGGTGGCGGGCATCACCGCGCGGACGGCTTCGATCTGTGATTCCCGGGCCTGGACGTAGATCACCGTCGGGTTGCCGTCGAAGCCCAGCTGGGTCCTGGCGGCGTCCCAGCCGACCAGGACCGCGCGGTCGATGTCCGGCGCCAGCGGCACCGGGGCGAGGATCCCGATGACGGTGAACCAGTGGTGGTCGATGTAGACCTGCGGGCCGGGCGCACCGGGCGGCAGCGTGGTGATGCCGAGCCGGGTCGCGGCCGCGGCGCCCAGCACCGTGGTGGGGAACTTCTCGGTGGCCGCGTCGAGGAAGCGGCCCGTCCGGACCTTGCCGTTGACGGCCTGCAGCAGGTTCAGCCGGCCGGCCAGGACGGCGAGGCCGTTGGCGTGGTCGGGGTCGATCCGGTCGGAACGCGCGACGCTGGTCTGCGTGTTGGCGACCGCGCTGGCGATGGTCACCGGGCCGATCCGGGCGACCATGTCGGGCGATTCGGGCGGGAAGACCACCGGAGGATTCTGGCCCGGGTTGGCCGTGGCCTGCAGCATGTTGGTGCCCAGCGCCGAGAGCCGCGCCAGCAGGGCCTGCTGGCTGGAGGCCGGGATGCCCATGACGATGATCATCGTGGCGATGCCGATGGAGATGCCCAGGGCCGACAGTGCCGCACGTGCCTTACGGGTGCGGATGCCCAGCAGTCCGAGGCCGAGCACGTCGGCCGGGGCCAGCCGGACCGGTTTCGTCCGGTCCGCGACGGATCGGTGAGTGCCGCCGCTGCTCATGCACCGGCCCCCGTCCGGCTGTCGGACACCAGGTGCCCGTCCAGGATTTCGATCCGACGCGGCATCAGTTCGGCGATGCCCCGGTCGTGGGTGATGATCGCGATGGTGGTTCCCTCGTCGTTCAGCTTGGTCAGCAGGGCCAGGACCGCTCTGCCGTTGGCCGTGTCCAGGGCGCCGGTGGGCTCGTCCGCGAGCACCAGCGCGGGCTCGTTGACCAGCGCGCGGGCGATCGCCACCCGCTGCCGCTCGCCGCCGGAGAGCTGGTGCGGGCGGTGCCCGACGCGGTGGGCCAGACCGACCCGGCCCAGCGCCTCCAGTGCGAGCGGGGCCCGTCGGCGGCGGGGCACTCCCGCGTAGAGCAGTCCGGTGGCGACGTTCTCCACGGCGCTGAGCCCGTCGGTGAGGTGGAACTGCTGGAACACGAAGCCCAGCCAGCGTCCGCGCAGCGCGGACAGCCGGCGGTCGGAGAGCCGGGCGATGTCGTGGCCGCCGATCTCCACCGTGCCGCTGGTCGGCCGGTCCAGGGTGCCCATGATGTTGAGCAGGGTGGACTTGCCCGAGCCGGACGGTCCGAGGATCGCCAGCAGTTCGCCCTCGTCGATGGTCAGCGAGACGTCGTCCAGGGCCTTGACTCCGCCCGGATAGGCCATCCCGGCCCCGCGCACCACCAGCACCGGAGTCATGAGGTGGTCACCACCCGGGTGCCCGCCGCGATGCCGTCGCCGGTGATGGCCACCATGCCCTTCGCGAACATGCCGGTCTGGACCCCCGCCAGCCCGCCGTCCTGGAGCTGCACGGCGTATCCGCCACCGCTGAGCGCGAGCAGCGCGCCGACCGGAACGGCCAGCACCCCGGTCGCGGTCGCCGACACGAAGGCCACCTGGACGGTGGCCGAGTCGAAGTCCTTCACCTTCGAGGGGTCGTCGACGGCCACGGTCACATCGACCGTGGGCGGGGTGTTCAGCCCGGCGCCCGCGCCGGAGGCGCCCTTGGGGCTGCCCTGGACGGCCGTGCCGATGCCGGCGACGGTGCCCGGTGCCGTCGAGCTGTCGGGCAGGCTGACGGTGACCTTGTCGCCCTGCTTGATCGAACCGACATTGACCGGATCCACCGGCACGGTCACCGCCTTGTCGGTCGGCGTGACCGACATCAGCGCCCCGGCCCCCTGCCCGCCGAGCTGCGCCTGCAGGGCGCCGACCCGGATCGCGCCCGGCAGCACCACCACGTCGCCGATGCCGAGACTTCCGGTCGGGGGCAGGCCGGCGTCCTTCTGCCAGTGCTTGACGGCGGCGATCAGGGAGGCGGTGACGACCCCGTCGCCCGATCCCACCGTGACCTTGGTCGGCGCCGCCGGCGTGCTGCCGCCGGCGCTCGGGGCGGTGGGGGCGGCCGGCTCGCTGCCGGGCGCACCCGTGCTGCCCGAAGTCGGCCTCGTGCTCGCCCCGCCGGACGGTCCCGGGCCGGTCCCGGCGGCCGGCACCGCCGGTCCCGTCCCGTCCTTCGGCGGCGGCGTGCTGCCGCCGGGTGCCGGGTCGGGCACGGGCTGGGTGATCACCGTTCCGACCTTCGGCTGCGCTCCCACGTCGTAGCCGAGCGCCTGCAGGTTGCTCGCGACCACCTGGACGTCCCGGCCCACCAGGTTGGGCTTGTCGAGGGACCGGAACAGCGGGGTCCCGCCGTAGAAGAGCGGCACCGGCTGGTCGTTCACCCGGTACAGCTGCTGACCCCTGGTCACGGTGGTTCCCACGGCGGGGAGTGCGGTGACGATGCCCTGCTTGGCGCCCATCAGGGTCTGGGGCGTGCCGAAACCCAGGGTGCCGCTCAGGGTCTGGGAGTTCGACAGGTCCGTCCTGACCACGGCGACCGTCTGGACCGGTGCGCCGCTGCTCGCGGCCCCGGCCGGCTTCGGGTGGCCGCGGAGCGCCACCGCGCCCGCTCCGATCCCGCCGACCGCCACGACGAGAGCGACGATCACGGTCACGCGCCGCTTGCGGCTGCGCCGCGGGGGCGGATCGGTGGCGGCCACGTCGTCGATGCCGACGTGGCCGGCGTCAGTGCCCGTTGCCACGGAACGCCTCCGTCTTGCAGGCCGCGATCACCTGGGTCTGCTGCGCCTGGGGCATCGTCGGCTGCCCGTCGTAGCTCCACCCGCTGTTCCCGCTGCCCGGGGTGCCGTAGGCCTTGACCTTCAGCCCCTTGCCGTTGATGCAGTTGACCCAGGCGCTGAAATCGGTGCTGTAGTTCGGGTTGAGCTTCGGATCCATCTCCGGCGGCATCAGCGGCATCCTGGACTGGCAGGCCGTGAGGGCGGACTGGGGGATGGACGTCCCCGGCGGCGGCTGCTTCTGCATGGGCTGTCCGGCCGGGGCGATCCCGCCCGTCAGGGGGACTCCGTTGTCGCCCAGGCAGTTGTAGTAGCCGGTCCAGAGCTGGGCGTCGTGCTCTTGAGTGTCGTCCAGCCGCTGCTGGGGGCGATCGGCGGTGGACCCGGGGGACGGGGTACCGGAAGCCGCGCCCGCGGCCGGAGTGGTACCCGCGCCCGCGGCCTCAGCGGCACCCGCGGCGGGGGGTTCGGTGGGGCTGCCCGGAGGCGCGCTGCTCGCCAGCGAGGCCACCGCCGCGCCGGGTGCGCCGCTCTGCGCGCCCGGGCCGGAACCGCACGCCGTCAGCGCGGCCAGCGGGACCAGCAGCGCGGCGGAGAGGACCGCGGTCCTCAGTGGCAAGCGGTCCGGACGCTGGGAACGATCATCAGTTGACTTCGGCATGGCTGCGATGATCACCAACGGATGTTCGGAAGTTGTCAGGATGTTCTTCGATTCCGATGGCGTGGCCTGCCGCTCGGTCCACGACCGTGGAATCCGCTGGCTGATGGGGGCTCACGCCACCGGAAGGAGCACCGGACGGGCCCACCTATGATCGAAGACGTGAGTACCTATGTCCTGGTGGCCGAGGACGACCCGAAGCAGGCCGAACTGATCCGTCGCTACCTGGAGCTGGAGGGCCACACCGCCGCCGTCGTCCACGACGGACGCGCGGCGATCGACGAAGTCCGGCGGCGTGAGCCGGACCTGCTGATCGTCGATGTGATGATGCCCCGGGTGGACGGCCTCGACGTGTGCCGCATCCTGCGCCGTGAGTCCGAACTCCCCATCCTGGTGCTGACCGCCCGGTCCGCCGAGGACGACCTGCTGCTCGGGCTCGACCTGGGCGCCGACGACTACATGACCAAGCCCTTCAGCCCCCGGGAACTGATGGCCCGGGTGCGCGTCCTGCTCCGGCGCTCGCAGCGGTCGCAGGTCCGGGAGGCGCAGGACCGGGTGCTGCGGGTCGGCGAGCTCACGGTGGACCCGGACCGCCACGAGGTCCGGGTCGCCGGCGCCCTGGTGCCCTGCACGCCAGGGGAGTTCGAGTTGCTCGGCACCCTGGCCGCGCACCCCGAACAGGTCTTCAGCCGGGCACAACTGCTGGGTGGTGCAGGCGGGTTCGGCCACTACGTATCCGAACGCACCATCGACGTGCACGTCATGAACCTGCGCAGGAAGATCGAACCCGACCCCCGGAGCCCGGTGCGCCTGCTGACCGTCTTCGGCGTCGGCTACAAGCTCACCGACGGCACGGGCGGACGCCGCCATGCGCCGTAGGGTACCGCTGCGCAAGAGCCTGCTGGTCCGGCTGCTGGCCGCCTCGATCCTGGTCGCCGTGTGCTCGGTGGCGGCCACCGCCTGGCTGGCGGTGAACACCACGTCACAGGAGATCCAGCAGGAACGGGTCCAGACCCTCTCCGAGGACGCCGGCATCTACGAGACCCTGCTCGGCTACGCGGCGACCCACCAGGCCTGGGACGATGCCGGCCCCGTACTGGCGGACCTGGCGAAGCGGACGGGCCGTCACATCGCCCTGACCGACCAGGGCCGCCAGCCCCTGGCCGGATCCGCCGCCCCGCCCGCCTCGCCGGACCCGCCCAAGGCGTCGGCGGTGATCGACCCGCTCGCCGTCGACCGGACCCTGGCCCCGGGCGGTGGCACCACCCGGATCGACCCGCGCGCGGTGGGACCGTTCGCCCTCACCCCTGAGGAGCGCGCTCAGCTGCGTGCGGAGGCCGCCGCGACCGCCGACTGCCTGCGTACGCGCGGATTCGCCGCCGAGACCGGCACCGACCTGAGCGGCCGGCCGAACGTGACCGTCGCCGGACTCGCCCCCGACGACGGCAGCGCCACCTCCTGTGCCCTCCCACAGCTGTCCGCTCCCACCCCGAGCGAGCAGAAGGCGCTGAGCGGGCTCGGCGAGCTGGTCGACGCCTGTCTGTCGCCCGCGGGGCTGGGGCCGGTCAAGCTCGGCATCGGCCCCGTCGGGGTGGTGCCGAGCCCGAGCCCCCAGGGCCCTCAGGTGCGGAGCCCGGGGCACTCCCCGGGGCCGGCGGTCGTCCCGCCCGGCCCCGCGACCTCCCCGGCTGTCACGCCCGCCCCGGTGCCGAAGCCGAACGCCGGCAGCGCCGATCAGGCCGTGGTCAGCTGCATCGACACCAGCCGCCGCCAGCAGCTCGCCCCCTATGTCGCCCCCGCCGCACTGCTGTTCATCAGCGACAGCAACGGGACCACCACGCCCGCCTTCCACCTGACCCGGGCCGGCGCCCTGCGCATCGCCGGCGTCACCGGCCTGGTCCTGGCCCTGACCGTGGCGCTCTCCGTCCTCCTCGCCACCCGCCTGGTCCGGCCGCTGCGCGCGCTGACCGACGCCGCCCAGCACCCCACCGAACCGCACGCCCGCGTCCCGGTGACCGGCGACGACGAGATCGGCTACCTGGCCGCCGCGTTCAACGACCTCTCCGAACGCCGGGAGCGGATCGAGGAGCAGCGCAAAGCGATGGTCAGCGATGTCGCGCACGAACTGCGCACGCCGCTCAGCAACATCCGGGGATGGCTGGAGGCCACCCAGGACGGCGTGGCCGTGCCCGACGAGTCGTTGATCGCCTCGTTGCTGGAGGAGGCGCTGCTGCTGCAGCACATCATCGACGACCTGCGGGACCTGGCGGCGGCCGACGCGGGCAGCTTCCGGCTGCACCGCGGTCCCGTGCGGATCGTCGAGCTCCTCGACCAGGTCGCCGAGGCCCACCGGGCCCGGGCCGAGGCCGCCGGCGTGCGGTTGAGCGTGCTGCCCGCGGCCGGGGAGGCCGAGTTGGTGGCCGACCCGGTGCGGCTGCGCCAGGCCGTCGGGAACCTGGTGGACAACGCCGTGCGGCATACACCGAGCGGCGGAAGCGTCACGGTGGGAGCCCGCCCGGTGGGCGACGAGCTGGTCATCGAGGTGGCGGACACCGGCACGGGCATCGGGCCCGATGAGCTCCCCCATGTCTTCGACCGGTTCTGGCGCGCCGAGAAGTCCCGCAGCCGGCAGACCGGTGGCAGCGGTCTGGGGCTGGCCATCGTGCGCCAGCTCGCCGACGCCCACGGCGGAACGGTCGCCGCGGCCAGCGAACCGGGTGGGGGCGCGGTCTTCACCCTGCGGCTGCCGCTGACCGCCGAAGCGGCGGTAGCGCACGCGTCGGCGACCGGTGGCCGGGTCGGTGTGGAGCAGGAACGGGACCGTGGCGGTCCGGCGCGGTAGCGGGCTCGGGCGGGGGCAAACTCGGGACGGGACGGGTGATCTGAACGGCTGGATTTGAACGTTCAAAGTCGTGGGCCGGTAGGTGCGGACACGAACCTCGGGCCATGACTCTTGACCCATGTGACCGGTGACATGTGTCATTTCACATGCCGCACCGGGCGTCCGTCAATGGAAGGCGCACGGGCGGCTGTCACTTCGCCGTTCCCCGACAGAGAGTCAGGACCAGCCCGTGCCCGCAGCACGCCCACGCCACCGTGGAGCCTTACGTCGGCTCCTGCTCGGCGCCCTCGCCCTCGGCCTCGCCGCCGCCGGCAGCACCGGCACCGCCTCCGCCCAGGACCGGCCACAGGTGCCGTCGTCCTCGCCCACGGCTCCGGCCCCCAAGGACCCGCACCCCGCCGCCGAAGGCTGGCAGCAGATCGACGGCACCTGGGTGCAGGTCGGGGCGACCCGCCCGCACGTGATGCCCAACGCCGACACCTTCGCCCAACGGCAGGCCGCGAAGACCCACGGCGTCACCGCGTCCCCGCGCAACAACTACGACCTCCAGATGACCTACCGGGGAGGCCAGGACTCCATCGGCGTCACCACCGGCCAGCCGAAGGTCTACCTGATCTACTGGGGCAGCCAGTGGGGCACCCCGGGCACCGACCCGGCCACCGGCAACGTCACACTCTCCGGCGACCCGGACGCCGCCGCGCCCTACCAGCAGGACTTCTTCAAGGGCCTGGGCAGCACCACCGACACCTGGTCGAAGGTGATGACCCAGTACTGCGAGGGCATCACCCCCGGCACGTCCTACTGCCCGCCGGAGGCCAACCACGTCGGTATGCCGGTGGCCGGCCAGACCCTGGCGGGCGTCTGGGTGGACAACGCGAAGCCCGCGCCGAAGGCCGCCACCGAGCCGGAGATCGCGGCCGAAGTCATCGCCGCCGCCCAGCACTTCGGCAACGGCGACCCGACCCAGAACCGGGACGTCCAGTACGTCATCAACACCGGCCAGGGCCTGGACTCCGACAAGTGGAAGGAACTCGGCTACTGCGCCTGGCACACCTTCATGCGCAGCTCGGCCGGCACCCTCGCCTACACCCTGATGCCGTACCTGACCGACGTGCCCGCCTGCGGCACCAACTGGATCAACCCCGGCGCGCGCGGCCGCCTCGACGGCTACGGCATCATCGGCGGCCACGAGTACGCCGAGACCATCACCGACCAGAACCCCTCCGGCGCCTGGACGGACGCGACCGGCCAGGAGAACGGCGACAAGTGCTCCTGGATCCCGGTCGGCCGCAACGGCGGGATGTTCAACCTCCAGCTGTCCACCGGCAGTTTCCCGGTGCAGACCACCTGGTCCAACTACGACCACCTGTGCACGGGCGACGACCCGGTCTTCGCGAACGCGCCGCTGCTCGTCACCCAGCCGTGTGAGCAGACGGTCCAGAGCGGAAAGCCCGTCGACATCCCGGTGCTCGCCTCCGACCGCGCCGGGCGCCCGGTCACGTACAGCGCCAAGGGCCTGCCCGCCGGCCTGCGGATCGCCCCGACGACCGGCCGCATCACCGGCACCACGCACGCGACCGGCTGGAAGACGATCACCGTCGTCGGCCGGGACGACCAGGGCAACAGCCAGAGCCAGACCTTCAAGGCCGGGTTCTTCCACGGCCCGCAGAGCGGCTGCACCCCGATCGAGCAGCTCAACGACCCGGGCTTCGAGAACGGCACCGCCGACCACGGCGTCTGGAACGCGTCCGGCTACAACGTCATCACGCCGTCCACCGCCCACCAGGCGCACGGCGGCGCGACCTATGCCTGGCTCGGGCAGAACACCGCGAACGACGAATCCATCACCCAGTGGGTGGAGACGACCCCGGGGTACTCGAAGGAGCAGCTCTCCTTCTGGCTGAACATCACGGGCAGCGCCCAGGGGGCATCCGCGCTCGGGGGCACGGCGGCGGACACGCTCTCGCTGGAGCTGTACGACCAGTGGAGCGGCAACTACCTGGCGACCGTGAAGACCTGGACCAACCTGGACGCCACCGACGGCTACCGGCAGCAGTCCTTCGACCTGACCCCGTACGTGGCGGCCGAGTTCGGCTCGACGGTCGGCATCAAACTGGTCGCGCACTCGACGAGCGGAAAGACGGCGTTCCTGATCGACGACGCGTCGGTGAAGCTGACCTGAGCGGTCCGCCCCCGGGTCCCGTCCGCCGGGACGGGACCCGGGGGCGGGGGCCGATACCGCCCACGCACCCCACGAGCACATGGACGGAACCGAGCCGGCGGACGGTCGCGTCGCCCTGGACACCCGCATGCGAAGGGAGGACCGGCCCGGATCAAGTGTGGTGCCGGAGGCGGTCGTTGAGTGCGGCACCGACGTCGGGGCAGGTCTCCCGGATGGTGTCGAGGAAGGCGCGCAGCACCGGGGAGTGATCGCGGCCCGCGAAGGACAGGACGAGATCGGGCAGGGGCGTGCGCGGGGTCACTTCGCAGAACCGCACTCCCGGACGCGGGACCGCCCTCATGCGGGACGGCCCCAGGCCGACGCCCACGCCGGAGGCGGCGAGGCCGATGATGGTGTGCACGTCCCTCGCGACGGTCGCGCCGCCGAGAGCCGATGAGTCCGCGCCCAGCAGGGTGCGCAGTCCGGCGACCACGGCGGGCTCGTCCTCGCCGGCCGACACGATCAGTGGCTGTCGCCGCAACTGGTCCGCCGTTACCGACTGTTGACCCGCGTACGGGTGCACCGTGCTCACCACGGCGATCACGTGGTCGCGTCCGATCGGGACGGACACGAGATGCTCGGCTCCGGCGCCCCGTGGCGGGCCGAGGGTGAGGGCCACGTCCAGCTCCCCGGCGACGAGAGCTGAGCTGCTGCGGCTGGTCGCCATCTCGTGCAGTTCCAGTCTCACATCGGGCCGTTCACGGCCGAACCGGCTCAGGACGCCCGGCAGCGGGCCGAGCAGTGCCGAGGCGATGAAGCCGAGGCGCAGACGTCCCGTCTCGCCGCGCGCGGCCCGGCCCGCATCGACCGTGGCCGCCGCGATCTCGTCGAGCGCCCGGCGTGCCCGCGCGAGGAACGCCTCACCGGCGGCGGTCGGGAACACCCCCTGACGTGTGCGGTCGAACAGCCGGGCCCCGACCTCGCGCTCCAGGTCGGCGATCTGCTTGGACAGCGGCGGCTGCGCGATGCCCAGCTCGCCGGCCGCCCGGCCGAAGTGTTCGTGCTCGGCGAGAGCAACCGCGTACCGCAGGTGTCGCGCTTCCACGGCTCGCCCTCCATCCCATCGATCCCGTCGGCCGCCGACAAGACCTCAAAGATATCGCCACGCCACTTACCAGATCTAGGAATGGATGGCGCTGTGGTTCCTGTCTGGAATGGAGCCATGAAGAACGCATCTCTGACCGGCACCGTCTTCGTTCTCGTACACGGCGCCTGGCACAGCTCCGGACAGTGGGCGGCGACGCAGCGCGCGCTGGCCGGACTGGGCGCTGCGAGCGTGGCCGTCGACCTGCCGGGGCACGGCTTCGACGCACCCCTGCCCACCGGATACCTGCTGCCCGGCCAGCCGGGCCTACTGACCGAGAGGTCACGGCTGGCCCCCGTGACGATGGACGACTGCGCCGAGGCCGTACTGAGCGTCCTGCGCCAGGTGCGTCACCATCGCACGGTCGTGCTCGTCGCCCACAGCGCGGGCGGCGGCCCCGCGTCCCTGGCCGCGGAGTGGGCGCCCGAGCTGGTGGACCGGATCGTCTACCTGTCCGCGTTCGTCCCGGGCGGGCGGCCGCGGTTCCTCGACTACCTGGGCTCACCCGAGAACGCCACCGCGCTGGGCCGGAACCTGAACCTCGGCGACCCCGAGGCCCTGGGCGCCGTACGGATCAATCCGCTCTCAACGGATCCCGCCTACCTCGACGAACTGCGGGAAACCCATTACCACGACACCCCGCTGGACCGCTTCGACCGGTGGCGGTCCGCGCTGAGCCCTGATCTGCCGCTGGCGCTCCCGACGGCTCCGGTCACCCTGACCGCGGCACGGTGGGGACGCCTTCCACGAACCTTCCTGCGCTGCGCCGAGGACCGGGCGCTGGCACCCGCCGCGCAGGACCTGATGATCGCGGAAGCCGACCGGGCCTTCCCCGGTAGCCCGTTCACCGTGCGTACCCTGCCCGGCAGCCACAGCCCGTTCGCAGCCCGGCCGGGCGAGCTCGCCGCGGTTCTCGCCTCGTGAGCCGGCAGCGGCCCGTGAAGGGTCCCGCGTTCCTGAGCGCGGGGCGGCGCGCGGCCGGTGGCGGCGGGCGGCTCGTACTGCCGGTCGCGGGGCTCGAAAGCCCCGAGGCCGAGCCGGCCTGCGGCCTCGTCCGGCTCCGCCGTCCGCGAACCTCACACCCGAAACGATCAGTGAGCCGGAGGTGGTGCCGGCCGGGCTGAGCGAGGTGGCGGCGGTGAGGACGACGGCGGTCGACGCCACCGTCCGGCGCGGTCACCACCCTGCCCCGGTCCGTCACGAGGCCGTCATGATCCGGGCACGTCGCGCGCATCATCGGCACCTCGGGCGCATGGACACGACGCGGTGCGCGGGCGAGGATGGCCCCTTCGGACCGTCATGTGTACGAACCCAGGCGCCGGCCGGACCCGCCGGTCGCGGCGACGGTGAGGACCGGGAGCGCCGCGCGGGGCAACCGGGCGCAGGCCGGGGGCGTCTTGGTACGGACGGAGGGGAACCGTGAGCCGGGAGGGGACGATGGGACGTCGGGAGCTGGAGCCGGAACTGGCCGCGCTGGTGCGGGCGGTGTTCGCGGAGGCGGGGAGCGAGGTGACCCTGCACGGGGACGTCGCCCGGGACGCCCAGGGGCGCGACTACGGGCTCGGCGGGCTGCTCGAACTGGTGGAACGGCGGTCGGACGCACCGTTGCCGGAGCTGGTCCGCGCCCATGTCCTCGAACTGGTCGCCGCCGTCCAGGGCCCGGGGGCGGGCAGGGCCGGTTCGCCGGAGGAGACGGTCGCCCGGCTCTACCCGCTGCTCCTGGACGCCGCGACCCTGGCCGACCCCGCGCAGTACCCGCACGCGCTCGAAGTCGCGCCCGGGATGCTGGAGTTCCTCGCACTGGAGTCGCCCGTCGGCTGGCAGGTGCTGACCTCCGAGGCCGTCGCCGAACTCGCCGACGCGTCGTACCTGCGCCGGGGCGCGCGGGCGCGGCTGGCCCGGCTGCCCGTCGAGCGGCACGAGGTCCGGCCGACCGGGCAGGGCGGCAACCTCCATGTCGTCACCGGGAGTTCGGCGCTGACCGGGAGCCGGGTGCTCGTCCTGGACGCCATCCACCGCGAGCTGACGGGGCGGGAACTGCCGCCGGACGGCGCGGTGGTGGCGTTCCCCACGCCGTTCTCCCTGCTGTTCGCGCCGTTCGACCTGCGGGTGCCGGAGGTGCTGCAGGTCCTGATCGAGACGGCGGCCCGGGAGTTCGACGCGTCCGGTGCGCCGCTGTCCCCGCACACCTACTGGTGGCGGGGCGGCGAGCTGACCCCGCTCACCGCGGTGGCGGGGGGTGGACAGCTGGAGCTGGTGAACGCGGACGAGGTCATCGCCGCCGTCACCCGGCTGGCCGGCGGGGAAGGGGAGGTGTCCGGACGGCGCCCGCACCACTACGGCTTCGCGCACCGCCTGCTGCCCTCGCTCACCCACCTGGGGTCGGTGCCGGGGGAGCGGATCGGCGCCGAGCTGCTGCGGCTCTGGGAGGAGCACGGCGCGACGCTGCCCGCGGACCAGCGGCTGGCACCGGACGGCCTCCAGGGCGGATTCGTCCAGGCGGGCCGGCACCGGATGCTCCTGGTCGCGCTCCCGGTGCCGCGGGCGGCGACGGAGGCCTTCGCGGTCGTGCTGGCCTGGCCGGGCGACGGCTCCGGGCAACGGGCCTTCGCCCTGGAGTACGCGGTCGACCCGATCACGGGCGAGCGCGGGGCGGTGCTGGGCGAGTGGGAGACGGCGAGCCGTCACCGGCTGCACCGGACGGGCATGACCGCCGAGGCCCGTCCCTTCATCGAGGCTGTCGTGGCCCTTCTCGACCCGCCGCCTCCGCCGCCGGTGAAGGCGAAGCGACGCGGTCTGTTCCGGCGCTGAACGCGGCCCGCCCCGGCGACGCTGAGTACGTTCCGTGCGGGATCTGGCGGTTCACCGAAAGCGGGCACGGCGGTGCCGAGTTCGGGCGTGTGAGCGCCCCCGTCACTCGCCGTCCGGCGGCAGCCACCGGTTGGTGTCGATCTTGCCGGGGGCCAGTCGGTGCACGACCTCGGCGAGTTCGACGCAGGCCTGCTCGATCCGCCGGTAGGTGTTGCGCTGCTCGGCGACGATCGCGGACAGCAGCAGTCCGGTGAGCGCCGCGCAGCCGTTGAGTGCCTGGAGGATCACCATGTCGGCGACCAGCCCGTGCCCGGCGAACGGACCGGAGTGGTGGGTGGCCGCCGTGATGGTGAGCACCGAGACCAGGAGCACGCAGGGCGCGGCGCCGGGCAACTGGAAGCGCAGCGCCGCCCAGATCAGGAACGGGAAGACCAGGAAGAGCAGACCCAGCGTGGTGGAGGTGGCGATCACGGTCACGGCGGCGGTGCCGGCCAGCAGCAGGACCGGCTCGACCCAGTCGAACGCGCGGAGACCGGCGGGCAGCCGAGCCGTGCGCAGCGCCAGCAGCAGCGGGGTGACCACGAGGACGCCCATCGCGTCGCCGGTCCACCAGGCCGACCAGGTGGACCAGAACCCGTCGACCGGCAGGGTCCCGTTCAGGACCAGGACGGCGGTGCCGGTGCCGGAGCTGATCAGCATCCCGGTGAACGCTCCCAGGAAGACCAGGGCCATGCCGTCCCGGAGCCGGTCCAGCTCGATCCGGAACCGGGCCCGGCGCAGCATCAGGTACGCGGCGACCGGGGCCAGGGTGTTCCCGGTGACGATGCCGATCGACCCCCAGCGCGGCGGCCCGGTGACGAGGATCACCAGGAAGGCCCCCAGGGCCACCCCGGGCCAGACGCGGAGCCCGAACAGGAGCAGACAGGTGAGCGCGATCCCGGTCGGCGGCCAGAGCGGGGTGACCTTGGCCCCGCCGACCACCACCTGTTGCAGCAGGCCGATCCGGCCGGCCGCGAGGTAGACCGCGGTGACCGCGAGCAGGCGCGCGGCGGCCACGGCCAGCTGGCGGGGGTCGCGGGAACGGGGCTCGGTCGTCGGCGGCATGGTAGTCATCTGACTACGTTCGGGCACCTCGGTGCGGGCGTGACACGCGCGGGCTCCCGGTCGACCGGGTCGTAGCTCAGTCGTCGTGGCGCAGCACCAGCACCGCCGCGTCGTCGGTGTGGCCGGTCAGGTCGGCGACTTCCAGCAGTTCGGCGGCCAGGGCGTCCGGGTCGTCCGCGACCCGCTCCCGCAGCACGGCCGCCACCCGGGCCAGTCCGGCTTCGATCGGGAACTCCGGGCCCTCGACCACCCCGTCCGTGACCAGCGCGATGACCTCCGTCCCGGAGAAGCGGTGGTGGCTCACCGGGTACGTCTGGCCGGGCAGCACGCCCAGCGGCGGGCCGCCGTCATCGTCGGGGCAGTGCCCCCAGCGGCCGTCGGCGTTCGCCCAGACCGGCGGGACGTGCCCGGCCCGAGCGTGCGAGAGGTCCCCGGTGGCCGGGTCGTAGCGCAGGAAGCTGCAGGTGGCGAAGCGGCGACTGTCCATGGAGATCAGCAGGTCATTGGCGCGGCCGAGGACCTCGCCGGGGTCCGTGGCCGTCCTTGCCACGGCGCGCAGGCCGACCCGCACCTGGCCCATGATCGCCGCCGCCTCCACGTCATGGCCCTGGACGTCGCCGAGCGAGAAGGCCACCGAGTCGTCCGGCAGCCGGAAGCCGTCGTACCAGTCACCGCCGATGCTCAGCCCGTGCCGGGCCGGCGCGTACCGGGCGGCTGCCCGGAGCCCGGGCGGCTGCGGGAGCGCGGCCGGCAGCAGCTCGCGCTGCAACGCCTCGGCCAGCTCCACCCGGGCCCGCTGGAGCTCGGCCTGCTCCAGCGCGGACGCGGTGAGCCGGCCGAGCTCGGTCAGCAGGTCGTCCGCGCTCGGGCGATCGGTGGGGCGGCGTCGGCTCATCGACCCTCCGGCGGCGTGGGGGACGGGGTGGTCAGGGTCAGCGTATGTCGGCCGAACGGGGGACGGCCGCCCGAGCGACGCCGCGGTCACCCGCGGTAACCGAACCGACGGTGATGACCTCATGGCCGGAAGGTGATCGGCAAGGCGCTCGGGCGGGGCTGCCGGATTCGCCCTCCGGAGCGTGTCCGGCACCGAGTCACAGGTGGCCCGCCGGCCGCCGCGACCGGCGGGCGAACGGCGCAGCGGCCCGTCGATCGCGTCGAGTGCGGGCTCTCGCGGCTCCGCGGCTCCCCGTCGCGCGTCCCCGTTCAGGCGGTGACCTTGGCGACGAAGGCGGTCAGGTTGGCCGCTATCCGCTCGATCTTCTCCTCGACGGTGAGCGACTCGTGGAGCCGGGTGCCGACCTCCCGCTTGCCGCGCACGTAGAGGGAGCAGGCGAGGTCGGTGCACATGTACGCGCCGACGGAGTTGCCCTGCTTGCCGGCCTTCCCGGCGAGCGGTGCGACCAGCAGCGAGATGCCCCCGGTGTGGGTGGTCACGCAGAGTGAGCAGATGCTGCGTCGGGCCTGCCAGGAGGCGGCGCCGGAGGAGCGCAGCGCGATCGCCACCGTGCGGCCGTCGACCTCGGCGGCGAGGTAGCCGCGGTCGGGGGCCTGCGGGTCGCGCCAGCCGAGGAAGTCCAGGTCGTCCCAGGGCTGTTGGGCCAGGTCGCGGGGCACGTGCAGGCGCTTGGCCTCGCCCTTGCTGCAGTTGACGAAGGCGGCGCGGATCTCTTGTTCGGTCATCGGCTTCATAGGGAGCAACGTAAATTACCTAGGAGGATTAGGCAAACGTATAATGGCCTCAGTCGATCGAAGGGCAGGGCATGGCACGCGTAGGACTGAACGCGGAACGACTCACCAGGGCGGGAGCGGACCTGGCCGACGAGGTCGGCTTCGACAAGGTCACGGTCTCGGCGCTGGCGCGGCACTTCGGCGTCAAGGACGCGAGCCTCTACTCGCACGTCAGGAACTCGCAGGACCTCAAGACCAGGATCGCCCTGCTCGCCCTCGAGGAACTCGCCGACCGGGTCGCCGCCGCCCTGGCCGGACGCGCCGGCAAGGACGCCCTGGCGGCCTTCGCCAACGCCTACCGCGACTACGCCCGCGAACACCCGGGCCGCTACGCCGCCGCACAGCTCGAACTCGACTACGAGACCGCGCTCAACAGCGCGGCCGTCCGGCACTCGCAGATGACCCGCGCGATCCTGCGCGGCTACGACCTCGCCGAACCCGACGAGACCGACGCCGTCCGCCTGCTCGGCAGCACCTTCCACGGCTATGTGGCCCTGGAGCGCGCGGGGAGCTTCCAGCACACCCCGCGCACCACCGAACAGACCTGGTCGCGGATCCTGGACGCCCTCGACGCCCTGCTGCGCAACTGGCCGAAGGCCTGACGGCAGCCGGGCCGGGAGCCGGCACGTCGCTGCACCGCACGGGTGAAGCGGGTTTCCCGCGCGGTGGCAGCGGTTAGCGCTAAGTCGCGAATCAGCCGGGCCGGACGACGGAGAGGGCGGCAAGGCGCTGGTCACCCGAGAGAGTCTGCTGCGCGCCCTGACCTTCTGGCTGCGGCCGGCCTTCGCGCTGCGCCTGGTCAACCGGTTCCAGCGGCTCGTGGGCTTCGACCGTTCGATGGCCCTGGCCTCCAGCGCGTTCTCGGCCGTGATCCCGCTGGTGATCGTCTCCGGCGTCGTCCTGGCCCACCTCGGCTCCAAGGACACCGCCCACCGGATCATCGACCGGTACGGCCTCACCGGAGGCGGCGCGGAGGCCGTGCTGTACGTCTTCTCGCCGAGTGCCGGGGTGGACACCGGGGTGGGCGTGTTCGGGCTGCTGTTCCTGGCGGTGTCGCTGCTGAGCTTCTCGCGCGCCGTCCAACGACTGTTCGAACAGACCTGGGAGCTGCCGCCGTTGAGCGTCCGCAACACGCTCAACGGCCTGCGGTGGAGCGCCGGGCTGCTGGTCTACCTCACCGTGACGGCCTGGCTGTCCGCCGTCCTCGGGCAGGGGCGGCTGTCCCTGGGAGCGGTAGCCGTCCAGACTCCCGTGACCGCGGTCTTCCTGATGTGGAGCGGCCGGGTCCTCTCCGCGGGAAGGGTCAGCTGGTGGGAGCTGTTGCCGTTCGGTCTGGTCGGGGCGGTCGGGGAGGCCGCGTACTCGGTGGGCGCCACCGTCTACCTGCCCCGGCTGTTCAGCTCGTCCGCCAACCAGTACGGCGCGATGGGCGCGGTCTTCGCGCTGGTCTCCGCCCTCTTCGGCGTGATGTTCGTCCTGGTCGGCTCGGCGGCGGTCGGGCGGGAGGTGCGGGACGAGCTGGACCGCATCAAGCGGGGGGAACGCCCCGCCGACGACGAGGTCCGCCGGGAATGGGACGAGGTGATCGCGCACGCGCGTCTGAGGTGGCAGACCGCCCGGGAGCAGTTGGCGGCCCACCGTCGCTCCCGGAAGCCCGAGCGCTGAGCTACCCCGCGGCGGACCGCGGGTCGCCCGGGCCCAGCGGCGCCTCTCGGCGCAGCCCGGCGAGCCCGGGTCCGGGGCGAGGAACTCACGGATCCCGAAGGCGATCAGGACCACGACGGCGAACCAGAACACCGGCAGCGCCGTGGGGTGACCCCAGAGGACGAAGAGCAGCGCGGCGACCGGCAGGATCCCGGCCCCGATCGCGCGCGCGACGGCCGAACGACCGGCCCGGCCCGGCCCGGAATCGGCATCGTTCTCCCAGGATCTTCTCGGTCAAGGCCAGGGACTCTTCGGGGCCAAGGGCCTGCGCCCTGAGGATGTTGTAGCGCGCGTTCATGATCTGGACCTCGTCCGGATCGCAGATCAGCCTACTGCTCCGTCACCACCCGTCACCACAACCACCCCGCCCCACAGTCCACTTCGAGCGCCACCGCCACCCCGGAGTGGGAAGTCGGCCACACCGACTTCCCACTCCTCACGCCATGACGCCGATACTGGGCTCCAACACACCGCTGCGCCCCGCAGCGGGCCGGGAGTGGGGACGGGCATGGCGACGGTGCTGTTCAGCGGCGGCGAGGTGCGGGACCTCCATGACACCGTGGCCGCCGAGTTCGCGCCGCACAAGCTGCGGGTGCGCGAAGTCCCGGCGGCCGGCGGCGGCCGATTCGTCCGGCACTGGCAGGGTGACGTATCGGTCTACGAACTGGGCTACGGCGCGGACGTCGACGTCGTCCCCGGTGAGCTGACCGACTTCTACAGCCTCCAGATCCCACTGGCCGGTTCCGGCCTGGTGACCGTGGACGGCCGTCCGCTGTCCACGCCGTTCAGCATCGCCGGGCCGGGCCAGCACCTCGCCATGGACTGGGGCCGGGACTGCGTGAACACCGTCCTGCTGATCGCCCGCCAGGCCGTGGACCGGGCCGTGGCCGTCCGCCGGGGCGAGCCCGGCGAAGAGGCCGTCCGCTTCGACCCGGCCCTGGAGCGGAAGTCCGCCGCCATGGCCGACTGGCTGGACCTCGCCCGCGCCTACGCGCGGGCCGCCGGCGGGGAGTTGTTCGCCCGCTCGCCGCTCGCCCGGCAGCACCACGAACAGCTGCTGCTGCACGGCCTGTTGGACATCCAACCGCACAATCTGGGGCGCGCTCCCGCCGTGCTCGCCGCACCGGCCGCGGTGCGCCGGGCCGTCACCTTCTGCGCCGAGCACGCCCACGAGCCGATCTCGGTCGCGGACATCGCCCAGGCCGCAAGGGTGAGCCTGCCCAGCCTGCGCCGGGGCTTCCGCATCCACCTGGGCACCACACCGCTCGCCCATCTGCGCCGCGTCCGGCTGGACCACGCCCACCATGACCTGCTCGCCGCCGCCCGCGGTGGATCCGCCGCGACGGTCACCCAGGTCGCACTGCGCTGGGGCTTCGCCCACCTGGGCCGCTTCTCCCAGGAGTACCGGAAGGCCTACGGGCGGCTGCCCTCCGAGGTCCTGACCGGAGGCTGTCCGGAAAACGCGTTCGGAAGCGAGCGAACCGGATAGCCGCGCCCGCCGGGCTGCCGCACACTGGGCGGGTATCACGGGGGAGGCCGCCCCGCCCGCGCGACGCCGGGCGCGGTGCGAGCGGCCGGGCACCGGGACGGGGCAGCTGAATTGAGCCGGGGTGCCCCGTCCCGACCGTGTACCGTCCGTCCGGACGGTGGCCTGACCGGCGGGAGGACCGGCCAGACCAACGGCGTCCGGCAGCTCGGCCTCACCAGCTTCCAGCCGGCCCGCTTCGTCTGTCCGCAGAAGAGCCGCGCCGCCGGATCCCCCTCGGGTGACCGGCGGCGCGGCTCGGGTCCGGCCGCGAGACGCTACGGCTGGGCTTCCCCCACCAGCAGCCGCGCGTTGACGGTGGGGTTGCCCGCCTGCGAGAGCGGGAAGGCCGTGCCGATCTCCCCGGAGTGGCCGGGGACGTCGATCCGCACGGAGAGTGTCCGGTCGACGAGCCGGTCCTGCGGCATCCGGAAGTCGAGGTTGATGATGCCGTGTTGCCTGCACGTCTCACAGCGCTGGGGGTCGTTCGGCTGGAAGAAGAACCGCTTGGCGATCGGCTCGCCGTCGGCGAGCAGGGTCACGATGAAGGACCCCGGAATGTTCAGCCGGTTGATCCCCTTCACCCGTACCGAGACCGGGTCGCTGCTCCGGAAGGAGAAGGTGCGGGCGGCGTCGATGCTTCCGGTCAGGTTCTCCATGGCGCCGGCCATACCGCCCTCCATGGCGCTGGGGAGGTCAAGCCGGTCGTACGAGATGTCGGTGGCGATGGTCTGGTCGGGGGTCGAAGTGAACGGCGGGAGGGGCGCTTTGAGCCAGGTGTCGTCCTGCCCGGCCAGTCTGGTGCGGAATCCGTCGAGGGTGGTGGCGGCGGCGCGGGTCTGCCAGCTCAGCCAGAGCCGGTCGATGTTGCAGTGGAAGAACCAGAAGACGGGGTCGAAGGCGGACACCTCCTGGATGCCCATCGTCTCCCCGGTCGATCCGTGGCCGTTGTCGTGGGCCTGGATCGAGAAGTCCTGGTAACCGTTGGTGTTGTACGCGCCCCAGAGTGACTGGACCATCGAGGTCGCGATCTCCTCCAGGACCGAGTAGTCCTGGATGTTCTGGGTGATCTCGGCCGCCGAGTAGCGCTTGGTCGTGTACGGGAAGAACTTGGTCACGGGCGGATGCACGGTGGCGCCGGGGTCGGCCGGCAGGACGTACTGGTCGAACGGCGGGTGCTGCAACCGGTCCGGCAGCGGGGTCGAGATGTCCCAGTAGGGGAGCGTCACGTCCTGGCAGCCCGGGACGGAGCGCAGCGCGTCCTCGAACTCCCGCAGGTACACGCGGTGCCACGGGTTGAAGCGGTCCTCGTGGTGCAGGCACCAGGCCTTCGGGAGACCGTGCTGCCCGGCCAGGGTGAAGTAGCCGTCCGGTGCTGTGGTGTCGCGGGCCATGACGCCGTTGAACGCCGTTGTCAGGAGGGCGAATTCGGCGTCGGTGAGGGTCGTGACGTCCTTGCGCAGCCGGGTGGCCGCCGCCCCGGCCGGTGGCGGAACGACCGGGGTCGGCGCCGTACCGATCGGGTACCCGGCGAGGATCCAGTTCTTGAACGTCTGCCAGCGGTTGGCGCTCCACTTCCCCGCCGCGTCCGGCGGCATGTCCGCGTTCGGCGGCGAGGTGTGGGCGAGGATCGAGAACGCGTTCTGCTTGACCCCGTCGTACGTGCCGAGCTCGATGCCCTTGGCGGCCATGTGCGCGATGTCGTCGGGGCGGAAGTAGGTGCTGATGTCCGCGAGGTACGTCGGCGCCGCGACGATCGGATCACCGTTCGGGCTGGCCGGGGGTGTGCTCATGGGTCCTCCGCTGGGCTCGGGGCAGGGGGAGTTCGGTCGTATAGGGAGCATTTGCGGTTGCGAGTATGCGGTGCGGCAAAGGCCTCCATACGATCGACACGGGCCCGTGCCCGGAGAATCGTCGTGCGGGAGCCGAATTCCTGCGGACGGTCAGACGCGGGTGAGGCCATTCGGGTGCCGTGGGCGGCGGCGCACCCTACCGGTGGGTGTCGAACCTCAGGTCGCCCCTGGTGACCTTGCGGATGTGGTCACCGGCTAGCAGGTCGTGCGGGTAGCCGAGCGGGAAGGCGCTGGCCTCGGCGAGGCGGGCCAGGTGGGAGTCGGCGAGGTCGACGTCCAGGGCGCCGAGGTTCTCCAGCAGCTGCGCGGGGGTGCGGGCGCCGATGATCGGCGCCGTCACGGCCGGGTTCTGCAGGGTCCAGGCCAGGGCGACCTGGGCGGGGGTGCGGCCCACGTCCTGCGCGACCTCCCGTACGGCCTCGGCGATGGCCAGGTTGCGGTCGGTGACGGCGCCCAGGGCTTGGTTGGCGGCCCGTCGGGCGCTGTCGCCGGAGCCGGTCTCCGGCGCCCCCGGTTCCTCGCGGCGGTACTTGCCGGTGAGCACCCCGCCGGCCAGCGGGGAGAAGGGGACCACGCCCAGGCCCATCTCCCGGGCCATCGGAATCAGGTCACGCTCCCCGGTGCGTTCGACCAGGTTGTACTCGATCTGCAGCGCGACCAGCGGTGACCAGCCGCGCAGGTCGGCGATCGTCTGCATCCGGGACACCTGCCAGGCCGGGGCGCTGGAGATCGCCACGTACAGCACCTTGCCGAGCCGGACCAGGTCGTCCATGCCGCGCAGGACCTCCTCGACCGGGGTGGTGGAGTCCCACACGTGCAGGTAGAGCAGGTCGAGGTAGTCGGTGCGCAGCCGGCGCAGGCTGGCCTCCACCGACGCGGTGAGGGCCTTGCGGTGGGCGCCCCCGGAGTTCGGGTCGCCGGGGCGGCGCAGCGTCGAGTACTTGGTGGCCAGCACCAGCCGCTCGCGGTCGCCGTGGGCGAACTCGCCGAGCAGGCGCTCGGAGCTGCCGTCGGTGTAGGTGTCGGCGGTGTCGATGAAGTTGCCGCCGCGCTCGACGTAGTGGTCGAACAGCTTGCGTGCCTCGTCCCGTTCGGCGCCCCAGCCCCATTCGGTGCCGAAGGTGGCCGCGCCCAGGGCCAGGGGTGAGACCCGCAGTCCGGAGCGGCCCAGCAGCCGGTAGGTGTCGAGGGTGAGCGACATCAGGTCCTCCTGTGGTTCGTCGGCCGCCGGTCGTCCGGCGTCGGGAACCAGCCTGCGACCCCGGCGGGTCGGGGGTAAGGGACGGCCGTTCCTGGGAACGCCCGTCCCAGCCTCGCTGTTGGACCGGGCATGATGACCTCTACCGTGGACGCGACCCAGGAGCTGGCCGCCTTCCTGCGGAGCCGACGCGAACGCCTCGACCCGCGAGACCTCGAACTGCCCTCGCGGCGGCAGTTCCGGCGCACCCCTGGCCTGCGCCGGGAGGAGGTCGCCGAACTGGCCGGAATCAGCGCCGACTACCTCGTGCGGCTGGAACAGGGCCGGGGCCCGCGCCCCTCGGCGGAGGTGGTGGACGCGCTCGCCCGGGCGCTGCGGCTGAGCCCGGACGAGCGCGGCTACCTGTTCGACCTGTCCCGTCAGCGTCGCCCGCGCACCGCCGACCAGCCCGCCGCCACCGCACCGCCGGAGCTGGCCAGGCTGGTCGCCGACCTGTCGCCGCAGCCCGCGATGGTGCTGAACCACCGCTTCGACATCCTGGCCTGGAACGGTGAAATGGCCGCACTGCTACCGGACTTCGACACCCTGCCGCCCGCGCGGCGCAACGCGATGTGGCTGTGCCTGGCGCACCCGGCGATGCTCGGGTTCTACGCCGACCGCGAGCACACCGTGCGGGACGGCGTCGCCCATCTGCGGGCCGCCTGGGCGGCGCACCCGGAGGACCGGGCGCTGACCGGCCTGATCGCCGAACTCGCTTCTGGTGATGAGGAGTTCGCACGCCTGTGGGCGGAGCGGGACGTCCGGGTCAACGGCCGCGGCAGCAAGGTGCTGCGGCACCCCGAGGCCGGGGAGATCACCGTGCGGTTCGAGGTGCTGGTGCCGCTTCAGGACCCGGACCAGCGGGTGCTGGTCTACCGCCCCGCGGACGAGGCGAGCCGGACGGCACTGGACCGGCTGTGCGCGCGGTGACGCCGTGCTCGCGCAGCGGGCCGACCTGCCAGCCCTGGGCGGCGCAGTGGTCGAGGAGCTGGGGCAGGGCGCCGAGGGCGGACCGCCAGGCGGCGGGGGCGGAGGTGCAGTCGGAGTCGTGCAGCAGCACCGTGCCACCGCCGTACAGGTCGGCGGTGACGGTGCGGTGGACGGTGTCGGGGGTGGCGCGGCTGGTCCAGTCCTCGCCCCAGCTCGTCCACAGCACGGGGGTGAGGCCGAGGCGGCGGGCGGACAGGTGGGCGGCGGTGCTCATGACGCCGTACGGGGGCCGGAACCACTGCGGTGCGCGGCCGCTCAGCTCCGCGATGGTGTCGCGGGCGCGGCGCAGGTCCTGGTGGGTGGCCAGGGGGCCGCGCAGCAGCAGCGGGCGGTGCGCCCAGCCGTGGACGGCGATCTCGTGGCCGGCGTCGGCGATCTCCCGCACCAGGGCGGGCGTCCGCTCGGCCATCGAGCCGAGCAGGAAGAAGGTGGCCCGTACGTCGTACTTCTGCAGGAGCGTCAGGAAGGAGGGCGTGGAGTACGGGTCCGGGCCGTCGTCGAAGGTGAGGGCGATGTGGTCGGGGCGGCCCGTCCCGGCGAGGCGGGGCAGCAGGCGGTTGCGCAGCGGCCCGTAGGTGGAGAGCACGGGGGCCGCGTGGGCGGCGGTGACGGCGGCAGCGGCGGTGGCGCCGAGGCGCAGCAGGGTGCGGGGCTTCATGGCGGGCCTCAGGAAAGGGTGATGAGCGCGCCGAGGCGCGGCGGCCGGTGGGAGGTGAGCAGGCGCTTCAGGGTGTCGGCGAGGTCCGCCGGCTGGGCCTTGCCGCATTCGAGCAGGACGATCTGGCCGGGCTTCAGCTCGGGGGTGGTGGGGCTGCCGCAGGCGATCCGGGCGTCGGGGACGACCAGGTGCTCGTGGTGGAAGGCGGCCAGGCCGAGGTCCAGGGCGTCCAGGTGGCGGCTGGAGAGGAAGAAGTCGCTGGCCGCGCCGGTGGCCGAGCGCAGCGCGGTGGCCCCGGCGTCGAGGGAGCTGCGGCCGGTGACGATCCCGGTCTCGTACGGCGGGCCGTAGCCGGCATTGACCAGGGTGAGTCCGGCCCCGGCGAGGCGGCGGACCTCGGCGGGGTCGGCGGCGGCCTGGGCGGTGTCGACGGCGACGGCGGCGCCCGCGGCCGACAGTGCCTTGAGGGTGGCCGGGGGGAGGGCTTCGCCGCCGGGCGGGTGCACCACGAGGTAGGTCCGGCCGGTGTGCTCGGCGTCGAGGGTGTCCAACCCGCCGTAGGCGACGGCCAGTTGGGTGCCGCCGGTGGCCAGCCAGACGGTCGCGGCGAGCGCGGCGAGAGCGACGCCCAGCCGGCGGACGGGGCGGCGCGGGGCGGGGGCCGGCTGTCCGGGTACGGGCGTCGCGGGTGTGGCGTCAGCAGCTGCTGCCGCGGCGGCTGTTGCTGCCGCGGCCTCCTCGGCGACGGCCGCGACGGCGTTTGCCGGGCCGGCGGCGTCGCGGTGCAGGGCCAGCCCCGCCGCCCGGTACCGCCGCCCGGTGGGGCCGTCGACCATCGCGGCCAGAACCGGCCCGAGGTCGGCCGGGTCCTGGATCCAGGGGGCGAGGCCCGCCTGGTCGAGGGCGGCGGCGTTGGTCCGGCCGTGGCCCGGTATGCAGCGGTAGCTGACGGCCGGCAGGCCGCAGGCGAAGGCCTCCAGGGAGGTCAGGCCCCCGGCGTTCTGCACCAGCACGTCGCAGGCGTGCATCAGACCGGGGACGTCGTCGACCCAGCCGAAGACGTGCTCGATGCCCTCCGCCCGCAACTGCTCCACGAGGGCCCGGTTCTTCCCGCACGCCACCACCGGTACGACCGCCCCGGTGTCGCGGACCTCGGCGGCCACCTTCGCCACCTCGCCGACTCCCCAGGAGCCGGCCACCAGCAGCGCCAGCGGCGTGTCCGGCGGCAGGCCGAAGCGCTCGCGGGCGGCCGCCCGCTGGGCGGCGGTGGCCGGGGTGAACCGCGGGTCGACCACCGGCCCGGCGACCTCCACCCGCTCGGCGCCGTGCTCGCGGGCCTGCTCGGCCGGAACGGGATGGGCCGCCAGGTGCAGGTCGGCGCCGGGCGCCACCCACAGCGGGTGGACGGAGAAGTCGGTCAGGTAGACCGCGGCGGGCACCGTCAGGCGCCCCCGGCGCCGCAGGTGGCCGAGCACCTGCCCGGCGATCGGGTAGGTGGCCACCACCGCGCGGGTGTCCGCCGGAAGGCTGCGCAGCAGCCGGCGGTGGGTGCTGCGCTGGACCAGCCGGATCAACGGGCCCGGGCGCCCGGCGTTCTCGGTGCTGGAGTAGATCCGCTGGTAGGCGGTGGGGGCGAGGGTCAGCAGCAGCCGGTAGCTGCTGGAGACCAGCCGGCCGAGCCCGGCGGGGACCAGGTCCAGGAAGTCATGGCGGTCGACCTCGAAGCCCAAGGCGCCCAGACGCAGCGCGAGTTGGGCCGCGGCCCCGTCATGCCCGGCGCCCACGCTCGCGGAGACGATGACGACGCGCCCGGTGGCGGGGCCGGGCGGACTGGACGGGTCGGCGTGGTGCGCCGATGCCTCGTGGAGGTGCGGGAGCTGCGACACGGTCGGCCGATCCTCTGGCGATGACGGGGCAGGAGTGGGTGGGAAGCCGTGTCGGGTCGGCCGTGGCGGTGCCACGCCCGGTGGCGCGAGATCGATGAGCTCGGTCACGGCGCGCGGTCCGATCCTCGGCGGCGCCCGGGCTTCCCCCGGACGGGACGGTCAGAATGGCAGGGCCTTGCTGAAGATCCGCTTAAGTTCAGAACCACCCGCGGCCTTTCCGCCGCGGCGACTGCCATGATGGCGTCGCCATGTCCGACCTCGATGCCGGGCGCGTACCGATACCGCTACGCGCCGCCGCCCTCGACCTTCGCGTGCTGCGGGCCCTGCCCTTCGCGACGGTCTGCGTCGTGCTGGCCGCCGCCGGGCACGAACTCGCCTCCGGAGACCGGATCCCGCCGGGCGCGCTGCTGCTCGGGTGGGCGCTGGCCGGGGCGGGCGCGGTGCTCGGCGCGCGCCGGGAGCGCTCGGCCCGGGCGATCACCGGCGCCCTGGCGGGCGGACAGGCGGGCCTGCACCTCCTGTTCGGCGCGGCCGGGTCGTCGCGCCGGCCGTCGATGGGCGGTGACATGGCCGGCATGCCGGGAATGGCCGGTCCGCCCGCGCACAGCACGGCGGCCGGGTCGGTTCAGCACGGCGCCGTCGCGGCCGCCCACGTCGGCTTCTGGTGCCACGCCTCGTACGCCGGGCTCAGCCCCGCGATGGTCCTGGCGCACCTGGCCGCGACCGTCGCCGCCGGATGGTGGTTGCGGCGCGGCGAGGCGGCGGTGTGGGCGCTGGTCCGGCTCGCGGGCGAGAGCGCCGCGGCCACCGGCCGGGCCTGCGCGGCTCAACTCCGCTGGGTGCTGGCCCTGTTCGCCTCGCTGCGGGCCGGGCTCGGCGGCCGGCCGGGCGCGGCTGCCGGGTACCGGGCCTGGTGGACCGGCCGACCGGGTCGGCCGCGGCGGGCGGTGCTGCGGCACGTGGTGATCAGGCGCGGTCCGCCCCGGTACGCGGCCGTGTGACCGGGGCCTCCCGGTCGCGGGGCCGTTCCGCCGTCCCTGATCACAACCGCACGCGACCCGCCCGCACGGCGGCGCCGGTCCACCGGCGCGTCCGCCGCCCGTGAGCGTGAACCCGCGTGCCCAGCTTCGGAGATCACCCACGCCATGAAGACCGCCCCGACCCGTGTGACCCACCTGGCCGCCGTCGCCGCCGTGGCCGCCGCCACCGTGCTGGCCGCCGCCACGACCGCCTCCGCGCACGTCGTCATCGATCCGTCCAGCGTGCCCAGGAACGCCACCGACCAGACCTTCGCGTTCCGGGTGCCGGACGAGGACGACACCAAGAGCACGGTCACGGTGGAGATCGACTTCCCCGCCGACCACCCCGTCCCCTCGGCGATGGTCGCGCCGGTGCCCGGCTGGACCGACAAGATCACGACGACCAAGCTCGCCACCCCGATCCACACCGACGACGGGGACGTCACCGACGTGGTCTCGCAGATCGTCTGGACCGGCGGCCAGATCGCCCCCGGCCACTACCAGGACTTCCCCGTCGACCTCGGCGCGCTGCCCGAGGGCACCGACACGGTCGTCTTCAAGGCCCTCCAGACCTACAGCGACGGCACTGTGGTGCGCTGGATCGAGGAGCCCCAGGCCGGCCAGCCCGAGCCCAAGAACCCCGCCCCGGTGCTGCACCTCACGGCCGCGACCGCCGATGACGGGGACAGTACCGCCTCCGCGAGTGCCGCCCCCGGCACCAAGCCGGACCCGGCACCGAGGAGCAGCGCGCAGGCCACGCCGACGGCCACCGGGACCGCCACCGCGACCGCGAGCAGCGGCGACTCGACCGCCCGGGGCCTGGGCATCGCCGGCATCGTGGTCGGCGTCCTCGGCGCGGTGGCGGGCTTCCTGCTCGGCCGCCGCAACCGTACGGGCACCTCCGCGTAGCCCCCGGGGCCGGTACGGCAGGGAACCCGTACCGGCCCCCGGTCAGCCCGGCGGTCCGGTGGTGAGCGCCGTACCCGTGCGCGTGCGCAGGTGTACCGCCGTACGGCCGCTGCGGTGGGTGCTCACCAGGCCGGCCCCGCGCAGCGCGCCGAGGTGCTGGGAGACGGCGCTGGGGGTGACGCCGAGGCGGGTGGCGAGCTCGGGGGTGCTCAGCGGCTCGGCGAGTTCGGCGAGCAGCGCGGCCCGGGTGCGGCCGAGGACGGCGGCGAGGCCGGCCGAGGTCGGCCGGGGCTGTTCCCAGAGCAGGCCCACGCCGGCGGCCGGGTAGCGGATGGAGGCGGCGGTGCGCGGGGAGTAGTCGACGATGACGTCCGGCCAGCCGAAGACCGAGGGCATCAGCACCAGCCCGTGCCCGCCCGCCTCGACCGTCCACGCGGTGCCCGTACGGCGGCGCCCGTGCACCACCAACTGGCCCTCCCGCCAGGTCACATCGGCGTGCAGTTGGGCGAAGACGGCCTCCACTCCGCCGTCCACCAGGGCCATCGCCCGCTGACCGAGGTCCTTCTCCAGTACCGCCCGCATCCGCCCCCAGTGCGGGGCGACCAGCCGTTCGTGGCAGCGGGTCAGCGCGTCGGCGGTCCGCTCCAGCAGTTCCGCGGGCGCCGGGAGTTCCCCGGCCCGGGAGCCCAGGGCGGCCGCGCACTCGGCCGCGACGTACCCCGGGTCCGTCGCCCGCAGGCCGGCCGACTCGGCGTCGTACGCCGGCAGGCGCCGGTCCGGCACCGGGAACAGGAAGGCCGGCAGGCAGCCCTCGAGCAGCGCCCGCAGCAGGGGAAGGTCCGGCTCCGCCGCCAGCACCGGTTCCGCCTCGCGCACCCACGGCCGGTGCACCTGGTGCCCGCCGACCCCGAGCGCCGCCCGTACCCCGAGCACCGTCTCCGCCAGTGGTGACACCGCGAGCCGCACCCGGGCCACCTCGGCCGCCGACAGCCGGATCTCCACCGCCACGCTCGTCCCGCCCCCGATCGTTTAGCCGTGGCTGAACGATAGCCGAGCCCGGCCACCACCCCGCAGGCTGTCCGCCATGGAGTTCTTCACCTCGTACGACGGCACCGAGCTGGCCTTCCGCACCGTGGGCGACGGCCCGCCGCTGCTCTGCCTCCCCGGCGGCCCCGGCCGCGCCGCCGAGTACCTCGGCGACCTCGGCGGCCTGTCCGCCCACCGCACCCTGATCCTGCCCGACATCCGGGGCACCGGCGCCTCCGCGACGCCCGTCGACCCGGCCAGCTACCGGGTGGACCGCCTGGTGGCCGACGTCGAGGCGCTGCGCCGCCACCTCGGCCTCGACCGCGTCGACCTGCTCGGCCACTCCGCCGGCGGCAGCCTGGCCATGCTCCACGCCGCCGCCCACCCCGACCGGCTGACCAGCCTGACCCTGGTCGACCCGTCGTTCGCCGGCGTCGGCCTGCCCTCCGACACCGGAGTGCGGGAGGTGATCGCGGCCCGGGCCGGCGAGCCCTGGCACGCCGAGGCGGTGGCGGCGCACCGGCGGATGGTGACCGCGAACAGCTTCGCCGAGGCCGCGCCGTACCGGTTCGCCTTCGAGCCGCTGATGTACGGCCGCTGGGACGAGACCGCCCGCGCCCACGCCGCCGCCGACGCCGCCCAGCGCGCGCTGACCGTCAGCGAGCACTACTACCGGGACTACGCGCCCGACGCCGGGGACCTCCGGCGCCGCCTGGCCGCGCTGCCCTGCCCGACCCTGCTGCTGGTCGGCGAACTGGACCTGTGGCCCACCGCCCGGGCCGCCGCCGACGCCGCCCCGCTCTTCCCCGGGGCGGTGCTCACCGTCCAGCCGGGCGCCGGCCACTACCCGTGGCTGGACGACCCGGGGGCGTTCAGCGCCGCCGTCGAAGGCTTCCTCGCCGCGGCCGGCTGACGGCGGGCAGTCGTCAGCCCGGGCCGGGGCAGCTGTTCAGCCGGGCCCGGACGGCGTCGGCGTCCCGGTGCTGGAGGTCCTCCAGGATGGCGAGGCCGCTGGTCCAGGCGGCCCGGGCGGCCCCGGTGTCGCCGAGGGCGAGGTGGGTGTCGCCGAGGTGGGTGTGGATCTCGGCCTGGAGGAAGTAGTCGCCGATCCGCTGCCGCAGGCGCAGCGACTCCCGGTAGGCCGGGAGCGCCTCGTGGTACTCGCCGAGGTGGTGGTGGACGAAGCCGATGCTGTCCCAGATGGACGACTGGCCGGGCAGGTTGCCGGTGGCGCGGGCCAGTTCCAGGGCCTGCCGGCAGTAGGGGAGCGCCTGCCGCAGCTCGCCCTGCTGGGCGAGGTACCAGCCGATGCTGTTGAGGGCGAGGGCCTGCCCGGAGGGGTCGTCGATGGCCCGGAACAGCTCCAGGGCCCGGCGGGACTCGGCGACGGCCTCGGCGTTGGCCTGTTCCTCCCCGTGGGCGATGGCGAGGTCCAGCCGGGTCCGGCCCTGGCGCGGCCGGTCGCCGAGGGTGTCGAACAGGTCGAGGGCCAGGCGCAGTTCGCGCTGGGCCTCGGGCTGGCGGTCCTGGGAGCGGTGCACCTGGCCGAGCCAGCGGTGGGCGTGGGCCTGCCGGCCGAGGTCCCCGGTGCGTTCGGCGGCGGCCAACGCGGTCTCACTGGCCCGCTGCCACTGCTGCCACAGGCCCGACTTGAGCAGGTACGGCACCTGGGCGCCGACCAGCTGCCAGGCGTGGACGTCGCACCGGGCCCGGTGCGCGGTGTCGACGATCCGCTCCAGCACCGGCTGCTCCTCCCGGTACCAGGTGAGCGCCTGCCGCCGGTCGGCGAGGTCCTCGGGCGCCACCCCGGCGGCGGGCGGCGCGAGGCCGAGCGGCTGCCAGGCGGCGTCGTCCGCGTAGGCGAGGCAGGCCGCCCGGTGCGCGGTGTGGAGGTAGTGGTCGAGCATCCGCAGGGTCGTGTCGGCCTGGTCCGGCGGGGAGTCGAGGGCGGCGGCCTGTTCGGCGGCGTAGGCGCGCAGCAGGTCGTGGAAGGTGTACCGGTCCCGCTCCGGCGCGGTGATCAGGTGGGCCCGGTGCAGGTCCTCCAGCAGGGCGCGGGTCTCGGGCAGCGGCAGGCCCGCGAGGCTCGCGGCCGCCGCCGCGCTGATGTGCGGGCCGGGGTGCAGGCCGAGCAGCCGGAACAGCCGGGCGGCGCGCGGGGACAGCGCCCGGTACGACCAGGAGAGCACCACCCGGACGTCGGCGTGGCTGTCGCCGGCCGAGAGGAGGTCCAGGCGCACCCGGGAGTCGCGCAGTTCGCGGGCCCAGACGTCGAGCGGGGTGCCGGGGTGGTCGGCGGCCCGGGCGGCGGCGATGTTCAGTGCCAGCGGCAGCCGGGCGCACAGCTCGATCAGCTCGTCGGCCGCCTCCTGCTGCCCCGCGACGACGGCGGTGCCCAGGCGGCGGGCGAGGAGTTCACGCGCCTCGGCGGGGGAGAGCACGTCCAGGGGCAGCGGGACGGCGCCGTCCAGGGCGACCAGTCCGGGCAGTCGGTTGCGGCTGGTGACCACGACCAGGCAGGTGTCGGAGCCGGGCAGCAGCGGGCGGACCTGCTCCGCCTCGCGGACGTTGTCGAGGACGATCAGGGTCCGGGTGCCGGCCAGCCGGCTGCGCAGCAGCGCCAGTTGGCCGTCCGGGTCGGCGGGGACGCGCGGCGCCGGGACGCCGAGCGCGTCCAGGAAGCTGCGGGCCACGTCGGCGGCGTCGACCGGCGCCCGGGCCGGGTCGAAGCCGCGCAGGTTGGCGAACAGCTGGCCGTCGGGGAAGCGGTCGGCGACCCGGTGGGCGAAGTGCACGGCCAGGGTGGTCTTGCCCACGCCGGCGGTGCCGGCGATCGCCGAGATCACCACGGCGCCGCAGCCGGGCACGGCGTCGGTGCCGCCGCCGGGGGCGACGTCGGCCAGCAACTCGTCGAGCAGCCGCAGTTCCCGGGTGCGGCCGGTGAAGTGCCGGATGGCCATCGGCAGTTGCTGGGGGCTCGCGGTGCCGGGGGCGGGGCGCGGGACGGGCGGGGCCTGCACGGGCGCGTCCACCGGGGCGTCCGGTGTTCCGGGGTCCGTTGTTCCCGGGCCGGCGTCCCGGACGGCCGTCAGCCAGCGGGCGCGGGTGCCCGGGTCGAGGCCGAGCGCCTCGGCGAGCCGGACCACCGAGGACATCCGGGGCCGGCGCCCGCCCGCCTCCAGGGCGCTGATCGACCGGGCCGACACCCCGGAGCGGTCCGCGAGTTCGTCCTGGCTCCACCCCGCCGACAGGCGTCCCTCCCGCAACAGCGCGGCGAAAACAGCAGCCCCCACCCATGCCCCCTGGATCCCGTGCGAACCCGTGCCGTCGCCCTGCCCGTCCGACCCGGATCGCGAACGAGAGTAGCCCCCCACGGCCCAAGTGTCAGGTCAACGTCGGGTCAACGTCGTGGTCGGCGCCGCCGCGCGGCCGGGAGGATGAACGCCCGACGTGATCACACCGAGGAGGAACCCATGAACGCGCCCAGGCCCGTTCCGCGTCCGACGCGTCCGACCAGGGGCCTGGTCGGGGCGGTGGCGGGGGTGGTCGCCGTCGCGACGCTCGGCAGCGCCGGTGCCGTCGGGGCCTCGGCGGCCACCCCGTCGTCGGGCGGGCCGGCCCGTGCCGGAGCCGTCCTGGTCGAGGAGGTCCGGACGGCGGACGGGGTGCTCACCGTCGACCGGTCGAGCGAGCCGCCGCAGCCCGCCTCGGGCGGGGGGTGCCAAGGCATCGACCCGCAGGTCTGCTTCAGCGTCGACGGAAGCGGCTTCTTCGTGAACGAGATGACCAACAGCACCCACTACGGTTCGAGCACCTCGGCCGACATCCAGGTCAAGAGCCCGGCCGGGGTCGTGGTGGCGGAGTCGACGTTCTACGCGGTCGGCGGCAACTGGTACAACGTGACCTACGCGCCGAACTCCTACGTGGCCGGCGGCCGGTGGTGCGCCTTCGGCAACGCCAACGGCGGGGGGTACACCGGTACGTGCGTGGACGTGCACAACTGACCGGCGGGTCCGGCGGCGAGCCGCGGTCACGGGGGTGCCGCGGCTCGGGCGGGACCCTCCGAGCCGTGCGCCGAACCCGATTCCTCCGCTGGTCGAACGGTGTCATGCTGACGCCATGACAGATCGCATCGATACCGCCCCGGCTCGCGACGGGGTGCAGGACGGGGGCCGGCGGCGGGAGTTGGCGGCGGCGACGGTGGGATCGGTGGTCGAGTCCTTCGACTGGAACATCTACGCCGTGCTCGCGCCCTACTTCGCCGCCGACCTCTTCGGGCACGGCAAGAGCGGGGTCAGCGGGGTGCTCGCCGCGTACGCCACCTTCGCGGTCGGCTTCGGGGCCCGGCCGATCGGCTCCTATCTGATAGGCCGGCTCAGCGACACCCGGGGGCGGCGCTTCGCGCTCAGCCTCGGCATGGCCGTCATCGCCGTCGCCAGCCTGGGCCTGGCCGCGCTGCCGGGGCAGCGGACCATCGGCGTCTGGGCGGCGGTGCTGGCCGTGGTGGTGCGGGTGGTGCAGGGGCTGGCCTTCGGCGGAGAGGCGCCGAGCGTTGCCGCGTACGTGACCGAGACCGCCCCGCCCCGGCACCGCTTCGCGTTCAGCTCGGTCTCCTACGGCGGGATCATCCTGGGCTCGCTGCTGTCCTTCGGGGTGCTCACCACACTGATCCACACCCTCGGCAAGTCCGGCCTGGAGAACGGCGGCTGGCGCTGGGGCTTCGTGGTCGCCGCGCTGCTCGGGCTGGGCGCGGTGTGGGTGCGCCGGGCGGCGCCGGAGAGCGCCGAGTTCCACCGCGCCCGGGCCCGGGTGCGGCCGGGCGAGCGCCCGTCCTACCTGCGCACGCTGCGCGAGCACCGCTGGGCGGTGCTCACCGTCTTCCTCAACACCCTCGGCGGCACGGTCGGTTACTACTTCGCGCTGACCTACCTGCCGCAGTACGCCGCCGCCTACCACGTCATCGACAAGGAGCGGGCGGCCTCCTTCATGACGATCGTGCTGGCCGTCGTGCTGGTCACCATGCTGCTCACCGGCGCGGCCGCCGACCGCTTCGGCCTGCTGCCGGTGGCCCGGATCGGCTTCGGGCTGCCCGTCCCGCTGGTGGGGATCCTGCTGGCCGGGCTGCGCGGGGGCTGGCTGCCGTTCCAACTGGTGGCCCTGCTGCTGGGGATGATGGTGGCGACGGTGCTCGGCACCCTCAACGTGTTCACCGGCCTGCTGTTCCCGACCGAGGTGCGGGCGGTGGGCCTCGGCGTGGTCAACGCGGCCACCATCGCCGCGTTCGGCGGCACCTTCCCGCTGCTGGCCCAGTGGCTGGCCGACCGCGACGCCCTGGGGCTGATCCCGTTCTACGTCACGGTCTGCACGGCGGGGCCGGTGCTGGGCCTGCTGACGGCGATGCGGGTGCCCTCGTTCACCGCGGCCCTGCGGGAGGCGGAAGGCGAGGTTCAGCCGACGCCGGGAACCGCCTGACGGACGTTCACGTCCTGTGGTTGAGTGGTCCGGACCAAAGTCCGGAACGGGGAGGGGCGACTGTGGACGGCAACGGGCCGGACAGCTGGCTGATCGACGTGGACTTCGAGGAACTGCCGCAGGTGGACCTGCGGACCGACCGGGCGCACTCCGCGCGGGTCTACGACTACCTGCTCGGCGGGAAGACCAACTTCCCGGCGGACCGCGAGGTCGGTGACCGGGTGCTCGCGGACCTGCCCGCCGCCCGGGCCGGCGCCACCGCGGCCCGTGCGGTGATGCACCGGATGGTCCGCCGGCTGGCGGAGCAGCACGGCATCCGCCAGTTCCTGGACGTCGGCACCGGCATCCCCACGGCGCCGAACCTGCACGAGATCGCCCAGTCGGTGGACCCGGCCTGCCGGGTGGTGTACGTGGACAACGACCCGATCGTGCTGGCCCATTCGCGCGCCCTGCTCAGCAGCACCCCGCAGGGGCGCACCGCCTACGTCGAGGGCGACCTGCGCGATCCGGAGCGGTTCCTGGCCGATCCGGCGGTGGCCGCCACCCTGGACCTGACCCAGCCGGTCGCGCTGACGCTGATCAACGTCGTGCACTTCCTCTCCGACGAGGCCGCGCACCCGCCCGTCCGCAAGCTGCTGGACGCCCTGCCGGCCGGCAGCTTCCTCGCCCTGACCGCCGGTACGGCGGACAACGCGCCGGAGGCGACCAAGGCGGGCGTCCGGCGTTACGCGGAGGCGGGGATAGAGGTCCATGCGCGTCCGCTCGCCGGGGTGGAACGTTTCTTCGCCGGGCTGGAGCTGGACGAACCGGGCGTGGTGCTGATCAACCGCTGGCACCCGGAGCTGGGCGAGCCCACGGCCCAGGCCGACGATGAGGTCTCGGTGTACGGAGGCCTCGCCCGCAAGCCGTAGCGCTCCGCCGCCGGGGCCCGTGGCCCGTGGCCCGTCCAACTGGACGCGGACCACGGGCCACGGGCCCCGGTTGTTCTCAGGCCCCGCCCGTGGCGTCCCAGGCGGCCTCGATCATCCGGAAGACCTCGTCCACCGCGGCCTCCGGGTCCGCCGCCTCGCGCGCCAGCGAGAAGGCGCCGACCACGAACCTGGCGATCGCCCGGCAGGCCGTCGCGGACCGGGCCGGGGCGGGCCGGGCGGCGATTGCCGCGGCCAGCGACTCCGCGTGACGCAGCCTCATCGACTCCTCGTACTCCCGCAGGGCGGGTGACCCGTCGATCAGGCGCCAGATCGGGTCGGCACCCTCCGCGGTGCAGTGCCGCACCATGGCGTGGATCTCGCGGCGCAGTGCGGGGATGAGCGCCTCGCCGGGCGAGCGGTCGGTGACCGCCCTGGTGAGGCGCTGCTCGAAGTCCTGGTCCCGTTCGAACACCAGGGCCTCTTTCGAGGCGAAGTGGGAGAAGACCGTGGTGACGGCGACGTCGGCCTCGGCGGCCACCTCGCGGATGCCCACCTCGTCGTATCCGCGTTCCAGGAAGAGCCGCAGGGCGGTGTCGGCGATCTTCTGACGGGTCGCGGCCTTCTTGCGCTCACGGCGGCCGGTCGGCTCGGTCATGCGGTGATGCTACCAGGGAGGAAAATGCAACTGTTCCAAAACACTAACCGTTAGTGTTACGGTCGACGGCATGAAGAAAGTGAGCTTCGCCGAGTTCGGCGGCCCGGACGTCCTGCAACTCATCGATGCAGAGGAGCCCCACGCGGGCCCCGGCCGGATCCGCGTCGCCGTACGGGCGGCCGGGGTGAACCCCGTGGACTGGAGGCTCCGCGAGGGCCAGGTGCTGGGAGCCCATCCGCTCCGGCTGCCCGCCGGCGTCGGGCTGGACGCCGCCGGGGTGGTGGACGAGGTGGGCGAGGGGGTCGCGGGCGTCGCGATCGGCGACCACGTGTTCGGCGAAGGCGCCGACACCTACGCCGAGTTCGCCGTGCTCTCCGCCTGGGCCCGGATGCCCGAGGGGCTGAGCTTCGAGGAGGCGGCGGGATACCCCTCCGTGGTGGAGACGGCGCTGCGCGTCATCGGCGAGGTCGGGGTGCTCCCCGGGCAGACCCTGCTGGTCAGCGGCGCGTCCGGTGGGGTCGGATCGGCGGTGCTGCAGATCGCCCGCGAGCGCGGCATCGCGGTGATCGGTACGGCCGGGGCCGGGAACCAGGACTACCTGCGCGGCCTGGGCGCCACCGCCACGACGTACGGCGCGGGCTGGGTGGAGCGGGTGCGCCGGCTCGGCCGGGTCGACGCCGCCCTCGACCTGGCCGGCTCCGGAGTGATCCGCGAACTCGTCGACCTGACCGGCGATCCGCGGAAGGTGGTCTCCATCGCCGACCTCGCCGCGCCCGAACTCGGCGTCCGCTTCTCCGGTGTGGCCGGGAGCGTACCGGCGGCGCTCGCCGAGGCCGCCGACCTGATCGCGCGCGGAAAGCTGCACATCCCGGTCGACGCCTCGTACCCCCTGGCCGAGGCCGCGACCGCGCACATCGACAGCCGGGCCGGCCACACCCGCGGGCGCAGGGTGATCGTCGTCTGAGCGGCCCGGCAGTGATACGCCGACCGGCCGTCACTGTGCCATGGTGAGCCCCGCCGCTCCGGCGCCGCGGCTGAGCACCACCGTGCGGATGTGGTCCAGCGCGCGGGCCCAGTCGGCGCGGCCGGGGTCGCGGCGGACGGCCGCACGCAGGTCGAGCACGCGGTAGGGCGGGCCGAGGTCGGTGATCTGGGGGACGAACTCGGCCCGGCCGACCGTCCACCGCTGCCCGGGGCCGGCGGGCGGGCTGACGGTGAAGCGGGCGAGCGAACTCCAGTTGCCGCGCGGGTCCTCGGCGCCGTCGTAGGTGAACATGTGCCCGGCGAGCTGGTCGCCGAGACCGTAGACCGTCCAGGTGTCGCCGATCTTCTCGTAGGCCTGCGGGATGTGGGCGTGGGTGCCGAGGATCAGGTCGACGTCGGGCCGGCCCGGGCCCTGGCCGGCCGCGGACAGTTCGCGGGCCAGGGTGAGCTGTTGCTCGTTCGGGGTGTCCTGCCACTCGGTGCCCCAGTGGATGCTGACCACCACGAGGTCCGCGCCGTCCGCCCGGGCGGCGCGGGCGTCGGCGAGGATCCGGTCCCGGTCGATCAGGTTGACGGCCCAGGGCTCGCCCTTCGGCAGCGGGATGCCGTTGGTGCCGTAGGTGTAGGCGAGTTGGGCCACCGTCGCGCCGCCCGCGTGCAGCAGTGCGGGCCGGCCGGCCTCCTCGGCGGTGCGGGCGGAGCCGGTGTGGGCGAGGCCGACGGCGTCCATCGCGTCCAGGGTGCGGCGGATGCCGGCCGGGCCGTCGTCCAGGGTGTGGTTGGACGCGGTGTCGCAGGCGGTGTACCCGGCGTCCTTGAGCGCCTTGGCGACCTGCGGCGGGGACTTGAAGGCCGGGTACCCGGTGTACGGGCCGCCGTCGGCGCCGTAGACGGTCTCCATGTGGCAGATCGCCAGGTCGGCGCCGCTGATCAGCGGTTTGACGGCGGCCAGCATGGCGGTGAAGTCGTAGCCGGCGCCGCCGCCGTCCTCCTTGGCCTGCTGGATGATCTCGGTGTGCGGGAGGACGTCGCCGGTGGCGACCAGGGTGAACGCCCGCGGGCCGGTCGGGCTCGGGGTCGGGCTCGGGGCGGCGGAGGCCGGTGGCCCGGGCGGCTGCGGGGCGCCGCAGCCGGGGAGGGCGAGCAGCAGGGCGAGGGCCGTGACGGCGGTCCGCCGGCGAGGCAGGGTCATGGTCGGCTCGTCTCACGATCGGACGGTGTGATCAACCCTCCGACTATGCGGGCCGCCGATCCGGCGACCGTCCGCCCCACGCCCGCAGGTCACCCGGGGGGCCGCCGGGCGGAATCCGGTGACCATGTGTCACCCCCTGTACACGGTCCGCGCCATGTGCTGACATATCCACGTCAAAACAAGTCGGGGTCGCGGGCAGTGCACCCGGACCGGCACCGCGCCGTCCTCCCGGCTCCACGGACGATCGAAGGGGAAGCCCATGCTGCTCCGCACCCTGGCGGCTGCCGCCGCCGTCTCCGCCGCCCTGCTCGGCTCCTCGACCTTCGGCGGCGGCCCGCTGCCGACCCCGCCGGACCGGATCGTCATCGACGTCGCGACCGTCAACGGCTCCGGCTGCCCGGCCGGAACAGCGGCCGTCGCCGTCTCCCCGGACAACACCGCATTCACCGTCACCTACAGCAGCTACCTCGCCCAGGTGGGAGTGGGCTCCAAGCCGACCGACTTCCGGAAGAACTGCCAGCTCGACCTGCGGGTGCACGTCCCGCAGGGCTTCACCTACGCCATCGCCTCCGCCGACTACCGCGGCTTCGCCCACCTGGAGAACGGTGCGAGCGGCACCGAGCGGGCCAACTACTACTTCCAGGGGGACTCGGAGACCACCTACCAGAGCCACCGCTTCGACGGGTTCACCGATGACAACTGGCAGACCACCGACACCGTCGACGTCGCCGCCCTGGTCTTCGCCCCCTGCGGCGAGGAGCGCAACTTCAACATCAACACCGAACTGCGGGTCGCGGGTGGCACCTCCGACCAGGCCCACACCACCAGCTTCATGACGATGGACTCGACGGACGGCAGCATCAACACCACGTACCACCTCGCCTGGAAGCAGTGTCCCTGACCCCTGAGCCCGTCCCGGCCCCGGCGGAGCCCCGGCCGCCGGGGCCGGGACGTGTCCGTGGCCGCTTCAGGCGGCTTCAGGCCGCTTCGCGCGGGGGTAGCCACCGGGTGATCCGGTCGAACAGCTCGGTCAGCGGCTCGCCGACCTCCCGGCCGAACTCGGTCAGCCCGTAGCTGACCTGGGGCGGCGTCGAAGGCTCGACCTTCCGCCAGACCAGGCCGTCCTGGACCAGGGCCCGCAGGGTCTGGGCGAGCATCTTCTCGCTGATGCCGTGGATGCTCTCGCGCAGCTCGTAGAACCGGAGGTCGTTGCGGCGCAGGGAGATCAGCACCCAGGTGCCCCATCTGCTGGTCACGTGGTCGACCACGTCGCGGGCGGGGCAGTCGGTGTGAAACACGTCATACCGGGCCACGGTCTCAACCCGACTGTGCTGGAAGCCTTCTGTCACGTCATGAGCTTACCCGGAGGTATGTCCTTACGAAGAGTTAGTCCGCACTTCTAGCGTGTGGACCACCCAAGGACGACATCCGACGAGGAGCTGGTCATGATCGTGGTGACCGGGGCGACCGGGAACATCGGCCGACCGCTGACCCAGGCACTGGCCGAGGCGGGCGAGCAGGTGACGGCGGTGTCGCGGCGTGCGGCGCCGGTGCCGCACGGCGTCCGCCACCTGGCGGCAGACCTGTCCCGGCCGGCCGGGCTCAGGCCCGCGCTGGCCGGGGCGAAGGCGCTGTTCCTCCTGCTGTCCGGCGACCTGCACGCCACCGGGGCCGACCCGGCCGAGCTGATCGGCGAGGCCGTGGCCAGTGGGGTCCGCCGGGTCGTCCTGCTCTCCACCCAGGGCGTGGTGACCAGGCCCTTCGGTGCGACCCGGATCGCGATGCGCGCTCTGGAGGACACCCTGCGCGAGTCCGGCCTGGAGTGGGCCGTGCTCCGGCCGGGCGGCTTCGCCTCCAACGCCCTGTGGTGGGCCGAGTCCGTCCGCGAACACCGGCTCGTCGCCGCGCCCTTCGGCGACGTCGGCGTGCCGGTCGTCGACCCGGCGGACATCGCCGCCGTCGCGGCGGCCTGCCTGCTGGACGACCGGCACACCGGCGGCGTCTACGAGCTGACCGGCCCGGAGGTGATCACCCCGCGCCGGCAGGCGGAGGCCATCGCCGCCGCGCTCGGCTCGCCGGTGACGTTCCACGAACTCACCCGCGAGGAGGCCAGGTCCGCCATGAGTCAGGGCATGCCGGCGGAGCTGGCCGACGACACCCTGGACATCATCGGCGCCCCGAACCCGGCCGAACTGCGGATCAGCCCGGACGTCCAGAAGGTCCTCGGCCGCGCCCCGCGCCTCTTCGCCGACTGGGCCGCGCGCAACATCGCCGCGTTCCGCTGAGCAGTGAGGAGCGCCCGTACGGCCGTCGGGGGAGTCCGTACGGGCGCTCCGATCGGGGGCCGGGTGAACTCGTCCGACGTCAAGGTGCATTGACGGGTCGTTGAAAAGCCATCGCCTTTACATGCTCATGTCGCTAAAGTGCTGCGGATCCCGAACCCCCACTCGGTAGGCGGAGCACCATGACGATCGCACGCAGGTCCATCCTCAAGGGCACGTCGGCGGCCGGGGCCGCCCTGGTCGGCGCGGGCGCCGCCGCCGGGCCGGCCGCGGCGGACGACGGGGCGGCGGACCCACCGGCGAGCCCGCTGCTGCAGGCCCGCCCACACCGGATCGGCGCGCCCGGAGTGAGCGGCCTGCACCTGCAGTTCGGTACCGACCCCGCCACCGAGATGACCGTCTCCTGGATCAGCCCGCAGTCCGTCCGCCGCCCGCAGGTCCGCCTCGGCTCACCCGACGGCGGCCCCGGTACGGCGGTCGACGCCGAGACCCGCAGCTATCGCGACGCCCTCGGCAAGGACGAGGTCTACGTCCACCACGCCCGGCTCACCGGCCTGCGCCCGGCCACCACCTACCTCTACAGCGCCGGACACGACGGCGCGAACCCCGAGACCGGCAGCTTCACCACCGCCCCGCGCGGCCGCACCCCCTTCACCTTCACCAGCTTCGGCGACCAGGCCACCCCCAACCTGCGCCGCCGACTGGTCTTCCCGGACGGCATGCCCTCGCCACTGGGCAAGTACCCGGTGTACACGAGCAGCCAGGTCGGCACGCCGCACGCCGCCGACATCGTCGCCGCCGTCGAACGCGTCGGCCCGCTGTTCAACCTGGTCAACGGCGACCTCTGCTACGCCTCCTACAGCGGCCGGCACGGCCAGAGCCGCACCGCCACCTGGGCCGACTGGTTCATCAACAACAGCCGCTCGGCCCGGCTGCGCCCCTGGATGCCCTGCGCCGGCAACCACGAGAACGAGGGCGGCAACGGCCCGATCGGCGCCGCCGGCTACCAGACCTACTTCACCCTCCCCGACTCCACCGCCGACCGCGACCAGGAGACCCGCGGCATGTGGTACGCCTTCACGGTCGGCTCGGTGCGGTTCATCAGCCTCGCCAACGACGACGTGGCCATCCAGAACTCCGGCGAAACCTACCTGCGCGGCTACTCCGACGGCGCCCAGCAGCGCTGGCTGGAAAGGGAGTTGCGCACGGCCCGGAGCAGCCGGGCGATCGACTGGATCGTGGTCTGCATGCACCACCCGATGATCTCCAGCTCCCGGCACGGCGCCGGCAGCGACCTCGGCGTGCGCGAGGCCTGGGGCCCGCTGTTCGACGCCTACGGGGTCGACCTCGTGGTCAGCGGCCACGAGCACTACTACGAGCGCTCCCACCCCGTCCGCGGCACCCTGCCCAACGACACCCGCACCCCGGTGCCCACCGGCACCGACCCCCGGGTGGCCGACACCGGCCTCGGCACCGTCCACATGGTCATCGGCGCCGGGGGGAACGCCGCCACCACCCAGGACGACCTGTTCGAACGGCCCCAGGGCCGGGTGGTCATCGGTCTGGAGGACAAGCCCGCCCCGGGCGCGCCGTACCGGGAGTCGGTCTGGCTCACCGAGGACGCCCCCTGGGCCGCCTACCAGGACCGCACCCACACCCACGGCTTCGCCGCCTTCGAGGTCGACCCCGGCGACCGGCGCGGGGGCACCACCACGATGCGGGTCACCTACTACACCTTCGACGGCCCGTACGGGGACCTCACCCCCGTCGACACCTTCACCCTGCACCGGCGCCGCACCGACGGGCGCGGCTGACCCCCCGGCGGACGGGGAACGGCCCCCCGCCTCTCGCCGCCGGGGGGCTCAGCCCAGCACGCCGGTGAGCGCGCGGACGAGGACGGTGTCGAACCGGTCGCGCTGGTCACGGGGATCGCCCCCGGCCGGGGGCGCGGCGAGCAGGGCGGAGACGCGGGGGTGGTTGCCGACGGCCGCGACGTGGCGCCGGTAGCCGGCCCGGTGCCGCACGCCGGCGTCCGAGGCGGCCGTCTCGTTCCGGACGAACAGGGCGGTCAGGCCGCTGAGGAGGGCGAACGCCTCGACCTTGCGGCCGTCCCCAGCGGCGCGGCGGGACTGAAGGTCCTGCGCCACCTGCGCCTGGCCCGCCTGCCCGCTTCGCCACCCGTGACCTCTGGGCCGCCTACGCCGGTGAACTCCGCGCGTTGGCGGACGGCGCGGCTTCGTCCGCCGGCCGACGGCCGTCCGTCCGTCCGTCGCGAGCTGACCCCGGCGCCGGGCTCCTCGTCCTCCGACAGTCGCGGAGCCAGAGCCAGAGCCAGAGCCAGAGGGCGAGCCAGAGCAGGGGCCGGAGCCGGAGCCAGGCCCGCCGTGCCGCACGCCGCCGGAGCAGGGATCGGCGGCGGCCCTGCCGGGTGTCATCCGGCGGTCGGGGGCGGGTCCGGGGCGGTCGCGCCCTCCGGGGTGCCCGGACCGGTGGCGCCGGGCGCTGTGCCCTTCTGGGCGTCGCGGCACGTCGTGCACGTGTTCCAGTACGGCCACGGCCGGCCGTCGTCGGTGGTCCGGTGGGGCGCGACGGTCATGTCGGAGGTGTCCAGGCCGCACAGGGTGAGCGGGCCGCAGACGCCGGAGGCGCCCACCGGGGCGGTGTGCGCGAGGCGCACGGGGTTCTCCGGGTCGGCCGGCTCGTGGTCGGGGCCGAGGAGCCGGACATTGGTCGGAGTGTCGGGTTCGAGCACGATGACGGTGTCCATCCCATCAACGTCGCCGCAGAACCCCTACGTTGCACGCGCAGAGCGGCATCCGGACCAGTCGGCGGTGGATCCGGAAGCCTCGCCGATGCCCTGGGGCCCACGGACGCAGCCGTGGGCCCCAGGGCATCGGGGCGCTCCGACCGGGTTCAGCGCCGGAACAGGCCGGTGAGCACGTCCCACCAGCCGCGCCGCTGCGCCGGGACGGCGGCGGCCGGGGAGGCGGGTGCGGCCTGGGCGGCCGCCGCCCGCTGGGCCGCCTCCAGGGCGCGGGCGGCCAGCTCCCGTTCCTCCTTCGCCCGCTCGGCCTCGGCGACCGACTCCGGGTCGGGCTCGATCTCGTGCGCGGTGAACTCCACCGGCAGCGCCGTGAGATGGCGCGAGATCCAGGCGGAGCTCCAGGTCAGCTCCTCCTCGGGGACGGCCAGGCGGAGGTCCGGGAGCAGGGTGAGCAGGATGTCGATGCCGGCCTCGGCGACGTGCCGGCCGATGTCCTGGCCGGGGCACTCGTGCGGCCCGGCCCCGAAGGACAGGTGGGAGCGGTTGCCGTACAGCGGGGTGGCGAGGTCGGGCCGGATCACCGGGTCGACGTTGCCCGCGGCGAGGCCGAGCAGCAGGAGGTCCCCGGCCTGGATCTGCTGGCCGCCCAGCTCGGTGTCGGTGGTCGCCCAGCGCCCGGCGACCAGGGACATCGGCGGGGAGTCCCAGAGCACCTGGTCGAGCGCCTCGCCCAGGGTCATCTGACCGCCGGACAGGTGGGCGCGGAAGCGCGGGTCGGTGAGCACCATCTTCAGCGAGTCGGCGATCAGGTTGACGGTCGTCTCGTTGGCGGCCAGCAGCACCACCCGCAGGTGCTCCATCACCTCGTCGTCGGTGAGCCTGGCCGGGTGGGCGAGCAGCCGGCTGGTGAGGTCGTCGCCGGGGGACTCGTGCTTGATCGCGATGGTGCGTCGCAGGCTGGCCACCACGTACTCGTTGCTGGCGATCGCCGTCTCGGTGCCCTTCATCAGGTCCCGTGCGGCGTTGACGAGTTGGGGGCCGTACTCGTCCGGCATGCCGAGCAGCTTGGTCATCACCAGCATCGGCAGGTGCTCGGCGAACTGGGTGATCAGCTCGGCCCGGCCGGTCGGCCCGACCACCTGGACCAGGTCGGTGGTGAAGCGGCGGACGTGACGGCGGATGCCGCGCCGGTCGAAGCCGTTCAGGCCGTCCAGCACGGCGTTGCGCAGCCGGCGGTGCTCCTCGCCGTCGGCGAACACGCAGATCGGCTGCCAGGCGACCACCGGCAGCAGCGGGGAGTCGGGCGGGACTTCGTCGTTGCGGAAGGCGCTCCACAGCCGGGAGTCGCGGGAGAACAGCGAGGGGGTGCGCATCGCGGTGATGTTGGCGCCGTGGCCGAGGATCAGCCAGGCCCGCTGGTCGCCGTGCAGCAGCACGGGAGCGACGTCGCCGTGTTCGGCGCGCAGCTTCTCGTACAGGCCCGCCGGGTCGGCCTCGGCTTCCGGGCCGTACAGCCGGCGCAGTCCGCCGGGGCCGATCGGCTCGACCGCGCGCCCGTGGGCGGGGCAGCCGGGCGGCGGGACGGGGGCGGCGTCGTCGGGGAACGGGGTGGTCACGGGGTCTCCGGTCGCGAGGTTCGGAATCGGAACGCGGGGTTCGGAATCGGAAGGGGTCGGGGGAGGGGCGGCGGGGGTCAGCCGGCGGGCGGCGCGGCCAGTTCGTAGAGGTAGCGCATCAGCGTCATCAGGGTGTCCCGGCTGGACTCCCGGCTGCGGGCGTCACAGGCGATGATCGGCACCTCGGACGGCAGGTCGAGCGCCTGGCGCAGCTCGTCCAGCGGGTAACTGGGCGCCTCCGGGAAGCCGTTGACGGCGACCACGAAGGGCACGCCGCGGTCCTCCAGCCGCCCGATCACCTCGAAGCTGACCTCCAGCCGGCGGGTGTCCACCAGTACCACCGCGCCGAGCGCCCCCTCGAACAGGCCGTTCCAGAGGAACCAGAACCGCTCCTGCCCGGGGGTGCCGAAGACGTACAGCACGAGCTTGTCGCTGATGCTGATCCGGCCGAAGTCCATGGCGACGGTGGTGGAGGTCTTGCGTTCGACCCCGGTGGGGTCGTCGACGCCGACCCCGGCCTGGGTCATGGTCTCCTCGGTGGTCAGCGGGCGGATCTCGCTGACCGCGCCGACCAGGGTGGTCTTGCCGACCCCGAAGCCGCCGACGATCACCACCTTGACCGCCGTGGTGACGGTGTCCGGCAGCAGGTCTGCGCTCGCCGGTCCGACGACCGTGTCAGAGCCGCTGAAGTCCATGGATCACCGCCTCCAACAGGGCACGGTCGGGGAGTTCCGCCGTGGGCACGGCGGCGCGGGCCTCGATCCGCCCGTCGTCGAGCAGGTCCGCCAGCAGGACGGTGACCACGCTCGTGGGCAGTTCGAGGTAGGCGGAGACCTCCGCCACCGACAGCGGCGAGCGGCACAGGCGCAGGATGGCCGCGTGCTCGGGCTGCATGGCAGGAGTCGGTTCCGCGAGGGAGACGATCAGGGTGACCAGGTCGAAGACGCCCGGCCCGGAGGGGCCGCTGCGGCCGCGGGTGATCACGTACAGGCGATCGGGGTCGGGTCCGTCCCAGCCGCCCTGCTCGGCGGTCATGTCACTGCCTCACTGCGCTCGTTCATGTGCCCGCCCGGGCGTCGGGTCCGCTCGTGGGCCGGTTCACGCGACCGCCTCCGGGTTGCGCGGCGGGGTGGAGAGGTGCTCGCCGATCCGGTCCACCAGGTCGCGCATCTGGTGGCTGACCAGCCCGGCGTCCACGCCCTCGTCGGCGAGCACGGCGAGGTAGGCGCGGTCACCGGCCGACATCAGGTAGAAGTAGCCGCCGTCCACCTCGATGACGACCAGCTTCATCGCGCCGTTGCCGTGCGGGAACTCGTGCCCGACGGCGGCGGCCAGGCTCTGCAGGCCGGCGCAGGCGGCGGCCAGCCGGTCGGCGGTGTCCGGGTCGGCGCCGTACTGGGCGATCCGCAGGCCGTCGGCGGAGAGCACGATGACGTGGCGCACGTACGGGACGCTGTGTGCGAGGTCGTTGAGGATCCAGTCCATGTTGCTGCGGTGCGGAATCACTGCTCGCCTTTCCCTGCCGTCTCATCACTACTGGTCTGTCCGGCGCTGTTCGGTGCGGTGCTGCTGGTCCTGGTGCTGTGCGGCCCGGTGCTGTTCGGTGCGGTGCTGTTCGGCCCGGTGCTGGTGGACCCGGTGGTGGTTCCGGCGCTGCCGGTGCCCTTGTAGCCCTCCATGAAGGCCTCCAGCCACAGGCCGGGCTGCTTCTTGGGGCGCGACGCCGGGGCGGCCGGTCCGGCCGCGGGCCCGGCCGTCGGGCCGCTGGGCTTGGTGGTGCCGCGCGGGGGCGTGGCGAAGACGGCCCGGCCGGTGAGGTTGCTGCGGCGTCGCTGGGGCAGGCCGTTCGCGGTGCGCTCGGTGACGATCACCTCGTCGTCCCCGCCGGTCGCGCCGGACGGGCCGGGCCCCCACGGGCTGGTCGAGCCGAAGGACGGCCCGATGCCCGCCGACTGCCCCAGCCCGGACGTCTGGTTCAGCCCGGTGGCCGGGCCGGTGCCGGCCGGGGTGGTCCGGGCGCCCCAGGGGCGGGCCGGGGCCGCGTGCCGGGGCGGGTTCGCCGGGAGCGGGCGCGGGCCGGAGAAGGCGCCGATGCCGTGCGCCCGCCCGGTCGGGGGAGCCGTGGTGAGCAGTTCCTGCGGCACCACCAGGACGGCGCGCACGCCGCCGTACGCGGAGCGGCGCAGCGACACCTGGAAGCCGTACGCCTGGCAGAGCCGGCCGAGGATGGCGAAGCCCAGTCGGGGGGACTCGGTGAGGTCGTCGAAGTCCTTGGAGATCATCGCCTCGCGCATCGAGCGCTCGGCCCGGAACCGGGCCTCGTCGGTGAGCCCGAGGCCGCCGTCCTCGACCTCGATCGCTATTCCGCTCTGCACTTCCGAGGCGCTCAGGTGGACGTGGGTGTGCGGCGGGGAGTAGCGGGTGGCGTTGTCGAGCAGCTCGGCCACGGCGTGGATCAGGGGTTCGACCGCCGGTCCGGTGACCGAGATCTGGGCCACCGGGTGGAGGTCGACCCGCTGGTACTCGAGGATCCGGGACATCCCGCCGCGCAGCACGCTGTAGAGCGCGATCGGGCGCGTCCACTGGCGGCCGGGCCGGGCACCCGAGAGGACGGCGATGGAGTCGGCGAGGCGGCCGACCAGGGCGTTGCCGTGGTCCAGGCGCAGCAGGTCGTCGAAGACCGCCGGATCGTTGCCGTGCCGGTCCTCCATCTCCCGCAGGTCCTTGGCCTGGCGGTGGATGATCGCCTGCACCCGGCGGGCCAGGTTGACGAAGGCGCGCTCGGCGGAGTCGCGCCGGCTGACCTCGTCGTCGACGGCCTGGGCGATGCCGCGCACCACCAGCTCTAGCGAGCGGCGGAACTTCTGCGACAGCAGCGCGTTGGGGTGCTGGAAGGGCTGCAGCAGCACGTCGATGGACGAGCCGTACCGGGCGCCGCCGACCAGCCGGCGCAGCTCGCCGGCGGCCATCCGCTCGATCTCGTCCTCCTGTCCGGCCAGCTTGCGGTTCAACAGGTCGACCTGGCGGGTGTGTTCGTCGCGCAGTTCGGCGAGGGCCCGCCCGCGGCGGGCGGATTCGGCGGCCACCACGGCGACCAGCACGGTGGCCGTCGCCCCGCACCACAGCACCTGGGCCCGGGCTTCGGCGGACACCACCACCGCGGCGACCGCGACCGCCGCCGCCATCACGGCGGTGGGCAGCAGCCAGCCGAGCAGGGGCGCGGGGCGCCGTCTGGCGGATGACGATCCAGCTCGAAGCATTCGGCAATCCTCAAACGATCGGAACAGAACGGGGACGGGCGACGACCGGCTCCGGAGGCGTGGTGCTGCAGCATAGCCAAGTTCAGGACATCCTGACTGAAACTCAAAAATACTGTCCGTCAACCGACTTGTGGCAACTTGCCGGACATACCAGACATCTCGCACACCTGTCGGAGTCCGCTCGGTCATCGCCCGGTCACCAGGCTTCTCGCCCGGGCCGCCCGCGCACCGGCAACCCGGCCGGGATTCGCTCATGTGAAGGGTTTCCGGGCCAAGTCGCCACGATCGGGAACGAGTTCGTGCTAAGCCCGGCCTCCGGCTCCCGATGATCACTCCTCCGGGGGACGCCGGGGAGGGCGCCCGGGTCGCGCAACATGTGTTGCCTCTCCGTGCAACAGTCGTTGACGACAGCGGAGTCCGGTCCCTAGAGTGCGGACCATGGACATGGACGACCCCGGACGACGGGTGGCGGCGCAGGTGGCGGGCGACGGCGGGCTGGACGGCCTGTGCCGGCTGTCGCAGACGATCGACGCCCTGGAGGAACGGCGCACCGAACTGGTCGAGGAACTGCGGCGCGGACGGCACGCGACCTGGGAGGAGATCGGCCGGGCCTGCGGAATGACCAGGCAGGGCGCCACCCGCCACTGGGCCGGACGGCTGCGCGCCCGCTCCTTCGGCCTCGCCGCCGGCGCCTACCAGCACGGCCGGCCCGGCTACCCGCAGGCCCTGATCGGCTCCGCCGTACCCCGGGAGGCCCGCCGGGTGCTCGACCTGGGCGCCGGGACGGGCAAGCTGACCGGGCTGCTGGTCGACGCCGGACTGGACGTGGTCGCGGTCGAACCCGACCAGGGCATGCGCGACCGGCTCGCCGCCGCCGTCCCCAAGGCGGCGGTGCGGGCCGGCACCGCCGAACGCATCCCGCTGCCCGACGCCAGCGTGGACGCCGTGGTGGTCGCCCAGGCCTGGCACTGGTTCGACCAAGCTACGGCCGTACCCGAGATCGCCCGGGTGCTCACCCCCGGCGGCACCCTCGCCCTGATCTGGAACGTCCGCGACGAGACCGAGCCCTGGGCCGCCGCACTCGGCGCCCTGATGCACCGCTCGACCCGTCAACAGATCGACACCGCACCGGAGTTGCCGGCCCCCTTCGGCGCCCCCGAACGGCTGGAGATCCGCTGGGAACACCCCACCACCCCGGCCGGGCTCCTCGACATGGTCGCCTCGCGCAGCTACGTCATCGCCCTGCCCGAGACCGAGCGCACCCGTCTGCTGGCCGACGTGGAGCAGCTGCTCACCACCCACCCCGGGCTGGCCGGCCGGGACGAGATCGCCATGCCGTACGTCACCAGGTGCACCCGTGTCCGCCTCGGCTGAGCCGATCGCCCTGCGCGCTCACGGCGTCGCGGACGCCGAACCGTACCGGGCCTTCCGGCTGACCGCCCTGCGCGAGGCACCGAGCGCCTTCACCTCCCGCGGCTTCGAGGTGCGGGGCCAAGAGCCCAGGGCCGTCCTGGTGGACGGGCGGGCCGTCGCCAAGCCGCACCTGGTGCGGTTGCCGGCCGCGGGGACGCGCTGAACCATCCTCCCTACCGGGCGTCGCGGTGCGGGGTGTTCGCCGGGCGGAATGCGGGAGCCGGCCGAAGCCGGGCCCCACACGGGCCCACAGGTTCACTGGTTCAGCAGTGCAGGGCCGGGTTGGGCAGTTGGGCCCAGTGGTCGGCTCCGGGAGCCAGCCGCATCAGGGTGAGGGCCTTCGCCGGGAGCGGGTGGTTCAGGAGGGCGTGCAGGTCGGGGCCGGCGGGGAGGTCCTGGGTGGCGGCCCTGAGGACCGTGCCGAGGGCGGGCGCGCTGCCGGCCAGCGGGCCCAGGGCGCCGGTGAGCAGGCAGCCGAGGACCTTCCGGCGCAGCCGGGCGGGATCGTCGTCCAGGAGCCGGCCGGTCGACGGTGGCCGGAGTCCGTGGCGGGCCACCCGGGTGGGGCTGATCCGGATGTCGGCGAGGTCGCGGTAGACCAGGCGCCGGGCCCGGCCCCGGCGGTCGAGGACGGCGAGGAGGTTCTGCCCGTGCGCCTCCAGGGCCACGCCCAGGTCGAGGAGGTCCAGGCAGACGGTCACGGCCAGCCGCGCGAACTCGGCGATCCGCTCCCGTCGTTCGTCGGGCGGGAGCGGTGCGAAGTACCCGGGCAGCTCCGCCACCGGCACCACCTGTTCCCCCGCTTCGGCGTAGGCGTACGGGGATTGCCGCAGCATCGCCGCCAGGTCCGGGGTGCCGTTGCCCGCCGCTGCCAGGGTCCGGGCGATGTGCAGTCGGCCGTCGAGGCGTTCCGCGGCCCGCTCGACGAGTTCGGAGGTGGTCAGCGCGTGCTCCACCGAATAGGCGGAGATGTCGCGTACCGCGGAGGTGAGTTGCACGCTCAACGCGGTCTTGACGTGGAGGTTCCCCCCGAGGCTCCCCCCGAGGTTTCCGCCCAGGTTCCCGCCGAGGTCGAGGGTGCGCAGGGAGAGCAGCGGATGGGCGTTCGGGCCGGGCCGCAGGGGTCGTCCGGCCAGGGTGTGCTCCGCCTGCCAGGGGTGCACCGGGATCAGCGCGAGCCCGCCGTCGCGCAGCTCCGCCGGCCACCGGCCGCGCACCATGGCGTCGGCCACCGGCGCGAGCCGCAGCGCCACGACCGGCCGGTGCTCCGGCGCGTACGCCAGCTGCTCGGCGGCCGAGAAGCCCGGGCGGGACCGGCAGGCGGGGTGGTAGGGATGCCCGTCCGGTGACCGCTGCTCCCACCCCCACGGCGAAGCGGGCGGCCCGCCGGGGCGGGGGGCGGTACGGGAGAGCGCCATCGACGCGACGCTGTGGTCGAGTTCGTCGGCGAACCGCCGGCCGCCGGGCACGCCCAGCTCCGTCAGCAGCCGGGCCGGACGGTCGAACCGGCGGCCGTCCAGTTCCAGGTGGGCGACCGTCGTCCCGGTGGCCCACGGGTCCGAGGCCGGGCCGTGCATCAGCCGCCCGTCCGCCAGCAGCAGGCTGATCCCGTCCCGGGTGGGAACGCGCTTCTCGACCCAGGGCAGGGGTTCGTGGACGAGCCCCCGCCAGAGCCGGGCCAGCACCGCGGCCCGGGCCCCGGGCAGGGCGGCGAGGTAGGCGTCGACCAGGTCCGGACGGATGCCGCCCAGTTCCTCCGCCAGCTTCCGTTCAGTGGCACCATCAGGCATGCGCTCTCCCCTCACCAGCGGACAAGCCGTTCCGAACATGATGAAGGCCGGAGGGTGGTATTGGTGGCGGATGGATCACTTCGCCCGGGCAGCTGACGCACTGTCCGTTCCTCCCCTGCTCAACTGCCTGCTGCGCGAGGCCGTCGAGACGGTGGCGAGCACATCCACCGGCCACACCGTCCACCGGCTGAGCGCCGGCGGCCGGCTGCTCCGGGTGCGGGCCGGCCATCGGCCCTCCTCGCCGGAACTGTGGACCGGTGAGACCTGGCACCCCCTGCGCCACGCCGACCTCGTCGAGATCGCCGCCCAGGAGATGGGTGCCGCCACCGGGCGCTCCAACCCCGCCCTGGTCGCCGAGGCGACGGCCAGCCGCGCGGCCGTGGAGGCGATCCTCGCGGCCCGCGCCCACGGCACCCCGCCCGATGACCTGTGGCTGCGCTCCGAGCAGGCCCTCGTCGCGGGCCACCCCTGCCACCCGGCGCCCAAGGCCCGCAGCGGCGGCGGCCCGCCCGCCGCCTGGCTGCGCTACGCCCCGGAGGCGTACGCCCGGTTCCCGCTGATCCTGCTCGGCGTCCGCGCGGACGCGGTGATCGAGGAGGGCGACACCCGAGCCCTCGACTCCCTGGGCCGAGCGCCCTCCGGCTACCGCCTGCTGCCCGCCCACCCCTGGCAGTTCGCCCTCACCCACCGTCTGCCGGCCGTGCGCGCGGCCTTCGCAGAGGGGCGGCTCGTCCGGCTCGGCACCACCCCCTGGCGGGCCCGGGCGACGTCCTCGGTCCGCACGGTCCACGCCCCGGGGAGCCCCGGATCGGCCGACCTGTTCCTGAAGTTCAGCCTGGAGGTGCAGATCACCAACGACGTCCGGCGGATGCGGAGGCACGAACTGCGCCAGGGGCGCCGTACGGATCCGCTGGTCACGGCCGCCTTCGCGGCCATGGGCGGCCCGGCGGCCTGGTTGAGCGAACCGGGCTACCGTACGGTCCGCGGCCTTGAGGAGGCCCTTCCGGTGCTGGTCCGGGACGGTCTGGAGCGGCACCTGGTGCCGGGCGCCACCGCGGTGCTGGCCGCCGCGCTCATCGAAGGGTTCGATGGCAGTCCGCTCGATCGCGTCGCCGACCCGCTGCGCTGGTGGGAGGCCTACCTGGGCCACCTCGTGCCGCCGGTGCTGGAGGCGTACGCCCGGCACGGGGTGGCGGTCGAGTGCCATCTGCAGAACACCCTGATCGCCGTGGACGCGGACGGCTATCCCGTCCAGGTCGTCCTCCGTGATGCCGAGGGAGCCAAGGTCGTCCCCGAGACGCCTCGCGAGGCGGCCTGGCGGCGCCTGGTGTACTGCCTGCTCGTCAACAACCTCAGCGAGATCGCCGCCACCCTCGCGCACCGCTTCCCCGGGGTGGCGGGCGCGCTGTGGCCGGTCGCGCGGCAGGGGTTCGAGCGCTGCGACAAGGAACTCGGCCTCCCGGAGACCGCGGCGCTCCTGGCCGCGGCCACGCTGCCGGCCAAGGCCAACCTGCTCTCCCGCTGGATCGACGCCGACGGCACCGAGCCGCGGTTCGTGCCCGTCCCCAACCCCTTGGCCGCCACCCGGCGTCGGCCGTAGCGGACCGCCCGCGCCGCGCGGCGGAGGTTCGAACCGCCCCGGGCGGGGAACCTTGCCACGCGGGGCCGCGCACGAGGCGATCGATCGAGGACACAGGGGCTGCGGTGGTAGGAAAAGACTTTCGTGCTACCGGAGTTGAGGTGCGACCGGTAGCGGGACACATCGGAGCGGAGATCACCGGCGTCGATCTGACGGACGATCTCGATGATGCCGTGATCGCGGCGATCCGAGCGGCGCTGCTGCGCTGGAAGGTCGTCTTCTTCCGGGGGCAGCGACTGGACCACGCCGGGCACGTGGCACTCGCCCGGCGCTTCGGCCGGCCGATCGCCTGGCCGCGCCGCGGCAGCGCGTCCCCGCCGGACGTCCCCGAGATCGAGACGACCGCCGACCGACTGGAACTGTCCGGCCGGTACGGCATGGAGCGGGCGGAGTGGCTCCACCGGCGCAACGACACCCTGCTGCACCCCTGGCACTCCGACTGGAGCAACCACCTCGACCCGCCGGCCGCGACGATGTTGCGGGCCGAGACCGTGCCGCCCTATGGCGGTGACACCACCTGGGCCAACCTCGCGGCGGCCTACGCGGGACTGTCGGCGCCCGTGCGCGACTTCGTGGACGGACTGCGGGCCGAACACCGACTCGGCGTCGGCTACCAGCCGCGACCCGGTCATGACGCCTACGTCGAGCACCTGCTCGGCCACCAGACGGCCACCGCGCACCCGTTGGTACGGGTCATCCCGGAAACCGGCGAACGCGTCCTGTTCGTCAACGGCTTCTACGTCGAGCAGATCATCGGCCTCTCCCGCCCGGAGAGCCGGGCGGTCCTGGACATGCTGCTGGAGCAGGCGGTCCGCCCCGAATACACCGTCCGGTTCCGCTGGGAGCCGGGCAGCGTCGCCTTCTGGGACAACCGGGCCACCGTCCACATGGCCCCTCGCGATGCCGCACACCTCGACTTCCCCCGGACCATGCACCGGGTGCTGATCGCCGGAGACGTGCCGACCGGTGTGGACGGCAAACCGTCAGAACCCCTCACCGGTGGCCCCGGCGGCGAACGGCCGTAGCCGGTGGACGTCGTCGAACAGCGCGCGTTCGGCCAGGCGGGCGGCGGTGAGGGCGGACAGCGCGGCCGCGCAGAGCATCATGTACATCACGACGATCTGGTAGCGGATCGCGGTGAACGGGTCGACGCCGGCCAGGATCAGGCCGGTCATCGCGCCGGGCAGGCTGATCAGCCCGACGGTCCTGGTGGCGTCGACGGCCGGGACGAGCGCGGTGCGCAGGGTCGAGCGGAGATGTGGCGCGAACGCCTCGGCGGCGGGCAGCCCGAGGGCGAGGCGGGCCTCGATGGCGGGCCGCGCGGTGCGGGCCTCGTCACGCAGGCGCACCAGGACGAGGGTGGTGGCCTGCATCGCGCCGGCCACCACCATGCCGCCGACCGGAATCACCACCCGGGCCTGGGGGGTGACGACCCCGAGGGCGAGCAGCGCGCCGAGGGTCGCGGCGGTGCCGACGGCGGCCGCGGTGGTGGCGACCGGCAGCGCGCGGGGCATCCCGGCGCAGCGGCCCGCGGACACCCGCCCGGCGATGACCACCATGAGCGCGAGCCAGCCGACGGCTCCGGCCGCACCGGTGCGCTCGAAGACGAAGATCAGGAGCGCGCCGACGGCGGTGAGCTGGACGCCAGCGCGTACCGCGGCGACGGCGATGTCCCGGGCCAGGTGCAGGCGTTGGCGCCACGCCACCGCGACCGCCAGCCCCACCAGGGCGATGGAGGCGGCGACCCCGGCCCAGCTCGGTACGGTCGAGTTCACGTCCCCTGCCGGAGGTAGTCGACGGTGTCCGCCGGCCCCGAGGCGACCAGCCGTCCGCCGCCCAGGACCAGGACGTAGTCGGCGACCCGGCACGCCTGCGGCGCGTTGTGGCTGACCAGCACCACCGCGAGCCCGTCCGCGACCAGGTCCCTGATCGTCTGCTCCACCGCCCGCGCACTCGCCGCGTCCAGGGCCGAGGTCGGCTCGTCGAGCAGCAGCACCTCCGGACCGACGGCCAGCGCCCGGGCCAGGCAGACCCGCTGGGCCTCGCCGCCGGACAGCCCGGCGGTAGCCCGCGCGAGCATCTCGGCCGGCAGGCCGATCCGCTCCATCAGCAGCGCCGCCTGCTCCTCCCCGAGGTCCGGGCGGCCCACCCGCAGGTCGTCGACGACACGGTCGGTGAGCAGCACCGGCTGCTGGCCCACCAGCCCGACCCGGCGGCGCAGCTCCAGCACGTCGAGCTCCGGCAGCGCCCTGTCCCGGAAGCGGACGACCCCCGACGTCGGCTCCGCCAGCCGGTTCAGCAGCCGCAGCAGCGTGGACTTGCCCGCTCCCGACGGCCCGACCAGCGCCGTGCACGCGGCCCCCGGGATCTGCGCGGAGAGACCGTCCAGCAGGAGCCGCCCGGCCCGGCGCACGGTCACGTGCTCCAGGGCGAAGGCCGCGGGCGCGTCCGCCCCGGGCCCTCCCCGACCACGGTCGCGGGCGCGAACAGCGATGGCCAAGGGCCTGTCCATGGGCCTCCGTTGCCGGTGGGGGACGGGCGGGGCCGTGCCGGTGGACACGGGCCCGCCCGGGGGATGGGGGGCGGTTGGTCGACGGACGGGACTCTAGATGACGTTCGGTCCGGGCCGCGGAACCGACTCGTCGGGCGCGGCCATCGGGGTCCGGGCCGTGCTGACAATTGTCATGGTGCCGGGGTGCGGCAGCACACTGCCGCCCGGGCCCGGCCGGCGGCCACGATGGGTCCATGACCTCCACCGACCTGCACCACCCCGACACCCGTCGGGCCTTCCGCACCGTACGGCGATGCGTGTTCGCCTACCTCGGGCTCAGCGCGCTCACGATGGTGGCCGCCTTCGCCCTCCGCTCCCACACCGACCTGGTCACCCCCGCCGTGTGGATCCGCGGCACCCTCGTGCTGGCCGGGGCCGCCGTCACCCTGCTGCTCACCGTCCGCGCGGCCGGCGGCTCCCACGGCGCCTTCCGGCGGCTGCGGATCGTCTCCGGCGTGATGCTGGTCGCGATTGCTGCGATCATCGCCGTGCCGGGCGTCTTCCCGGTCTGGATGAAGATCGAACAGGGCGTGTGCGGCCTCGCCCTGCTGGGGGTGGCCGTGGTGACCAACGGACGCCAGCTGCGCACGCTGTTCGCCGCCCAGCCCTGAGGAAGGAACGCAAGGGTGACCGACCTCGACCGCGAGAACGCACCGGAGCGTGAGATCACGCCGGACCGCGCGAGCCCGCCGGACCGTGAGAGCACGCCGGCCACCGCCCACCGCTGGGCGGGCGGCCGGCGGCGGATCCTGCTGGGCGCCGGCATGCTGGTCTTCCCGGCGCTCACCGCGATGGCGGTGGGCGGAAACGTCAGCGGGCCGGCGGCGGTCGCCGGGTACGCCGTGGTCGTCGCGTTCTGCCTCTGCTACGTGCTCCTCGCGTTCTCCCTCGGGTGCGAGCGGCCGCACTGGATCAGGGCACTGCTGGCGGTGATGACCGTCCTGTTCCTGGCCGCGCTGCCGTCCGCCCGCACGGACGCCTTCTTCCTCGCCACCGTGGTCGTCTCCGCGGTCGCGGTGCTGTGGCGCCGGCACGCCGTCCTGGCGGTGGCCGCCGGAACGCTCGGCGCCCTGCTGCTGCCCGTGGCGGTGCCCGCCTGGCACACCGGGCCCGGCGGATTCCAGGCGCTGGCCCTGCTGTTCACCTCGCTCACCTGCGGTGCCTTCGCCGAGATCGCCGCCACCAACGAGGACCTGGTCGCCGCCCGGGCCGAGGTCGCGCGCCTCGCCTCCGAGGCCGAACGCAACCGGATCGCCCGCGACCTCCACGACCTTCTCGGCCACTCGCTCACCGCGATCACCGTCAAGTCCCGCCTCGCCCAACGGCTGGCGGCCAAGGACCCGGAGCAGGCGGTGGCAGAGATGACGGCCGTCGAGACGCTCTCCCGCCAGGCCCTGGCCGACGTGCGCGCCGCCGTCACCGGCTACCGCGAGGTCACCATCACCGGCGAACTCGCCCGCGGCCGCGAACTGCTGCGCGCCGCCGGGCTGGTGGCCGACCTGCCCTCGGCGGCCGACGCGGTCGGACCGGAGCACCGCGAACTCTTCGGCTGGGTGCTGCGCGAGGGCATCACCAACGTCGTCCGGCACGCCCGCGCCGCCCGCTGCTCGGTGCTGCTGACCGCCACCTCGGTGGAGATCCGCGACGACGGCCCGGGCAGCGGCCCCGGCGGCGGCCTGGTCGGCAGCGGCAAGGGACTGACCGGGCTGCGGGAACGGGTCGCGGCGGCGGGCGGTACGGTCGAGGCCGGCCCGCTCGACCCGCGCGGATGGCGACTGCTGGTCACCGTCCGGCCGCCCGCTCCCCGCCCCGGCTCCCGCCCCGGAACCCGCCCCGAAGGGACGACATGACGATCCGACTGCTGCTCGCGGAGGACCAGGAACTGGTCCGCACCGCGCTGCGCGCCCTGCTCGACCTGGAGGACGACTTCCGGGTGGTGGCCGCCGTCGGACGCGGCGACCAGGTGGTCGAGGCCGCCCGCGAGCACCGGCCGGACGTCGCCCTGCTCGACATCGAGATGCCCGGACTGGACGGCCTGGCCGCCGCCGCCGTCCTCGCCCAGGAGGTGCCCGACTGCCAGGTGGTGATCCTCACCACCTTCGGCCGGGCCGGCTACCTGCGCCGGGCCATGGAGGCGGGCGCGCTCGGCTTCGTGGTCAAGGACGCCCCGGCGGAGGTGCTGGCCGACGCCATCCGCCGGGTCGCGGCCGGGGAACGGGTGGTCGACCCGGACCTCGCCGCCGCCACCCTCGCCGCGGGTGCGTCCCCGCTCACCGCCCGCGAACGCGACGTCCTCAACGCCTCCCGCTCCGGCGCCGGAGTCGCCGAGATCGCCGGGAAGCTCTACCTCTCCGAGGGCACCGTCCGCAACTACTTCTCCGCGGCCATCGCCAAGACCGGCTCCCGCAACCGCTCCGAGGCCCTGCGGACCGCCGACGAGCGCGGCTGGCTGTAGGGCGGGTCGACCGGCCGAGGCCGCCTGCCGGGCCCTGTCGGCAGGGACTCACTGATGCGGGCAAGCCGGCCCGCACCCTCGGCATCGACCTCACCGTCGCCGTCAGACGGCAGCGGGCCGCCGCCGGAGAACGGGCCGCCTACGCAGCCGAAGCCAGCCAACGCGCGACCTCACAAGCAGTGCATCCGAACGGAAGCACCGGCCCGGATCGGGGCACCAGGCGGGCCGGCCGTGCGCGCCGGGCGGGCGCGGCCTGGGCGGGGGAGACGGCGGTGAGCGGCAGCGCCGCCGCCAGGACCGCCAGCGCCGCGGCGGCCGTCCTGCCCCGGCGGGTCCGGTTCGTGGCGGTGCTGGTGGTGATCGTGTCGGTCGTCATCGCTGTGCCCTCCTGGCGTCCTGCGGTCGGTGTGGGCACGACCTTGCCGGGGGTCCGTCAGGCGTTCGGCAGAGCGATGAGAAAGGTGGGTAAGAACCCGCCCGGAGGTGGTTGTCGCAGGTGCGCAGTACCGTCCTGCCATGGCCATCGGAATCGATCTGACCCTCGACTGCGCGGACGCGACGCTGCTCGCCGGATTCTGGAAGACGGCGCTGGGGTACGTGGACGAGCCGCCGCCCGCCCCGTTCCGGACGCGGGAGGAGTGGCTCGCGCAGTTCGACCTGCCGGAGGACGACTCGGCGGACGACGGCGCCTGGCTCTGCGACCCGCAGGGGGTCGGGCCCCGGTTGTCGATCCTCAAGGTTCCCGAGCCGAAGAGCGCGAAGAACCGGCTGCACATCGACATCCGGGTGCCGGGCCACGGCAGTGCGGCGGAGCGCTGGGCGCGGATCGGGGCGGAGGCCGCCCGGTTGGTGGCGGCGGGCGGGCGGGTGCTGGCGGAGGTCGACGGGCACCATGTGGTGATGGCGGATCCGGAGGGCAACGAGTTCTGCGTCGCCGCCGGTCCGGCCGCCGGTCCGGCCGGGGGCTGACCGGGCTTCTCCGGCCAGCCCCCCCGGGTGGCTCAGGCCTTGAGGGTGAGCCAGGCGCCGAGGCCGGCGCAGCCGCGGGCGTCGTAGGTGGTGCTGCGGTAGCCGGCCGGGATCGGCGAGTACGGGCAGGTCCAGATGCCGTTGCGGACCTGCTCGTGGAACCAGGCGCCGACGCCGCTGCAGCCCTTGACGTCGTAGTTCGTCAGCACGTAGCCGGAGACGATCGGGGAGCCGGAGCAGGTCCACAGGCGGTTCTGGGCGGGCCGCTGGAACCACGCGCCGTGGTTGTTGCAGCCGCTGGCGTCGTACATGGTGATGACGTAGCCGCTCGGGACGGGGGCCCCGGAGCAGCTCCAGCCGCCGGTGGCGGAGGCGGTGCCGGCCGCCGTCGTGCCGGTGAGGGCGGCGGCGAGCACGGCGACCGTGGCGGCCGCCCTTCCCGCGCGGGTCATCAGCTGGCGGAAGGTCCTGGTCACGGCGACACCGGTCCGATCGGTCGTCCCCGCGCCGTCGGGCGGCGCGGGAGGGCGTAACAGCGGGAATGCGCCGCACCCTAGCGGCGGTGATCAGTCCGCCGGTAGATCCTGATCGAATGATCGATGCACCTGACCGAAAACGATCTGTCAGTTCGTTGTCATGCCCGTGCTCCTGGGCGTGGTGGGGATAACCACCGGACGGATACCCCCGCTGGCCGGACTGCTGCCCGGCGGCGGACCTCCGTAGCGTCGGGGGCATGAACTCCCCACACTCGAACGGCAGATCACACTCCGCGCCGCTTCGGCTCGGTGCCGTGGCGGTGCTCGCCGCCCTGGCCACCGCGACCGTGCCGGCCGGCGCCGCGTCGGCCGGCACAGCGCACCGGGGCGAGCGCGGACGGCTGGTCTCCGCACAGCTGACGGCCACCCTCGACACCGAGCAGGACGTCGCCACGGCCCTGACCGCCGCCCGCTACGACGCGGGCGCCGTCCGGTACGGCGTCGACTCCTACCGGCTGGAGTACCGGACCGTCGACCCGGCCGGCCGGCCGATCACCGCCAGCGGCCTGCTGGTGCTGCCGCGCGGCGGCGCCCATGGGCTGCGGACGGTCTCCTTCACCCACGGCACCGCCAGCTACCGCGGCGACGCCCCCTCCGCCACGGCCAAGCCCGGCTTCGTCACCGGGCCCGCCCTCAGCTACGCCTCCGCCGGGTTCGCCGCCGTCGCCCCCGACTACCTGGGCCTGGGCACCGGCCCCGGGACCCACCCCTGGATGGACGTGCCGTCCGAGACGACCGCCGCCCTGGACATGCTCCGGGCGGCCCGCGCCTTCGTCCCGGGCACCGGCCGGACGCTCGGCCACGACGTCCTGGTCACCGGCTTCTCCCAGGGCGCCTCGGCGGCCATGGGGCTGGCCCGCGCCTTGCAGGCGGGTGACGACCGGTGGTTCCGGCTCCGGGCCCTCGCCCCGGTCAGCGGCGGCTACGCCTTCCGGGACGCCGAACTGCCGGCCCTGCTCGACGGCTCCCTGGAGCCCAAGTCCAGTGCGCTGTACGCCGCGTACCTGCTCGTCGCCTGGAACCGGCTGCACCACCTGTACGACGCCCCCGGAGAGGTCTTCCGGGCGCCGTACGACACCACCGTCGAGGCGCTGTTCGACGGCTCGCACACCGGCCCGGAACTGTTCGCCGGCACCCCCGGCACCATCGGCGAACTGCTCACCCCGCGCGGCCTCGCGATGCTGCGCCACCCGACCGGCCGCTTCGGCGAGGCGCTCCGGGTGGCCGACGGCACCTGCGACTGGGCGCCGCGCGTCCCGGTCCGCCTCTACGCGGCCGAGGCGGACGAGCAGGCCGCCGACGCCAACACCGGCCACTGCGAGGCCGCGTTGCGCTCGCACGGTACGGACCCGGAGGTCGTCGACCTCGGGACGCCGGACTTCGCGGGCTCCCGGCACCTGGGCTCCAACGTCGCCGCCACGGCGGCCGTGGTGCGCTGGTTCAGCGCGCTGGGCTGAGCGGCGCCGGGACGCTGACGCCCCGGGACGCCGGGTGCGCTCAGCCGGTGCGCAGGACCCGGAAGCGGTCGGGGGCCGCCGGATCCCGGTCGGCGACCTGGACCGGCGGCCAGGCCCACTGCCACACACCGGTGCCGGGCGAGCGGGTGAAGCGGATCCGCCCCCGGGTGCCCTCGGCGTCGACATGCGGCCAGGCCCCGGTGATCCGCTCGCGGTCCGTACCGGCGGCACGCAGCACCTCGGCGAGGACGGTGACGGTGTCGTAGCCCTCGAAGCCGACGAAGGACGGCGTCTCGCCCAGCCGCTCCCGAAGGGCCGTCGCCACGCGCTCGCCGAGCGGGCCGAGCCGCTCGGGCAGGTAGCGCAGGAACGGGACGGCCGCGCCCTCCTCGCCCAACAGCGCCCGCCACTCGGCGAACTCCGGCTGCCCCGCCGGGGCACCGATCAGGACCTCGGCGAGGCGCTGGTCACGGCGGACGGCCCGGACGATCGGCACGGCCGGCTCCGGCTGGCCGACCAGCAGGAGCAGGGCCGTCGCGCCGTGCCGGACGAGTTCCTCGCACAGCTCGGCGGGGGCGAACGCCCCGGTGTCGAGTTCGACCACCGTGCCGCCGCGCGGCGCGAGGTGCTCCCGCAGGATGCGGGCGCCGGCGGCCCAGTAGACGCTCGACTGGGTCGCCACGGCGATGCGGCGGTGGCCCGCGCCGAGGAGGAAGTCCGCGTAGATCCGCCAGCCGTGGGACTGCGCCGGGCACAGCCGGGCGACCCGGTCCGTCGGCGCGTCGGTGAGCGCGTCGAGGACGGCCGAGGAGCAGAGGAACGGCAGCCCGAGGGCGTCCGCCCGGGCGGCCACGGCCCGGGCGACGACGCTGTGGTACTCCCCGGCGATCGCGGCCACGCCCAGACCGGCCAGCTCGTCCACGGCGTCCGCGGCCCGCTGGGGATCGGCCGCGGTGTCCCGGACCAGCAGTTCGAGCGGCCGGCCGGCGATCCCGCCGGCGGCGTTGACGTCGCGGACGCCCGTCTCCAGCCCGGCGAGCAGGTGCCGGCCCGCCTCGGCCCAGCCCGGCCGGCTCAGCGGGACGAGCGCGCCGATCGGCACGGACGACCCGCTGGTCCGCTCCGCGCCGGAGGACGGTCGAGGCGTACTCATGGGCTGGCGTCTCCCGCCTGACGGTCCGGTGGCAGGGCGGCCCGGAGCGCCGACCGGAGCGCCGACCGGCGCGGCGGGCAGACCTGCGTGATCACGCGGACATTGCACCCGGTGCGGGGGCCGATGGCAAGCGAATTCTCGGCGGAGCACTCCGCGGACGAAGGACGGCGGCCGGTCCCTGGCCATGGCGGCCCCCGCGGTGTCGGAGCTGTCGCCGGGCACCTGTATGTTGATCAGTCGCCGACCCTGCCGCGCTCCCGTCCCGGGAAGCCGACGCCCGGGTCCGGCCCGGACCGGTGCGCGTCTCGCGGAGGTCGGGCCGTCGGTGCGGGGGGAACTGCGGAGGGACCTCGGCCCGGGGCGGAAAGCCGCTCGACGTCCCGACGTTCCCGAAGGATTCCGTATGACCGTTCCTGTCCCGCCCGACAGCCCGCAGTCCGGGAAGGCGCCCGCCGACGCCGATCCGGGGGCGCCGCTGACCCCGGGGCAGAGCGAGGCTCCGGAGGAGGGCGGGGCCCCGGGTTCCGCCGTGGAGTCCGTGCCTGCTGATGCCGTTTCGTTCGTCAAGTCCGCTGTGGCTGTCGACGCTCCCGCCGATGCCGGGCCGGAGAGGCCGCTGACTCCGGAGGAGGGCGGGGCCCCGGGTTCCGCCGTGGAGTCCGTGCCTGCTGATGCCGTCTCGTTCGTCAAGTCCGCTGTGGCTGTCGACGCTCCCGCCGATGCCGAGCCGGAGACGCCGCTGACCCAGGAGCAGGGCGAGGCCCCGGCTCCTGCCCCGGCTCCCGGGCCCGCCCCTGCCGGCGCTCCCGCCCCTGCTGGCGTTCCCGCTGCGGTCGGCGTTCCCGCTGCGGTCGGAGCCCCCTCGCCGTTCGCGCCTCCGGCCGGTGACCCGCCTGCCGCAGCCCCTTCGCCGTTCGCGGCCCCGGCCGGCGGCCCCGGCGGGTACCCGGGTGCGCCGTACTGGCCGCAGTACCCGATAGCCGCGCCGCAGCCCCGCAACGGCCTGGGCACCGCGGCGATGGTGCTCGGGATCGTGGGCGTCGTCCTCGGCTTGCTGGTGGTCTTCTTCTGGCTGTCCTGGCTGCCGTCCCTGCTCGCGCTGATCTTCGGCATCATCGGCCTGGGCTACGCGCGCAAGCGCCAGGCGACCAACCGGGGAATGGCGCTCGCCGGCGTCATCCTGGGCGTCGCCGGCCTGCTCGTCTCGGTGGGCGGCGGAGTGTTCGTCGCGGTGGGGGTGCACGCGGCGAACGAGGACCGCAAGGCGGCGGCGAGGGCCGCCCAGACCCGGGCGGACGAGGAGGAGCGGGCCGCCGCGGAGCGGCAGGCGAAGGCGAAGGAACGGCTCGACGCCGCGAAGAAGAAGATCGAGGAGGAGCAGCAGGCGCGGGCCGCCGACGAGAAGGCCCGGCACCTGTCGTTCGGCCAGTCCTACACCTTCGCGGACGGGCTGAAGGTCGCGGCGGCCGCGCCGGAGCCGTACGTCCCGGACGAGACCGTGTTCCAGGCGCCGAAGAACTCCAAGATCATTCAGCTGAAGATCACCGTCGTCAACACCGGCTCCAAGGACGTCTCGCTCACCGCATCGGGGCTGCCCTCCGTCAAGGACAGCAACGGAGGCCTCGTCACCACGCTGATCGACGGCAGCGGCCGGATGAAGATCCTCAAGGGCTCGCTGGCCCCGGGGGAGCAGGCCACCGGCGTGTCCGCGTACGCCCTGCCGAACAGCGCGGCCGACCCGTTCTCCGTCCAGTTCACCTACTACGGCGCCGGGGGCATGAAGACCGTCACCTGGACCGGCTCTCCCAGCTGACCCCGGACACCGATGGACCCCCGGGCGGAGGCCGCTCGGGGGTCCATCGGGTGTCAGGAGGCGTGTGCGAGGCCGACCCGGTCGGCAGCGCCCTGCGACTGCGTCGACCTGACCTACCGACCCGTCCGGGATTCCCGGCCGTCGAGCGATGAGTGGCCCGCGTGAGGGCCCACGCGCCGGTCGGCGCCGGGGTCGGCTCGTTCGCCGGGACGGGGGTAGGTCGGGGAGAGGCGGTCCGACCTACCTCTCCCCGCCGTTCACCTGAACGGCGGACCCTAGGGCCACGGGTAGCCCAGTTGCTCGGGGTTGTCACCTCCGCAGAGCTCGGCGGTGGCACGGGGATCGCCCGCCGTCAGCTGCGCTTCGAGGCGCTCGGCCTGGGCCGACGGGTCGGCTGCGGAGATCGGGAGGGTCATCAGGAACTGGGCCCAGGGCAGATCCGTTTCCTCCCGGCCAGGAGGATGCCGCAGGACGACCTCGATCCGATCGGGTTCCGCGCGCGAGGCCCAGACGGCTTCCAACTCGCACTCCCACCTGGCGAGCCAGTCCTCACGTTCACTCAGCCCCGCTTCGAGCAGCGTCGCGACCACCGCTGCCGGCCACTCCCAGCCGCGGTCCTCTTCGGCTCGCAGGACCTCGGCCTCGTACTGATCCGCGGCGAACCGGAACTCCGGCAGGTCGAGGTCCTGATCGGCCGGATCGCGCCAGCCCGCCCAGACGACATGCTCCCCGGCACGCCTGACCGTCACGTACAGGGAACCGCAGCACCGCTCCAGGCCGCACCCGGCCACACCGAGACGGACCTCGTGGGGCGTGGCAGCGGCACGCAACGGCCTGGCCCGGCGCAACAGGTACCGGGGGCCCGCTCCCACATACCAGGGGCCTCCTTCCCCGCCACGTGGGGACAGGTCGGCCAGGAGATCCCGGCCGTTGACGACCGGGCGGATCTCGGTGCCGCCCTCGCCGGACGGCGGGCAGACGATGCTCAGGCCGAGAAGGTCCGGTTCGGTGGTCATCGGCCAATGATCGCGGAGCCGGCCGCAGCTGTCATGTGAGTTCGCACGGCCCCCGCTCAGGCGGCAGTTCGGGCCGGGGTCGGGGACGGGGCGTACGGGCACCAACTCGCCAGGCTGGCCGGAATGATGGTTCCGGATCGGCCGAACACACGGTCTTTTGGACAGCGGACGATCAAGCTCTTGATCTACCGTCGGGTGACTTCTACATTGCCGTGCAATGTGACACTGAAGCGACCGAAACGGCGTGCCTGGGGGACCGGTGCCGGACACCGCACAGCAAGTACCGCGCCAGGCCGCCGAGAAGCTGCCCCGGGTGTTCTACCGGCTGGCGCTGGGCGATGCCCTGTCCACCTACGGGAGCCAGCTCGACCTGGTGGCGCTCAGCCTGTTCGCGTACGAGGCGGCCGGGAACGCGCTCGGCACGGCGGGGTACCTGATCCTGCGGCTGACCGGCGGTTTCGCCGGTGGAATGCTCGCCGGGCGGCTGGTGGCCCGGACCGACCGGCGGCGGCTGATGACGGGCTGTGCGCTGGCCCAGGCGGTGGCGCTGGTGGTGGTCGCCCTCGTGCCGCCCTCCGCACGCATCCCGGTGCTCTACCCGCTCGCGCTGGTCTTCGGCGGCGCGGCCGCGGTGTGCGCCGTCGCGCTGCGCACCAGCATCCCGGAGATGGTCGGCTCCGAGCGCCGGGCCCGCGCCAACAGCCTGATGGCGAGCTGCCGTTCGGCCGCCATGGTGCTCGGTTTCGCCTCCGCGGGCGTGGTGGTCGCCTGGGCCGGGTTCCGGGCGGCCCTGCTCATCGACGCGGCCAGCTTCCTGGTGTTCGCCGCCGTGGTGTTCCGGCTGCCGCTGCGCACCCGGCCCGAGCCGGTCGAGCAGTCCGCGGTGGATCCCGCCGGTGACACCGGCGACGCCGCTGGAGCGAGGAAACGATTCGGCAGTCAGTGGCAGGCCCTAATCGTCCTGCGGGCCGCCCCGGTGGTCGGTGCGATGGCCGGGATCCGGCTACTGGACGCCTTCGGCTCGGCCGCGCACAACATCAGCCTGCCCGTCTTCGCCAACCAGCACGACCCCGGCAACCCCGCCGCGGTGCTGGGCATGTTCTGGGCCACCTGGGCGGTGGGCAACCTCGGCGCCCAGCAACTGGTCTCCCGGCTCCTGCTGCGCCGGGGCATCGAACCGGGCGAACGCGCCTTCGCCCTGGGCACCTGCCTGATGTCCGGCTGCTTCATCCTGGTCTTCACCGGGCTGCCGACCCCGCTGTTCCTGCTGGTGGCGATCGGCGCGGGGCTCGGCGACGGCTTCACCGAGATCTCGTACACCACCCGGATCCAGGCCCTCGCCGACGAACGGCGCGGGCAGGCCTTCGGGTTGCTCGCCTCCGCCGAGAACGTCGGCATGGGCACCGGCATGCTGCTGAGCGGATCCCTGCTGGCGCTGCTCAGCCCGCTGACCGTGGTCGGCGTCTCGCACGCCGTCCCGATCGTGCTGGCGCTCGGCTTCCTGGTCCTGGTCACCCGCTCCCGCTCCCGCAGGCACTGAAACGCACAGCCCGGCACCGTACCGCCCGTCACCGCCGCACAGCCCGTCGCCGTACCGCCCGTGACCGCACCCACACGTACCGCGCCACCGGATCCGCCGACGCCCACAAGGCCGCAGGCCACCCCGATCCGCCCACCCTCCGCACCCCGGGGCCGCCCCACCCGCGCGCGCCCCGCACCGATCCGAAAGGTGCCGTCGCTGATGAGCCCCACCGGTTCCGACCGCGCCCGGCTGCGCGCTCTGGAGGCCCGGCTGCTGCTGCGTCCCGAGGTCGCCGACTGCGCACTGCTGCCGGTCGAGCGCGCCGACGGCCGCCGCGGCCTGCTGGCCTACCTGGTGCCCGCCGTCGACACCGACCCCGCCGCCCTGCGCCGCCGGGCCACCGCGGCCCTGCTGGACGCCGACCCGGGCACCGAGGTGCACCTGCTGGACGGCATCGTCCGCACTCCGGAGGGCGAGCCCGACCGCGCCGCCCTCGCCGCCGCCGCGGCCCGGCCGCCGGCCGAGCCCGGTCCCGCCCTGCGCCACCTGCGCGAACTCACCGCGCACTGGCGGCCGTTCGGCGCGGCCACGGAAGCCTCCACGGCTGCCCACACGCCTGCCGCTCCGGACGACGCGGAAACAGACGAGGCCGGGACCGAGGCGGTCGGTGCCCCGCTGCCCGAGCCGCCGCCGGACGCGCCCCGGACGCTGCCCGAGGCCCTGCTGCGCGCCGCCGAGCAGCACCCCGGGCGCGGCCTGCACCTGGTCCGGGCCGACGGCGGGGCGACCAGGCTGACCTACCGCCGACTGCTGGAGCGGGCCCGGGGGACCCTCGCCCTGCTGACCGCCGCCGGACTGCGGCCAGGAGACCGAGTCCTCCTCCAACTGCCGGAGCCGGAGGACTACTTCACCACCCTGTGGGCCTGCCTGCTGGGCGGGGTGCAGCCGGTCACGGTGGCCCGCCCGCCGGCGTACGACCAGCACAACCCCGTCCTGGAGAAACTCTGGCACGCCTGGCAGACCCTGGAGCAGCCGCCGGTGCTCGCCGCCGGCCCGGCGGTGGCGGGCCTGGCACGGCTCGGGGAGCTCTACCCGGCGCCCGGCCTGCGGGTCATCGCGGTCGACCGGCCCGCCGCTGACGGCACGGCACCCGCCCGCACCGGCGCCGAGCACGCCCCGGACCCGGGCGACGTCGCGATCCTCCAGCTCTCGTCCGGCAGCACCGGCCGCTCCAAGGCGGTGCAGATCACCCATCGCGGCATCCTGGAGTACGTGGCGGGCGCCGTCGCCCAGGGCACCGCGCCCGAGGACGTCACCGTCAACTGGCTGCCGCTGGACCACGTCGCCGGGCTGCTGATGTTCCACCTGCGCGACGTGGCGCTCGCCGCCGACCAGGTGCAGGTGCCCACCGAGCTGGTGCTCGCCGATCCGCTGCTCTGGCTGGACACGCTGGAGCGCTACCGGGGCGCGCACTCCTGGTCGCCCAACTTCGGCTACCGGCTGGTCGCCGAGGCCGTGCGGGCGGCCGGTCCGGGCCGGCACTGGGACCTCTCCTCGGTCAAGTCCCTGATCAACGCGGGAGAGCAGTGCACCGCGGCGGTGCTGGACGAGTTCCTGGCCGCCACCGGGCCGTTCGGCGTACGGGCGGAGCACGTGCTGCTGGGCTGGGGCATGGCCGAGACCTGCACCGCCATCACCTACAAGCGCTACCACGAGGACGGAGCCCGCCGCCTGGTGCGCACCGACTCGCTGACCGGCCGGCTGGCGCCCGCCGACCCGGACTCCCCGGAGCGCGGCACCGCCTTCCTCAGCATGGGGCGCCCCGCACCCGGCACCCGGATCCGGGTGGCGGGCGAGGACGGCCGCGCCCTGCCCGAGCACCGGGTCGGCCGACTCCAGGTCAACTCCGGCCGGGTGACGCCCGGTTACCTGAACAACCCGGCCGCCGACCGCGAGTCCTTCGTCGGCGACGGCTGGTTCGACACCGGGGACCTCGCCTTCCTGGCCGACGGAGAGGTGGTGCTCACCGGCCGTCGCAAGGAGATCATCATCGTCAACGGGGTGCACCACTTCTGCCACGAGCTGGAGGACGTGGTCGCCTCGGTGGCGGGAGTGCGGTCCGGGCACGTCGCCGCCTTCGGGGTCCCGGACGAACGCACCGGCACCGAGCAACTGGTGATCGCCTACGTGCCGAACGACCCGGACGCCCCCGCACCCCCGGTGACCGCCGAGGTCCGCCGGCTGCTGGCCGCCCGCCGCCAGCCCGCCCCCGCCCTGGTGCTGCCGGTACCGGTGGCCGACTTCCCACGCACCACCAGCGGCAAGATCCAGCGCACCGCCCTGCGCGGGCGCCTGCTCGACGGCGAACTCGACGAGCACATCGTGGCGCTGGACCTGGCGGAGGCCAACTCCCGTACCCTGCCGGACTGCGTGCGCCGGATCGCCTGGGAACCCCGCCCGGCACCGGAGGCCCCCGCCGACCTCACGACCCCGGCAGCCCCGACGACCCCGGCAGCCCCGACGACCCCGGCCGACGGCGACCCGACCGGGCCGACCCTGCTGCTCGGCCCCGCCGGGCCCGGCACCCTCGTCGAGGCGCTGCGCGCCGCCCTGCCGGGGGCCGTGGTGGTGGACGAGCCGCCGACCGCCGACCCCGGGCAGTGGCTGCGGGCGCTCGGCGAGGAGCGCCCCGGGCGGGTGGTGCACCTGTGGGGCGCGGCCTGCGGCGGCGCGGCGTGGCCCGCGGACGCCGCACCGCCGGACGAAGCGCTGCTCGCCCTGCTGCGGGCCCTCGCCGACCGGCCGCCGACCGGCGAGCTGGTCACCGTCAGCGCCGGACTGCACGCCGTACTGCCCGGCGAACTCCCGGATCCGGCACCGGCGTTGACGGCGGCGCTGACCGCCGGCGCCGGCGCCGAGCAGCTGGTGCCGGCCGCCCGGCACATCGACCTGGCGACCGGACTGCCACCCGCCGAGCAGGCCGCCGCGCTGCTCGCCCTGCTGGCCGAGCCCCGGCCGGAGCCCGAGTGCGCCTGGCGCGCGGGCCGCCCATGGGTGCCCCGGCTCGGCCCGGCCGGGCCCGCGACCGATGCCGAAGGCTGCTCGCTGCTCGCTCCCGGCGCCCGCTACCTGGTCACCGGCGGCCTCGGCGGGATCGCCGCCGAGCTGCTGCCCGGCCTGCTGCGCGACCACGGCTCCCGGCTGCTGGTGATCGGCCGCACCGACCTGGACGCGCCGACCGCCGAGGCGGCCGAACGCCGCGCCGCGCTGCACCGGCTGTCCGCGTACGGCGGCCGGGTCGACTACCGCCGCGCCGACGTGACCGACCGCGAGCAGCTGGCCGCGGTGGTCGCCGAGGCCGAACGGGACTGGCAGGCACCGCTGGACGGCGTGCTCCACCTGGCCGGCGCCTACCGGATCGCCCTGCTCTCCGGCACGGACCGCGACAGCTGGCGCGCGGCGGTGCGCGCCAAGACGACCGGTACGGACCACCTGATCGAGCTCGTCCGCCGGCGGCCCGGCGCCCAGTTCGTCGGCTTCTCCTCGATGGTCGGCTTCCAGGAGGCCGTCGGCTCCACCGCGTACGCCGCCGCCAACCGCTACCTGGAGAGCGCGGTCGAGCGGCTGCACCGGGAGACCGGCACCCCGGCCTGGAGCATCGCCTGGGGCCTGTGGAGCCGGGTCGGCATGAACCGCGCCACCGACCACGAGCAGGCCTCCGCCGCCCGGGGCATCGCCGTGCTGAGCGCCGCGCACGGCCGCCGGCTGGCGACGCTGCTGCTGGCCGGCCCCCCGGGCCGCTGGTACGCCGGGCCCGATCCGAGCGCTCCCGCCGCGCGCCGCCGCCTGCTGGCCACCGCGCCACGGCCGGTCCCGGAGGTGGCCGCCGGCCGTCCGGCCGAGGGGCGGCCCGCGCCCGCCCCTGGTGAACCGGCCGGAGCCGCCGCCCCCGCCGTCGCGGAGCTGCGCCGGACCGTCCTGGACGCCTTCGAGGCGGTCCTCGACGCCCCGCTCGACCCGGCCCACCCGCTGGTCGAACTCGGCATCGGGTCACTGCAGTTGATGCGGGTGCACGGCGCGCTGAGCGCGGTGCTGCCGACGCCCCCTTCGCCCACCGAACTGTTCCGGCACCCCACCGTGGACGCCCTGATCGCCCACCTGGCCGAGGCACCCGCCGTGTCCGCCGCGCCCACGGCCGCCCCCGTGGCCGGCAGCCCCGACGACCGCCGGGTGGCCATCGTCGGCCTGGCCCTGCGCTTCCCCGGCGCCGACACCCCCGAGCAGTACTGGCGCAACATCGTCGACGGGGTCCGCAGCACCACCCGGTTCACCGAGGAGGAGCTGGCGGCGGCCGGCCTGCGCCCCGAGGAGTACCGCCACCCCGACTACGTCCCGGTGACCGGGGCGCTGCCCGACACCGACCGGTTCGACGCCGAGGCCTTCGGCATCAGCGGCACCGAGGCCGCGCTGATGGACCCCCAGCAGCGCCTGCTGCTGGAGATCTGCCGGCAGGCCCTGGAGGACGGCGGCTACGACGCGCCCGACCCGCACCGCCGGGTCGGCGTCTTCGCGGGCACCGGGATGACCCTGTACGCGCTGCGCACCTACTACCAGCACACCCTGGCCGCCACCGTCGACCCGGCCGAGCCGGTGCCCGCGCTGCAGACCGCGATCGGCAACCAGGCCGACTTCGCCGCCACCCGGGTCGCCTACCGGCTGGGCCTGACCGGCCCGGCGATCGGCGTGCAGACCGCCTGCTCCACCTCGCTGGTCGCGGTGCACCTGGCGGCGCAGTCGCTGCTGGCCGGGGACTGCGACCTGGCCCTGGCCGGGGCCGCCGCCCTGCACATCCCGCAGGCCGCCGGCTACCGCTACCAGGAGGGGTCGATCCTCGCCCCCGACGGCGTCTGCCGGGCCTTCGACGCGGCGGCCGCCGGCACCGTCGGCGGCAACGGGGTCGCGGCCGTCCTGCTCAAGCGCCTGGACCGGGCACTGGCGGACGGCGACACCGTGCACGGCGTGATCCTCGCCTCGGCCGTCAACAACGACGGCGGGCAGAAGGTCGGCTACACCGCGCCCAGCGTGGACGGCCAGGCGGCGGTGGTCGGCCGGGCCCTCGACCTCGCCGGGGTGCCGGCCGAGAGCGTCGGCTACATCGAGGCGCACGGCACCGGCACCCCGCTGGGCGACCCGATCGAGTTCCGGGCGCTGGCCCAGGCGTTCCGCGCCCGGACCCAGGCCGCCGACTTCTGCTCGCTCGGCTCGGTCAAGCCCAACATCGGCCACCTGGACACCTGCGCCGGAATGGCCGGGCTGATCAAGGCCCTGCTGGTGCTCCGGCACGGCACCATCCCGCCGCTGGTCGGCTTCAGCCGCCCCAACCCCGCGCTGGAGCTGACCGGAAGCCCGTTCCGGCTCTCCGCCCAGCGCCACGACTGGCCGGCCGGCCCCACCCCGCGCCGGGCCGGGGTCAGCGCGCTGGGCGTCGGCGGCACCAACGCCCACCTGGTGCTGGAGGAGGCGCCCGCGACGGCCGCACCCCGTGGCATCGACGGCCCCGGCCCCCGGCAGGCTCCGACCGTGCTGCCGCTGTCCGCCCGCACCGAGCAGGGCCTGGCCGACCTGGCCCGCCTGCTCCGCGACCGCCTCGCCACCGGGCCCGCGCCCGCCCCCGGCGACCTGCCGCTCACCCTGGGCGGCGGCCGCCGGGCGCTGCGCCACCGCCTCGCCGTCACCGGAGCCGGCCCCCAGGAGCTGCGCCGCGGCCTGGAAGCCCACGTGGGCCCGGCCCCGGCGGGCCGCACCACCGGAGCCGTACCGGTCCGCCGCGAGGCCCGGCGCGGCGACGTCCAGCCGGTGCTGCTCTTCACCGGCCAGGGCGCCCAGTACCGGGGCATGGCCGCCGAACTCCACCGCGCCTTCCCGGTGTTCCGGGCCGTCCTGGAGGAGTGCGACCGGCTGCACCGCGAGGCCTGGGACGAACCGCTGCTGCCGCTGCTGCTCGACGCCGTGCCCCAGGGCGCCGACGACGCCTGGACCACCGAGGCCGCGCAGCCCGCGCTGTTCGCCCTGCAAGCGGCCTACCTGAGGCTCTGGCAGGAACTCGGGCTCCGCCCGGCCGCGGTCGCCGGGCACAGCGCCGGCGAGTACGCGGCCTTCCACGCGGCCGGCGCACTCGACCTCGCCGACGGGATGTTCCTCACCGCGCTGCGCGGCCGGCTGATGCACCGGGCGACCGGGCCCGGCGCCATGACGGCGGTGATGGCCGGTCCGCAGCGGCTCGCCGCACTCGCCGACCGGCTGCCCGGGGTGGAGCCGGCCGTGGTCAACGGCGCCGGCCAGTGCGTGCTGGCCGGCCCGCCGGAGGAGATCGCGGCCGCGGAGACCGCCCTGGCCGCCGAGGGCGTGCGCACCGAACGCCTCACCACCGACCGGGCGTTCCACTCCCGACTGCTCGACCCGGTGCTCGAACCGTTCCGCGAGCAGCTCGCCCGGCTGCGCCTGCGGCCGCTGACCGTACCGCTGGTGAGCAACCTGGGCGGCGAGGTGCTGGCCCCCGGCACGGTGCCCACGCCCGACTACTTCGTCCGGCAGACCAGGGAGTGCGCGCGCTTCGACCTGGTGCTGGCCGCCCTGGACGGCCAGGGCCACGAGCTCTTCCTGGAGCTCGGCCCGCACCCGACGCTCACCGGCATGGGCCGCCGGGAGCTGCCGCACCGCCACTTCGTGGCCGGCGCCCGACGCGGCGCACCCCAGGAGCCGCAGTTCGACGCCGCGGCCGCCGCGCTGTGGTCCCACGGCGTCCCGATCGACTGGGCGCGCTTCGCCGCCGCCCGCGACTGGCCGGACGGCCCGGCCCGCCGGGTGCCCCTGCCGACCACCGTCTTCCAGCGCCGCCGCCACTGGTTCACCGCCCCCGACCGGCCGACCACCGAGGACCCCGCCATGCACCAGGCACCGCCGCCCCAGCAGACCGCCCCGGCACCGGCCGCTCCGGAGCCCGTCGCCCCGGTACCCGTCGCCCCGGTACCCGTCGCGAGCCCCGAACAGCTCGCCGAGGAGGCCGTGCTGCGCCGGGTACTGGAACAGACGGCCCGGCAGCTGGGCCATGACGAGGAGGCGGTCGGCGCCGACGACCCCTTCTTCGACCTGGGCGCCGACTCGCTCGGGATGATCAACATGATCCGGGACCTGGAGCGCGCGTTCCGGGTGCGGATCTCGATGCGCGAACTGTTCGAGGCGGCGGACACGCCGGCCCGGCTGGCGGGGCTGATCGCCGGCCGGCTGGAGCCCGCCGTCCGGGACGGGCTGCTGCCGGCGGCCGTGCCCGAGCCGGTCGCGGTCCCCGCGCCGGCTGCGGTCCCTCAGCCGGTGGCGGTCCCTCAGCCGGCTGCGGTCCCTCAGCCGGTCGCGGTCCCTTCGCCGTCTGCGGCCCCGGTGACGGCCCCGGCACCCCAGGCGGCCGTGCCCGTCCTCCCCGCGCCGCCCGTGCCCGTCCTCCCCGCCGCGCCCGTACCCGCCGCCCCGGTCACGCTCCCGCCGCCGGCCGTGTCCGGCCCGGTGACCGACGGCACCGGCCTGATCGAGCGCCAGCTCGCGCTGCTCGGCCAGTTCTCCGACCTGATGCGCGACCAGCTCGGCCTGCTGGCCGGGACCGGGACGGCGCCGCCCGCGCCCGTCCCGGCGGCGGCTCCCGTCGCCCTGCCACCGGCCGTCGCGACCGCCCCCGTTCCCGAAGTCGCCACCCCCGAAGTCCCCGCCGCCGAAGCTCCCGCGCCGTCCGCCCCGCAGGTGCACGGCCCCCGGGTGACCCTGTCCCGCGAGTCCGGCATGGCCGCCGGCGGCCTGACCGAGCCGCAGCGCGCCCATGTGGACGAACTGGTCGCCCGCTTCACCGCCCGCACCGCCGCCTCCAAGGCGGTCACCCGCCGCCACCGGCGCACCCTCGCGGACAGCCGCGCCGTGGTCGGCTTCCGCTCCTCGACCAAGGAGATGCTCTACCCGCTGGCGGCCCGCCGGGCCCGGGGCTCCCGGCTGGAGGACCTCGACGGCAACACCTACGTCGACATCACCATGGGCTTCGGCGTGCTGCTCTTCGGCCACGACCCGGAGTTCGTCACCGAGGCCGTCCGCGAGCACCTGGCCGGCGGGCTGCGGCTGGGCCCGCGCGGCCCGGAGACCGGCGAGGCCGCCGAACTGCTGGCCGAGCTGACCGGCACCGAGCGGGTCGCGTTCGCCAACTCCGGCACCGAGGCGAACGCCGGGGCGATCCGGCTGGCCCGCGCCTTCACCGGCCGGGACAAGATCGTCATGTTCGAAGGCTCCTACCACGGCCACTTCGACCACACCCTGGGCCGGACCGTGGGCCACGGCGCCGACCGGGAGACCGTCCCGGTGTCGAGCGGCATCCCCGGCAGCGCGGTCGCCGACCTGGTGGTGCTGAAGTACGGCGATCCGCAGAGCCTCCAGGTCATCGAGGAACTCGGCGACCGGATCGCCGCCGTGCTGGTCGAGCCGGTGCAGAGCCGCCACCCGGGGCGCCAGCCCGTCGAGTTCGTCCGCGCGCTGCGCGAACTGACCGCCCGCCGCGGCATCGTGCTGCTCTTCGACCAGATGCTCACCGGCTTCCGCCCCCACCTGCGCGGCGCCGAGGGCTTCTGGGGCGTGACCCCGGACCTCTCCACCTACGGCAAGGTGCTCGGCGGCGGCTACCCGATCGGCGCGATCGCCGGGCGCGCCGACCTCCTGGACGGCATCGACGGCGGCCACTGGGACTACGGGGACGACAGCTACCCGCCCCAGGACACCACCTTCTTCGGCGGCACCTACATCCAGCACCCGCTGGCGATGACCGCGGCGGGCGCAGTGCTGCGCCACCTCAAGGAGGCCGGCCCCGGCCTGCAGGAGCGTCTGAACGCCCGCACCGACGAACTGGCCGCGACCCTCAACGGGTTCTTCGAGGAGGAGGAGTTCCCGCTGCGGCTGGCCCACTTCGGCTCGCTGTTCCGGTTCGAGCCGCGCGCCGACGTGGAGCTGTTCTTCCCGGAGCTGCTGACCCGCGGGGTCTACGTCTGGGAGTGGCGCAACTTCTTCCTCTCCACCGCCCACACCGACGGCGACCTGGAGTTCGTGGTCGACGCCGTCCGGGAGTCGCTGCGCGGCCTGCGGCGCGGCGGCTTCTTCCCGGCCTCGCCCGGGGTGCGGCTCCCGGCCCCGCGCCCGGCGGCCGTGCTTCCGGAGCCCGGATCGGAGACCCGTACCGGCACCGAGCCCGTCCCCACCTCGTACCAGCCGGTCCGCGACCCCCAGCGCCCGGTGGACTTCAGCCTCTCCTTCTTCGGCGACTACCCCCTGGACTCCCCGGAGGACGAGAAGTACCGCATCGTCCTGGACAGCGCCCGCTTCGCCGACCGGCACGACTTCCACGCCGTCTGGCTGCCGGAGCGCCACTTCCACTCCTTCGGCGGGATCTTCCCCAACCCCTCGGTGCTGGCCGCCGCGCTCGCCCGGGAGACCAGCAGGATCCGGCTGAACGCCGGCTGCGCGGTGCTGCCGCTGCACCACCCCGTCCGGGTGGCCGAGGAGTGGTCGGTGGTCGACAACCTCTCCGGCGGCCGGGTGGGCCTGGGCTGCGCCAGCGGCTGGCACCCCAACGACTTCCTGTTCTTCCCCGAGAACTACGGCGGCCACAAGGAGTTGATGCACCGCCAGATCGACACCGTCCGGGCCCTGTGGCGCGGTGAGCCCTACCGCGGCCGCAACGGCAACGGGGAGCCGATCGAGGTCACCCTGCACCCGCGCCCGCTGCAGGAGCAACCGCCCATGTTCACCGCCGTCGTGGGCAACCCGGACAGCTTCCGCGAGGCCGCCCGCCACGACCTCGGGATCATCACCAACCTGATGACCCAGGACGTGGAGCAGCTCGCCGAGAACGTCGCCCTCTACCGGCGCACCCGGGCCGAGCACGGCCTGGACCCGGAGGCGGGCCGGGTGGTCGTGCTGGTCCACACCTACCTGGGCACCGATCCCGACACCGCCCGCGCGCAGGCCTACCGCCCGTTCTGCCACTACCTGCGCTCCTCGCTCTCGCTGTTCGGGCAGATGGCCAACAGCCTCGGCCTGACCCTGGACTTCGAGAACACCCGCGAGGAGGACCTGGAGTTCGTGCTGGAGCGCGCCTACGAGCGCTACTGCGCCTCGCGCGCCCTGATCGGCACCCCGGAGAGCGTGCGGTCCGTGCTCGCCGACCTGCGGGCGGCCGGCGCGGACGAGATCGCCTGCTTCGTCGACTTCGGGCTCGCCCCCGACCTGGTGGCCGCCGGCCTGCCGCAGCTCGACGCCCTGCGCCGCGCCACCGCGCACGGCGCCCCGCTGTCCTACGCGCAGCAGCGGATGTGGTTCCTGCACCGGATGCTGCCCGACGCCGCGCAGTACAACGAGGTCAAGGCCGTCGAACTGGACGGCCCGCTCGACCCGGAGGCGCTCGACGCCGCGCTGCGCGCCCTGGTCGAACGGCACGTCGGGCTGCGCACCGTCTTCCGGGAGCAGGACGGCGAACCGTTCCAGCAGGTGCTCCCGGCCCCCCAGGGCCCGCTGCTGGAGCGGGTCCCGACGGACGGGCCGTCGCGGGACGCGGTGGCCGCGCTGGTCGCCGCCGAGGGCGTCCACCGCTTCGACCTGGCCGAGGGCCCGCTGTTCCGCGCCCGGCTGCTGGAGACCGGGCCCGAGCGGCACGTCCTGGTGCTGTCGATGCACCACATCGTGATCGACACCCTGTCCACCGTGGTGATCACCCGGGAGCTGGGGGAGCTGTACCGGGCCGCCCGGGAGCAGCGGCCCCACCGGCTCCCGGCGCTCACCACCACCCCGGCCGCCGAGGCCGCCCGGGAGCGGGCCGCGGTGGCCGCCGGGGCGTACGAGGAGAGCCTCGGGTACTGGCGCAAGGTGCTCGGCGGCGACCTCCCGGTGCTGGCCCTGCCCACCGACCGGCCCCGCCCGGCCGTCCCGGACGGCCGCGGCCGCTCCTACGTCCGCCATCTGCCTGCCGAACTCTCGTCAGGCGTACGGGACTTGGCCCGTAGCCGGCGCTCGACCCTGTTCATGGTGCTGCTCACCGCCTTCGCCGGGGTGCTGCAGCGCTACGGCGGCCAGGACGAAGTGGTGCTCGGCACCCCGCTGGCCAACCGGGCGGAGGGTACCGAGGACCTCGTCGGCTTCTTCGTCAACACCCTGGCGCTGCGCCTGGACCTGTCCGGGGAGCCGGACTTCGCCGAGGCGCTGGACCGGGTCCGCTCCAGCGCGCTGGACGCCTACGAACACCAGCAGCTGCCCTTCGAGGTCCTGGTGCAGGAGCTGAACCCGCAGCGGGACACCAGCCGCAACCCGCTCTTCCAGGTCATGGTCGAGTTCGAGAACCACGCGGTCTTCGACCTGGACCTGCCCGGGGTGACGGCCCGTCCGCTGGACCACGTGGTCGACCGCTCCGCGTTCGACCTGGCGCTGTTCCTCACCAACCTGCCGGACGGCATCCGCTGCCACGTGGAGTACGCCGAGACCCTGTTCGACCGGGCCACGGTGGACCGGCTGTTCGACGCCTTCGAGCGGCTGCTCACCGCCGCCGTCGCCGACCCGGCCCGACCGCTGACCGAGCTGACGGCCGCCCCGGCCGACCCCGCTCTGGAGTGCGGACCCGAAGCGGAGCGGGCGCCCGCGCACCCGCTGGCCAGGGTGGCCGCCACCGTGGCCGCCCAGCCGGACGCCGTCGCCGTGGTCGCGCCCGACGGCACCCGGACCGACTACCGGACCCTGGCCGCCCGGGCCGAGGACCTGGCCCGCCGGCTGCTGGCCGCCGGGGTCCGCGAGGGCAGCCGGGTGGGCGTGCTGCTGCCGCGCTCGGTGGACCAGGTGGCCGCGCTGCTGGCCGTCCTGCGGCTGGGCGCCGTCCTGGTGCCGATCGACCCGGTGCAGGGCGCGGAGCGCTGCCGGCTGATCGCCGCGGACGCCGCACCGGCCGTGCTGCTCACCGCCCCGGGCACGGACCTGATGGGCATCACGCTGCCGACCGTCCACACCGGCGGGGAATCCGGGGCGCCGGCCGTCGAACTGCCGCCGCTGCCCGTCCCCTCGGCGCGGGCCGCCGCGTACCTGCTGTACACCTCCGGCTCCACCGGCCGGCCCAAGGGCGTGCTGATGCACACCCTCGGCCTGGCCTCGTTCCTGACCTGGAACCTCGCGGGCCACCCGGCCGCCCGCACCCTGCAGTACGCCTCCTGCGGGTTCGACGTCAGCGTCCAGGAGGTGCTGACCACCCTGGCCGGCGGCGGCACCCTGCTGCTGATCGAGGAGGAGACCCGCTACGACATCACCGCGCTGGCCGCCGTCGTCCGGGCCACCCGGGCCGAGCGGCTGCACCTGCCGTACACCCCGCTGGCCGCGCTGGTCGAGGCCCTCGGCGAGGAACCGGTGCCCCACCTGCGCGAACTGGTCCAGGGCGGCGAGCAGTTGCTGCTCACCCCCGCACTGCGGGCCTTCCTGGCCCGCAACCCCGGCTGCCGACTGCTGAACCACTACGGCCCCACCGAGACCCACGGGGTCACGGTCGGCGAGGCCGGGCCGGACGGACCGGACCACGTGGCGATCGGCCGCCCCGTCCCGGGTAACCGGATCATGCTGCTGGACCCCGCCGGGCGCCCGACCCCGGCCGGCGCGGTCGGTGAGATCCACGTGCTCGGCGTCCAGGTCGGGCTCGGCTACCACGGCCGGCCGCAGGAGACCGCCGCCGTCTTCACCGACACCCCGGAAGGCCGCCGCTACCGCACCGGCGACCTCGGCCGCTGGCGCCCGGACGGCACCCTGGAGTACCTCGGCCGGGCCGACCGCCAGGTCAAGGTGCGCGGCTACCGGGTCGAACCGGGCGAGGTCGAGACCGTGCTGCGGACCGTGCCGGGCGTGCGCGGCGCGGCCGTGACGGCACGCCGTACCCCGACGGGCACCACGCTCGCCGGGTACGTGCAGTGCGCGGCCGCCGACCTGCCCCGGGTCCGCGACCAGCTGGCCGACCTGCTGCCCGAGCACATGGTGCCGGGGCTCTGGGCCGCGGTCGAGGCGCTGCCGTTCACCACGAACGGCAAGCTCGACGCCGACGCCCTGCCACAGCCGCTGCCGTTGGGCGCCGGCCTGGCCGCCGTCGCCCCGGCCACCGAGCTGGAGCGCACCGTGCAACGGCTGTGGGAGGAGGAACTCGGCCGCCCCGCGGGCGTGGAGACCTCCTTCTTCGACCTCGGCGGCCACTCGCTGGCCGCCACCCGGCTGCTGAACCGGGTCCGCGAGGCGACCGGGCTGCGGATCGGCGTGCTGGACTTCTTCCGCCGCCCCACCATCCGGGCGATGGCCGCCCACCGCCCGGCCGCCGGGCACCGTCCGGCCCCCGCCTACGAGGAGGGCACCCTGTGACCGCCGCCGCGCCCACGGCCGACCAGGCCTGGGACCGGCTGGTCCGGCTGCTCGGCGAACGTGACATCGTGCTGCGCACCACCGGCGACCGGCTCGGCTACCTGGCCCCGCCCGGCGCGCTGGACGAGGAGGTGGCCGGCCTCGTCCGAGCCCACCGGGCACGGCTGCTGGCCGTCCTGACCGACTCCGGCACGGCGCTCGCCGCCGCGCCGGCCGGGCTGGCGCAACGCCGCCTGCACCGGACCCACGGCCGCTCCGCTGACCCGGCGGTGTGGAACATCAGCCAGCGCATCACCCTGCGCGGCCCGCTGGACCCCGAGCGGCTGGCCGCCGCGCTGACGGCGCTGACCGACCGCCACGAGAGCCTGCGGACCCGCTACCGGGACACCGACCTCGGCCTGCTCCAGCAGGTCATGCCGAACACCCCGGTCGACCTGCCGCTCGACGACCTGCGGGCGCTCGCCCCCGCCGCCCGGGACGCGGCGCTCGCCGAGGCCGCCCGGGCGGAGGGCGCCCTGGCCTTCGACCTGGACGGCGCCCGGCTGCTGCGCGCCCGGCTGCTGCGCTCGGCCGATGACACCTGGGTCCTGCTGCTGACGCTCCACCACATCGTGATCGACGGCTGGTCACTGGCCACCCTGCTGGCCGACCTGGGCACGCTGTACCGCGCGGACGGCCGGCGGCTGCCGGCCCCCGGCCGGATGACCGACCACGCCTGCTGGGAGCGGACCGTGGTCACCCCGGCCGCCGTCGCCGAGGCCCTCGACCACTGGACCGAGGTCCTCGGCGGCACCACGCTGACCGTCGAACTGCCCACCGCCCGGCCGCGCCCCGAGCAGCGCTCCGGGCGCGGCGGCACGGCCGGCCTCCGCGTCCCGGCGGCACTGGCCGACGCGGTGCACCGCTACGCCGCCGGACGCTCCACCACCGCCTCGGCCGTGTTCCTGGCCGGCTACGCCCGGCTGCTGGGCGAGCTGACCGGGGCGGCGGAGACCCTGGTGGTGCTCTCCCACGCCAACCGCACCCGGCCGGTCGACGAGCAGGTCGTCGGCCTGCTCACCTTCGGCCTGCCGATCCGGCTGCCCACCCGCCTCCCGGGCGGCTTCGGGGCGCTGGTGGACGCGGCCGGGCGGGCGATCGCCACCGCCCTGGACCACGCCACGGTGCCGTTCGGCCAGCTGGTCGAACGGCTGCGCGAGCGCGGCGTCCGGCTGCCGGAGTCGTACCCGCAGGTCCTGCTCACCGTGCAGAGCACCCCGACCATCGCCCTCGACCTCCCCGGCCTCACCGCCGAGATCGAGGACGTGCCGGGCCCCTCGAACCGCTCCGACCTCCTGCTGCTCCTCGCCCCGGACGCGGACGGGTACGAGGGCCTGGCCGAGTACGACGCCGACCTGTTCGACCCGGAGACGGTGCGGTCCTGGCTGGAGACCCTGGTGGCCGGCCTGGACCGGGAGCTGACGGACTGACCGCCCGGCTCGGCCGGGCCGGAGGACGTGGGCGCCGCACCCGGCCGCACGCCGCACGGCGTGCCGCCCGGCGTGCGGAGCCGCGTCGCGCCCCCGGCCGACGGCGCCCCACCGGCGGTCGGCCGGGACTCCGGCATCTCCGGTCAACTCACGCTCTGTGCGCATAGGATGACGCAGCGTTGGCCGCCGTGTGCTGGGAGAGGGCCGTGCCAGAGCTGCGCTTCACCTGCCTGGGGCCGCTGCGGGCCTGGTCCGCGGGCCGTGAGCTGCGGTTCAACCGGGCCCGGGACCGGGCGGTCCTCGCGGTACTCCTCGCCGCCGAGGGCCGGACCGTCCCGGTGGGCGACATCATCGACGGGGTGTGGGGCGAGGAGGGGGACGACGCCCCGGACCGGACCGGGCCGGCGCCCTGCCCGGCCACGTCTACCGGCTCCGCAAGGTGCTGGACGGAGCGGGCCCCGAGCGGGCCGGCCCGAGCCTGCTGCGGCACCAGGGCAAGGGCTACCGGCTGGACGTCGACCCGGGCACGATCGACCGGACGGCCTTCCTGGCCGGGCTCGCCGACGCCGCCACCGCCCGCCGGAACTGGCAGCCGGAACGGGCCCGCACCCTGCTCTCCGGCGCGCTCGCGCTCTGGTCGGGCCCGGCCCTGCACGACGTGCCGGGACCGTTCGCGACGGGCACCGCCGCGGCGTCCAGCGGCGGCGGCTGCGACGGCACCGACTACGAGCGGGCGTGCGTGAGCGCGGGCAACGGCCACGTCACCGCGTCGGCGTACAGCAACTTCGGCAACGGCAACTGCAACGAGGAGGTGATCCTCTGGGACTACACCTCCCGCGGCAAGGCGCTGGACACCACCTTCCCGTGTCACACCGGCCCGTACACCTTCACCTGGGTCCTCACCAACCCGAGCTCGGGCCACGACTACAAGGCCGAGGTGCGCTTCTACTGGCCCGGCGGCACGGGCTACGACTACCAGCTCAGCCCCGAGCTGTTCTACTGACGGCTCCACCGGGCCGGCCCTCCCGATCCACCGGACATCGGGCAACCGGCGTACGGAGGGCGGGGCCGTCCCCCGGGTGGGGTCGTCGGCAGACCCGTCCGGCGCAGCACGGCGCGCGGGGCGGGCGGGCGGCTGCGATCTTCGGAGGGACCCGGCAGTGCCCGACTGCCGGGTCCCGTCGTCCCGAGACCGTGGAGGCCCGGATGTGGCAGGCTCCCCCCGCCCCCGTCAGCCGTGAGTGGCTTCCGGTGCTGGACATGCCGGCGGCCGGCCGGCAGGACCGCTGGACGGTGCTGCTGCGCCTCCTGCTGCTGGTCCCGCAGTTCGTGGTGCTCTGGGCGCTGTCGGTGGTGGCGTTCTTCGTCACCGTGATCGGCTGGTTCGGCGCGCTGGTCCTCGGCCGGCTGCCCGGGTTCGCGGCGGACTACCTCACCGCGTTCGTCCCGTACGAGACCCGGGTCACCGCCTATCTGATGCTCACCGTGGACCGCTACCCGCCGTTCCGGTTCCGGGCCCCCGAGTACCCGGTGCAGGTCGGCCTGCAACCGGGCGAACTGAACCGGCTGGCCGTGCTGTTCCGCATCATCCTGGTCATCCCGGCGTCGATCGTGCAGGGCCTGCTGCACGCGGGCTGGTGGATGGTCTCGATCGTCATCTGGCTGGTGGTGCTGGTCCTCGGCCGGATGCCGCAGTCGCTGTACGAGGCGACGACGGCGATCCTGCGCTACCAGATGCGGTACACCGCCTACCTGGTGATGCTCACCTCCGCCTACCCCAAGCGGCTGTTCGGCGAGGAGCCGGGCAGTGAGCCCGAGCGGGTGTCGGCCACCCGCCCGCTGGTGCTGAGCGGGGGTGGGCGCGGCTTGCTGGTCCTCTTCCTGATCCTCGGGGTGGTCTCCTGGCTGACGAGTTCCGTCACCGCCTCGGTGAACAACGACGACGACAACGAGGACCACGGCACCAACCCGAGCCAGCACGTCATCGCGCCCCTCGTGCCGGGGCCGGTGGAGCGGGGCGGCGTCTCCGGCTGACCGGCCCGGGGCGCGCCGCGCCCGCCGTGTCGATCGTCAGGCCCGGTGGAGCGGAGCCGCCTCCTGGGCCGCCTCCTCGGCGGCCCGCTTGACGGCGGCGATCAGCTGCGGCCGGCGGGCGCGCAGGTCCTCGGGGCGCACGGCCAGCGAGACGCTGCCGACCACCGTGCCGTCCGCGCCGAGGACGGGCGCCGCCAGACAGGCCAGGCCCGGGCGGGCCTCCTCGACGTCCAGGGCCACCCCGGTCCGGCGGATCCGGCGCAGTTCCTCGTCGAGCCGTTCGACCGAGGCGATGGTGTGCGCGGTGAAGCGGCGCAGGCCGGGCTGTTCGAGGTAGCGGCGGCGCGCGGCCGGGCCGGCGGCGGCCAGCGCGACCTTGCCGTGGGCGTAGGCGTGGGAGCGCGGGTCGACGCCGACGGTGAGCTCGGGCCGCTCGTCGCCGTCGGCGGAGACGGTGCGCACGTCCGCGATCACCAGGCCGTCGCCCTGGTAGGCCACGTAGTTCGCCGAGGCGCGGGTGGCGTGCCGCATGCGGGCGAGCACGCCGTCGATGCCGCCGGTCAGGCCCGTCTGCCGCTGGAACGCGCGGTGGAGGGCGGACACCCGGTAGCCGAGGGTGTAGCCGCCGTCCGTGCGCACCAGGTAGCCGCGCTCGGTGAGCGGGGCGAGGAGGGTGTAGACCGTCGACAGGGCGCAGCCGAGGCTGCGGGCGAGGGCCTTGGCCGGGAGCGGCGTGGTCGCCTCCGCGACGAGTTCCAGCACCTCCAGGGTGCGGTCCGCGGCGCGCGGCCCGGTCTGACCGGCCATGACGGGTGCTCCTCCGGATCGTCCTTGGGTGATCCGTCCAGTGTGCCGGTGGCCGGACCGGGGGCCGCTACCGGCCCCCGGTCTCACCCTAAGGTTCAGCTTCAGAGTCGGGGCAGGCCCGGGCTCAGGCCTCGCGGGGCGTGATCTCTCCCATCAGGTCCCAGCCCTCGCGGTCCGGGAGGTCGACGCTGATGATCCTCGGCTTGGCGGCGACCGCGCCGGCCAGCGTCTCCATCGCCTGCCGGAAGTGCGCCGACTCGACATGGGCCCGGCCGGCCTCGCCGTCGCGGAAGCCCTCCACGAGCACGTACTCGTTCGGGTCGTCCACGCTGCGGGACCAGTCGAAGAACAGGTTGCCCGGCTCGGCGCGGGTGGCCTCGGTGAAGTCGTGGACGATGTCCAGCCACCGGGCGCTGTGCTCGGGGCGGACGGGGAACTTCGCGGTGATGAAGATCATGGAGGTCTCTCGGTTCGGCGGAACGGTCGAGCCCCACCCTGCCCGAGCGCCGCCCGGCCCGCGAAACGGACGGTGTCGCGATTCCACCCATGCCGGAAAGCGCCGCCGTTCCGGGCCGCCCGCGCGGCCGCTGCCCGGCCCCGCCCGTCGCGACGACCGGAGCCCTCCGGTCGGACGGCAGCCGGTGGCTTCCCCGTCCGGGGAGCTATGGCAGCAGTCGGGGAGCGCGGTCCTGGACTGCGCTCCGGTCATGCGCGACGTTGCCCGCCGGTCGGCGGCCGCTCCCGGCCATGGCTGCCGGGCGAGGTGCTCGACTCGCCGGCTGAAGCAGTCAGTCACACACGCTCGGCTTCCGGTGGTCACGAGGTGTCGAGCCCCTGATCACCACGACGGAATACCGTGCCCGCACACACTGCCGGCACCCACTGCCCGCACGGCGAAATCCGTTGCCCGCCGTCGAGCCCCCGTGAGAGCATCGGGATTCAACGGTCCGTCTCCTTTCGTTCGTTCGCGCTTCGCCACGCAAATGAAAGAGTGCGGGCCGTAGCCGTGTCCACGGTTTTCGGGCAAGCCACCGAGATCTGCGAATGACAGGGACAGCGTGATGCACACAACAGAGCCGACGGAAGCCCGCATCGACGACGCGAGCAACATCCTGGTCGCGCCTTCGATGCTGTGGGACAACGACCTGATCAGGGACTTCTTCGGGTCCACCATCACGCCGGAGGAGCTTGCCTCCGGTGCGCCCGACCTCGCGCAGAAGACCGTCTACCTGTGTGGCGATGTATCCGGGATCAGCGGCCCTCAATTGCGGTCGGCCGCCCGGGTATTCGTCATCCGGGAGCTGTCGGACGGTTACCACGAGGACGCGGACACGACGTGGACGCTCGTCGACCTCGGCCGAGTTCCGATCCGCGTCCACGGCGTCGGCGTGTACTACCGCCGCTTCTTCGGACTCGACACCGATCACTTCGGCCGGATCCGTGCGGAGCACGAGTTCCAGTCCCTGACGGAGTCCACCAAGCCCGGAGCGGCTCATCGCAGCGGAATCTATCTGACGCCCGTCACGCGAAGCGGTGACGAACTGCATTTCCGCCTGCTCCGGTGCTCCACGAATTTCTCGGGGCCGACCGAGGGTTTCGGCCCGACCGACACGGACATCGTGGAGGCTCTGAACCGCGAGGCCGCCGCCGTCTTCCGGAACCAGGCGCCGCTGAACCACGTGCTCGCCCAGATCTACCACAACACCCGTGCCACGGCCGAGCGCAAGCAGTCCAAGGCCAAGATCTCGGCCCACGCCGACAAGACCAAGGACATGCCCGTCAACGGCGTGATGGCGTTCTGCACCTTCTACGACGGGCTCGACAAGCTGCAGCCCCTGGCCGAAGACGCCTTCGACTACGGGGTGAAGAAGGTCAGCGGGCTGACCAAACTCCACTTCCGCCTCAAGGACCCGACCGCGGCAGGCGACGGGGGCCCGCTCCCCGCGCAGTTCACCGTGACCCTCCACCCCGGCTCCGTGTTCTTCATGCCGCTGTCCACCAACCGCCTGTACACGCATGAGATCCGGTCCTCGATGCTGGACGCCGAGTTGCTCCCGACCCGCCTGGGATACGTGGTGCGCTGCTCGAACGCCGAAGCCGTGCACAAGGACGGCCAGACCTTCCTCGACGTGGCCGGAGACCGGGTGAAGCTGGAGCCGCCGACGCCGGACGGCATGGACGAGCTGCGCAGGCTGTACGCGGAGGAGAACCGGACCTCGGCCTTCATCGACTACGGCGAGGAACTCCTCTTCAGCATGAACTCGGGGGACTACCTTGCTCCCCGGATCTAGGATCTCGGACGCGATCCTCTCCTTCGACCTTCCGCCCGAGGGGAATCCCTTCGCGGAACTGTCCGCGTCGGTCCGTTGGGAAGACGTGGGAAAGGGCCGACAGGGCGCCGTGCTCACCAAGGTCGACGCGGCGGGCGGGGTACCCCTGGTCCGCACCACCACCCGCTACGGCAGCCCGGCACAGCGCTTCCGGATGGTGCACGAACGGCTGGCGCAGCGGATCCAGGAACACGCGGGGCTGCCAGTCGGCTTCAACAACGCCCTCATCGAGAGCTACACGAACGCCTACACCACCATGGGCGGCCATTGCGACCAGGCCCTCGATCTGGTGGAGGATTCGTTCATCGCCGTCTTCTCCTGCTATCAGCATCCCGATGCGGGCCCGCCGAGGAAGCTGATCTTCGAGTCGAAGGAGTCCGAGGGCGAGCAGGCCGAGAAGGTCGAGAAGGTCGAGAAGGTCGAGATCCCCCTCGCCCACAACAGTGTCGTCGCGTTCTCCCTCGACTCGAACCGGCGGCTCAGGCACAGAATCGTCCTGGACAAGCCCGTCCCGGCGGCGGACAACCGATGGCTGGGCGTCACCTTCCGTACCTCGAAGACCTTCCTCCGGTTCCGCGACGGACAGCCGTACCTCCCGCAAGGTGCGCGCCTGGTGCCGGCCGACGACGAGCAGCAGCGCGAGTTCTACCGGCTACGACGCCGCGAGAACACGGAGACGGACTTCAGCTACCCCCTGCTGACGTACACCGTCAGCGAGAGCGACCTGATGCCGCCCGTCTGACCGGCTACGCTGCCCCGATGATCGAGGACGGAGCCACGGACAAGGGCAGCGTGACCACGGTGCGGCGGATCGGCGAGACGATCCGCCGGCCGGTCGGCGCGTGGACGCCCGCGGTGCACGCGCTGCTCACCCACCTGGAGACGGTGGGCTTCACTCGGGCCCCGCGCCCGATCGGCGTCGACGGCACCGATGAGGTGCTGTCGCTGCTGCACGGCGAGCCGGCGTTCGCCCCGTGGCCGCCCGCCCTGCGGTCCGCCGCCGGAATCGGCGAACTGGGGCGCTGGTTGCGCGAGTACCACGACGCCGTCCGGGACTTCCGGCCGCCCGCCGACGCGTGCTGGCAGGGCCAGGAGGAGCCGTGGCGGCCCGGCATGGTCATCCGGCACGGCGACCTCGGCCCGTGGAACGCCGTCTGGAACGGCGACGGCCTGGTCGGCTTCATCGACTGGGACTTCGCCGCCCCCGGCGACCCCGTCGACGACCTCGCCCAACTCGCCTGGTACGCCGTCCCCCTGCGCTCCGCCGAGCAGCAGCGACGCGCCGGCGTCACCGGAGACGACGCCCTGCGCGATCGCCTGCACGCCCTCTGCACCGCCTACGGTGCCCGGCCCGCTGCCGTGCTCGACGCCCTGGACGCCCTCCAGACCCGCGAAGCCGCCCGCATCGAACGCCTCGGCGGCCAGGGCCAGGAACCGTGGGCGACCTTCCTCCACCGCGGTGACGCGGCCGAGATGGCGGCCGAGCGCTCCTGGCTCCGATCCCGACGCGCGGCCCTTCTGGACGACCCGGTGGCGTCGACCCCCTGCTCCCTTGCGGGCCGGGACGGTATGGACAGGGCATCGACGGCGCTGTCGGTGCCGGCTGCGAAGATCACGCCCATGGATCTCGCAGACGCCCTCGCCGGCCTCGACGCCCACCCCTGGGCCACCGTCTCGCACGCCTACGGTTCCGCCGAGGACCTGCCCGACCTGCTGCGGGCCTTCGCCGAGGGCGGGGAGGAGGCGGAGGAGGCGCGCGAGGAGCTGTACTCCAGCATCCTGCACCAGGGCACGGTGTACCCGGCCAGCGTGGACGCCGTGCCGTTCCTGGCCCGGATCGCGGCGGCTGGGCGCCAGGTGGTCGAAGTCCTGTGGATGCTCGGCGGGCTGGCCGAGACCGACGACGAGTGGGAGATCCCGGATGGCGCCGTCCGGGCCGCCGTGGCCGGTCAACTTCCGCTGCTGACAACGCTGTTGGCGGACGACGAGGCGGAGGTTCGGGGTCTCGCCGCCTCCGTCGTCGGCCGCACCCGGGACACCGGGACGGCACTGCCCGCGCTGCGCCGCCGCTGGACGGTCGAGGAGGACGCCGCCGTACGGGCCGAACTGCTGATCGCCATCGGCCGGTTGGACCCTGCGGGCGCCGCCGCGCACGCCCGGGCGCTGCTCGGCGATGCCACCCCGCGCCCGCTGCGGCTCGCCGCTGTCCTGGTCGCCGTGCGGGCCGGGGAGGCGTGGAGCGGGGCCCACCACACCGCCACGCTGGCCGTGCTGCCCACCGCCGAGCTCACCGTCGACCGGTCCAGCATGTACCACCACGAACTGCTGCCCCAGGTGGTCGAGGACCTGCTGGCCCGTGGCACCGAGGCTGACCGGGAGAACGCCTTCGCCCTGATCGAGGCGGCCCTGCGCGACGATCGCCCCGGTGTGCCGTTCGAAGCCCTGTGGGCGGCCGGCGAGGCCTGCGACCGGTCCCGCAGCGCCCCGGCGCGGCTGGTCCCGGCCATCGCCCCGCACGCCGGCCGGGACCTCGCGGAGCGGCTGCTGACCAAGCTGGGGCCGCTCGGCGCCGGGGCCGCGCCCGCCCTGGCCGAACTCGCCGGGCAGTCCGACGACAAGGCGGCCGACCAGGCCCTGGCCGTCCTGGTCCGGGTCGCTCCCGGGCGGGCGGCCCCGCTGCTCGCCCGCGACCTCGCCCGGCGCCCGCGCGCCCTGGAGGCCGCCGGTGGCTTCCGGGCCCCCGCGTTCCCCTTCGACGCGGCGCTGCTCGCCGCCGTCCGGGAGCGGCTGGTCGCCGACGGGCTCGGCAGCGCGGAGGCCGTCAACCTGGTGCACCTGCTGGGCGAGTGGGGGCCGCAGGCCGCCGCCGGGCTGCCCGAGCTGTACGCCGCGCTGCCGCACACCCCGTCCGCGGCCACCGCCATCGCGGCCGTGGCCGCCGACAGCCCGCCGACCGAGCGGGGGCAGGCCGCCGGCGTGCTGCGGGCCGCCGCCGGGACGCTGATCGCGGCGCGCGCCCACCACCGGCTCACCGGCGAACCCGGCCCGCTGCTCGCCGCCGTCACCGAGGGGCTGACCGCCGCGCGCGACCTCACCGAGACCGTCAAGGCGGCCGCCGAGCTGGGTGCGGCGGCCGTCGGACTGCTCCCGGCCCTGCGCGCGGCGGTCAGCCAGGACGCCGAGCCGACCTCCCCGCAGCTGGAGGCCGACATCGCGATCGCCACCGCCCTCTGGCGGATCGACGGTGACACCGAAAGCGCCGTCCGGATCCTGGATTCCGTCCTCGACCGTTGCGGCGACCGGATGTGGTTCCGCTGGACCGCCCTGCGCGCCGTCCGGGCCGCCGGCCTCCTCGGTCCGGCGGCCCGGACGCTGGTGCCCCGGCTGGAGGCGCTGCTCGCCGAGCCCGGGCAGGCCCCCACCGCCGTGCTCGCCCTGCTCCGGATCGCCGACCCGGCCACCTTCGACCACGGCCGGCTCGCTGAGGCCGCCCTCGACGCCGTCGACGCGGGGTTCGACGCGGGCTGCGCCTGTGAGGCGCTCCGCGAACTCGGGTCGGCTGCCCTGAGTGAGGCGCAGCGGCGGCGGATCGCCGGGCTGGTCGAGGCCGACCGGCGGATCGCCTGCCACGGGCACGTGGACTCGGCCGTCGTGGAGGACGAGCGGCTGCGGGCGATGCTGTCGGCGCTCTGACACGGGCTGTCCCGGGCCCGCGCGGCCCGTGGCAGCCGCTGCCGGGCGGCGGCCGCGGGCCCGGGGGAGGGGTCAGACCAGGCGGAGCACCAGCTTGCCGGTGTTCTCGCCGCGGAACAGCATCCCGAGGGTCTCCGGGAAGTCCGCGACGGTGCCCTCCACCAGGTGCTCCTTGACCGTGATCCGGCCCTCGCCGATCCAGCCCGCGATCTCGGCCGCCGCCGGCGCGTACCGGCGGGCGTAGTCGAAGACCACGAAGCCCTCCATCCGGGCCCGACGGACCAGCAGGGACAGGTAGTTGGACGGGCCCTGGACGGAGTCCTCGGTGTTGTACTGGCTGATCGCGCCGCAGATCACCACCCGGGCGTGCATCGCCAGCCGGGTGAGGGCGGCGTCCAGGATCGGGCCGCCGACGTTGTCGAAGTAGACGTCGATGCCGTCGGGGGCGTGGGTGCGCAGTGCCTTGCGGACGTCCTCGGCCCGGTAGTCGATCGCCGCGTCGAAGCCGAGTTCGTCCGTCAGCAGCGCGCACTTCTCCGGCCCGCCCGCGATCCCGACCACCCGGCAGCCCTTCACCTTGGCGATCTGCCCGACCATCGTGCCGACCGCCCCGGCGGCGCCGGAGACCACCACGGTCTCGCCCTCCTTGAGCGCGCCGACCTCCAGCAGGCCGAAGTAGGCCGTCATCCCGGGCATCCCGAGTGCCCCGAGGTAGGTGGACAGCGGGGCCAGCGCGGGATCGACCTTGAGCGCGCCCTTGCCGTCCGACACCGCGTAGTCCTGCACTCCGAAGGCGCCCACCACGTGGTCGCCGACCTGGAACTTCGGGTGGTTGGACGCGAGCACCTCGACCACCGACCCGGCCCGCATCACCTCGCCCAGTCCGACCGGCGGCAGGTACGACGGCCGGTCGTCCAGCCAACCGCGCATCGCCGGGTCCAGCGACACGTACCGGGTCCGCCCCAGGAACTCACCGTCCCCGGGCGCCCCGACGGGCTCCTCCCCGTACGCCCAGTCCTCCGGCCGGACCTCGCCGACCGGGCGACGGGCGAGGCGGATCTGGCGGTTGACGGCGGTCATGGCGACTCCCGGGGACGTACTCGTACGGAACACGGACAGGTGCCCGATTCTAAGCAAGCGCTTATTCACGCGCCAGGGGGTGTCGGCACGCAGTCCTCCGAGCCCGGACGGGCCCGGGGTCGCCCCCGACGTGGCGCCCGCCGGCTCAGGGCGCGACGGGCAGCCCGGTCAGGACGAAGCAGGCCCCGCCGCCGTGCGGCGGCCCGGGCTCCCGGGCGACCAGGTCGGCGCCGTGGGCCCGGGCGATCTGGCGGGCCATGGCCAGTCCGAGGCCCGAGCCGGGGAGGCTGCGGGCGGTGTCGGAGCGGTAGAAGCGGTCGAAGACGTACGGCAGGTCCTCGGCGGCAATGCCCGGGCCGTGATCGCGGACGGACACCTCCAGCGTCTCGCCGCGGTCGCCGACGAGGGCCACCCGGACCTCCACGGGGCCGCGCCCCGCCCCGAACTTGGCGGCGTTGTCGAGCAGGTTCCCCAACAGCCGCACCAGCCGGGCGGGGACGCCCGGCACGACCGCCTCGGCGGCGCCGGGGCCGACGGCGAGGGTGAACGCCTGCCCCGGCCAGTGCCCGCGCGCCGAGGTGACGGCGTGTTCGACCAGTGGCAGCAGTCGGAACCGTTCGACCAGGGCCTGGGGCTCCTCGTCGCGGGCGAGTTCGACCAGGTCGTTGACCATGCCGGTGACCTCCCGCAGCTGCCGCCCCAGGGCGGTGGCGGCCCGCTGGCGCTGGGCGTCGGTGAGGCGGTCGCCGTGGGCCAGCAGTTCGGCGTTGGTGCGCAGCGCCGTCAGCGGGGTGCGCAGTTCGTGCGAGGCGTCGGAGACCAGGCGGCGCTGGGCGGCGACCGAGCGTTCCAGCGCGTCGAGCATGGTGTCGAAGCTCTCGCCGAGGCGGCTGACCTCGTCGCGGCGGCGGCCGGTGGCCGCGTGGGAGGTGATCCGGTGGTGGGGATCGCCGGTGGCCGTGATCCGTTCGATCGTGGCGGTGAGCCGGGTCACCGGGCGCAGGCCGGTCCGGGAGACCCACCAGCCGAGCAGTCCGGCCGCCAGCACCCCGCCGGCGCCGAGCCCGGCGAACGCGGCGGCGGACTGCCGCACGGCGCGGTCGACCCCGTCCGAGCGCAGCACGACCTGGAGCGCGGTGCCGCCCCGGAAGGGCGTGACCAGCATCCGGGCGGGGAAGCCGGCGACGGTGGTGGTGCTGAAGTAGGCCGCGCGCTGCCCGGCGGCGACCTCGCGCACGGCCGGGGTGACCGGGAACAGGTACGGGGCGACGGCCGACCGGGGGTCGCGGGCCGGGTCGGCCGGGACGAGCTGGGTGCAGGCCGGGGCGGCCAGGTAGCGGCACTGCCCGGAGAGCACGCCCGGCGGCTCCCCGCCCTGCTGCTGGGTGGCGACGGTGGCGGCCTGGGTGAGCTCCAGGTCCAGCTGGTGGGTCAGTTCGTAGCGGATCACCGCGAAGGCGGCCCAGCTGAGGCCGAGGGCGACGGTGGCGACGGCCAGCGCGGCCGCCACCGCGAGCCGGACGCGGAGGGTCACGAGTCCGCGGCCAGCCGGTAGCCGACGCCGTGCACGGTGTGCACCAGGCGTGGCTCGCCGCCCGCCTCCAGCTTGCGCCGCAGGTAACCGACGTAGACGGCGAGGGAGTTGGACTCGGGGCCGAAGTCCTGCCCCCAGACGCGCTCCAGCAGGGTCTCGCGGGTGAGTACCTGCCCGGAGTGGCGCAGCAGCAGCTCCAGCAGCGTCGCCTCGGTGCGGCTGAACTCCAGCCGGCGGGAACCGCGTTGCCCGGTGCGGGTGCGCGGGTCCAGCACCAGGTCGGCGTAGCGCAGTTCGGCGTCGGCCTCGCCGCCGGGAGCGTCGAACGCGGCGCGGCGCAGCAGCGCGCGCAGCCGGGCGGTCAGCTCCGCCAGCGCGAAGGGCTTGACGAGGTAGTCGTCGGCGCCGGCGTCCAGGCCGTCGACGCGGTCGCTGATGTTGTCCCGCGCGGTCAGCACCAGCACCGGGGTCCGGTCGTGCAGCGCCCGCAGCTGCCGGCACACGGCGAGCCCGTCCAGGACGGGCATCATCACGTCGAGGACGATCGCGTCCGGCTCGTCGGAGGCGATCCTGGCGAGGGCGTCGTGCCCGTCGACCGCGGTGACCACCTCGTAGCCCTCGACGGTCAGTCCGTCGGCCACGGCTTCCCGTACCTCCTGGTCGTCGTCCGCCACCAGAATCCGCACCGACGGCCCTCCACTCCTCGTTCGCCGCCGACCTGTTCGGTCGGCCCACTCCGTTGACCTGCTGCGTCGACCTGTGCCGTCGACCTGTGTCGTCGGCCTGCTCCGACGGCCCGCTCCGTGCTCGCGGGCCGTTCCGGGCATACCGAAAGATAGCGGTCGAAGGCCGCATTCTCTTAAAGCCCTCTTAGGCCGGGCCGCCACGGTGGTGAGCCATGCACACACCTCTCTCGGTCGTCATCGGTGCCGGCGGCACCGGCGGCCACATCTACCCGGGCCTGGCCTTGGCGGAGGCCCTGCGCAAGACCGACCCCGACGCCGTGATCTCGTTCGTCGGCACCACACGGGGCCTGGAGACCCGGCTGATCCCCGAGGCGGGATACCGGCTGCACACGGTCGACATGATCCCCTTCGACCCCTCGCTCGGTGCCCGGCGCTACCTGCTGCCGGCGGATCTGCTCCGCGCCGCGAGGCAGGCGCAGCGCGCGGTCGACGACCAGCGGGCGCAGGTCGTGGTGGGGATGGGCGGGTACGCCTCCGCGCCGGCCGTGCTCGCGGCGCGGATGTCCGGCCTGCCCAGCCTGATCCACGAGTCGAACGCCGTGCCGGGCCGGGCCAACGCCTTCGCCGCCCGGCTCACCCCGCACATCGCGCTGGCCTTCGACGAGACCAGGCCGCACCTGCCCAGGGCGCGCCGGAGCCGGGCGGTCACCGTCGGCATGCCGCTGACCGGGGCGGTGGCCCGGCTCGACCGGGCGGCGCAGCGCGCCGAGGCCCGGCGACGCCTGGGCGTTCCGCCCGCGGCGCGGCTGGTGCTGTTCAACGGCGGCAGCCTCGGCGCGCAGCGGCTGACGGAGGCGGCGCTCGGCCTCGCCGAACGCTGGCGCGGCCGGGCGGACGTCCGGCTGCTGATCAAGACCGGCCCGCAGGCCCTGGACGCCACCCGGCGGCGGCTGGCCGGGAGCGGCGGGGACGCCGTCGCCGAGGCGGTGCCGTACCTGGACCGGATGGACCTCGCCTACGCCGCCGGCGATGTCGTGGTCTGCCGGGCCGGGGCCGCGACCGTGGCCGAACTCGCCACGGTCCGGGTGCCCGCCGTGCTGGTGCCCTATCCGCACGCGCCCGGCGACCACCAGTTCCACAACGCCAAGGTGCTCGCCGACGCGGGGGCGGCGCGGATCCTGCGCGACGAGGACACCGACGCGGACTCCCTCGCCGCCGTGCTCGATCCGCTGCTGGCGGAGCCGTCCCTGCTGGCCGCCATGAGTGTCGCCGCCACCGCGGGGACCCACGCGCAGGCCGCCGACCTGCTGGCCGACCGGGTCCGGCGACTGGCCGGCCGGTCCCACGACCTGAACCCCACCCTCGAAACGGAGCTCGCAGAATGACCGACACCACTGCCGCCACCGCCACTGCCGCCAGCGGCACCGCCGCCACCGCCGCCACCGCCGCCGCCACCGACACCGACGCCTGGGCCGACCGTACCGTCCTGGTCACCGGGGCGGAGGGCTTCATCGGCTCGACCCTGGTCGACCTGCTGGTCGCGCGCGGCGCCCGGGTCCGCGCCCTGGTCCACTACAAGCCGTACGCCGAACGCGGTCACCTCGCCGGCCACCTCGGGAGCGACCGGGTCGAGATGCTCGCCGGCGACGTCCGCGACGCCGGCCGGGTCTCGGACGCCGTGGCGGGCTGCGACACGGTCTTCCACCTCGCGGCGCTGATCGGGATCCCCTACAGCTACGACTCCCCGGGCGCGTACGTGCACACCAACGTGGTCGGCACCCAGAACGTGCTGGAGGCGGCGCGGCGCCACGGCGTGCGCCGGGTCCTGCACACCTCGACCAGCGAGGTCTACGGCACCGCGCTCAGCGCGCCGATCGGGGAGGACCACCCGCTCCAGCCCCAGTCCCCGTACTCCGCCTCGAAGATCGGGGCGGACATGATGGCGCTGAGCTTCCACCACGCCTTCGAGCTGCCGGTCACCGTGGTGCGGCCGTTCAACACCTACGGGCCGCGCCAGTCAGCCCGCGCGGTGATCCCCGCGATCCTCGCCCAACTCCACTCCGGGGTCAGGGAACTGCGGATGGGCTCGCTCACCCCGACCCGGGACTTCACCTACGTCACCGACACCGCGGCCGGCTTCCTGGCGCTGGCCGACTGCGGCCGCGCGGTGGGCGAGGCGGTCAACCTGGGGACCGGTCAGGAGATCTCCATCGGCGACCTGGCGGGCGCGCTGATCGCCGCCTCCGGCCGTACGGACGTCGAGATCACGGTCGACCCGGCCCGGCTGCGCCCGGCCGGCAGCGAGGTGCACCGGCTGCTGTCCGACAACTCCCGGGCCCGGACGTGGTCGGGCTGGCAGCCGGAGGTGCCGCTGGAGGAGGGTCTGGCCAAGACCTCGGCCTGGGTGGCCGAGCACCTCCACCTGTTCGACCCGAAGCGCTACGCGGTCTGAGAGCGGTGTGCCGCGGGCCCGGGACGGCGAAGTCCCGGGCCCGCGACGCGGGCGGCGCGCCCCCGCCGCGAGGGCGAGAGCGCGCCGCAACCGGCCTGTCAGTACTGGGTGCTGACGGTCACACCGCTGAAGTCGGTGTTGGCGTACAGGCTGATGTACCGGTAGCCGGCCGTGGGGTTGGTGACGGTGAGGGTCTGCGCGGTGCCGGGGCTGGTGGAGGAGGCGGTGAAGGCGGTGGGGGAGGCCCAGGTGTCGGCGTTGTAGTAGAGCGAGGCGTTGCCGGTGCCGCCGGAGCTGGCGACCTTGAGGGTGGTGGTGCCGGCCGGCAGGTAGACGTAGAAGTAGTCGAGGCCGCCGGCGGTGCGGGCCTGGTCGGGCCGGGAGCAGTTCTGGCCGAGCGCGTCGGTGCGCGGGTCGGTGCAGGTCGGCAGGGCGGTGCTGCCACCGGTGGTGACGGTGACCGAGGCCGGGGTGGCGGCGGTCTTGCCGGCGCTGTCGGTGACGGTCAGGGCCACGGTGTAGGTGCCGGGGGCGGCGTAGGTGTGGACCGGGTTGCGCTGGTCGGAGCTGCTGCCGTCACCGAAGGTCCAGTGCCAGGAGGCCAGCGAGGCCTGCGCGTTGGTCTCCACGGACTTGTCGGTGAGGGTGACGGTGGCGCCGTCGACGGACTGGCCGAAGAGCGCGGTGGGGCCGTCGGCGTAACAGGCACCGGCGGCACAGGCGTTCAGCCAGGTGTCGAAGTCGGCGTCGTAGGAGGTGCCGAGGCCGTTGTAGACCGCGTAGCCGCCCTGGTAGTCACCGGTGCGGAAGTGGCCGAGCATGTTCTGGACGTCGGCGGGGTGCTTCTCCAGCATGTAGCGGACGGCCAGGTAGCCCCACGGGTAGGTGCGCACCGTGTCGGAGTTGTCGTAGGTGTTCTGGAAGACGGTGCTCAGCTTGTACCGGTGGGCGGCGGCCTCGGCCATCGCCTGGGTGTCGGTGGTGCCGCGGTAGCTGTAGGACTCGTACTCGGCGACGCCCTCGATCCACCAGATGTCGGGGACGGAGATCTCGGTGCCGAAGTTGCCCTTCATGTCGTAGATGTTGTCGAGGTAGTGGGTGTACTCGTGGTTGAGGTTCCACACGTTGGCGGGGAAGCCGTCGTTCCATGACTTCTGGTACATCACCGACACGGGCTTGTTGTTGGGGTCGGTGACGTCCATGACGGTCTGGCCGCCGTTGTTGGTGGAGTTGTTGAAGATGGCCCAGGAGTAGGTCAGGTAGTCGGCCTGGTTCTTGAAGACGGCGAGGGTGATGGTCTTGCCGTACTGGCCGGGGATCGCTCCGTTGTCCTTGACCATGGTGTGGAAGAAGCCGTCCTCGCCGCGCAGGCTGGCGCAGACGGTGGCCAGGTCGGCGGCGGACAGGGCCTCACCGCGGATGGTGCGGTTGTCGCACTCCAGGGTGTTGGGCAGTACGGCGGCGGTGAGCTTGCCGGGCAGGTCGCAGGTGCCGTAGGTGGTGCACTGCGCGCCGTCGTAGTGGTTGGCGTTGTACGCGGTGTACACGTACAGCGGGCCGGTGCTGCCGGTGACCGGGGTGCCGTCGAGGAGCTGCTTGACCAGCGGCCGGGCGAAGGCCGCGACGGAGCCGCCGTCGCCGGCGGTGCGGGCGAGGTCGTTGCCGGCGTTGACGTCGAGGAACTGGTTGGCGGTGCCGAGCAGTTCCTTGTGCTTCTGGGCGAAGTTCGCCAGGGCGGTGATCACGCCCGGGTCGGCGCCGATCGCGCTGACGTAGTCCGGGTTCCAGTTGGCCCGCCACAGCGGCGCGTACAGCACGGCGTTGACGGCCTTCACCATCTTGGGGAAGGCGTTGTAGCCGTTGTCGTAGCCGTTCAGGACCTGCTGGTAGACGGTCAGGTACTGGCTCTGGATGTTGGCGCTGTCGGTGAGCACCAGCACCTCGTTGAGCACGGTGCCGTTGGCGTCGCTGACGTCCTTCCAGTGCGAGCCCGCGAAGAAGGCGTCCAGGCCGGCCTTGACGGCGCCGGTGAGCGAGGCGTCGTAGGGGCCGACGGTGCTCGCGTTGTTGGACTGGACGTAGTAGCCGGCCCGCAGGAAGAGCACGAGCTGCAGCAGGTTCGCGGAGTTGTCGCCGGTGTAGTTCGCGGCCTGGGTCTTGAAGGCGTTGGCGACGGTGAGCATCTGCGACTGCTGGAAGACGTTGCGCGCGTCGGTGCCGGTGACGTTGAACAGCGTGCTGACACAGTCCGTGGTCGAGCCCTGGACGAAGGAGACCAGGTCGGCGCCGCTGCGGGAGCCGAAGTCGGCGGGCGTGCAGCCGGCCGCGACCGGCGCGGCCTGGGCGGTCAGCGCGCGCTTGGCCGCCGCCGGGGTGGTCGGGTGCTGGGCGGTCTGGACGGCCGTGCCGGCGGGCTGGAGCGCCTGGCCGAGCTGCTCGGACGGGAGCGGTGCGGCGGTGCGGCCCAGCTCCTCGGAGACGGGGGCGGCGACCTCGGCGCCGAACGGCTTCGGCGCGGCCGGGGCGTGGGCCGTGGGGGCCTGCGCCGTGGGGGCGGCGACGGTCGCGGTGGAGGCGGCGAGGGCGGGGGTGGGGAGCAGGGTGGCGGGGCCGGCGAGGGCGGCGGCCACCAGGAGCGGAAGGGATTGGCGCAGGCGCACTGCGGTGTCCTTGTCCTGAGGTGGGGGAGGTGACGCGGCGTCAGCCACGAGGCGGAGGGGGAGCTGACGTGTCTCTGTCACCGGAATCAGGGTCAGAACAATGTCACAGGTTATATGTCACGGCAAGAGTGTGCGCGGCGCCGGTTCCGCCCGCTCGCCAAGGCCCGGGACCAGGCAAGGGCCGCGTCACCGATGAACGGTGACCCTGGCGGCCCCGTCCCGCGGATCGGCTCCGTGCATCAGCTGTGGATCGGCGCCTGCGAAGGTCCTCCTGCCGGCCCGACCGGACCGACGGAACGCGAGGAGGGACCGTCACCATGGACGCGCAGCCGCCGTGGTTCCTCGGCGGCCTCGGCCGGTGGTGCGGCTGCGCTGCCCCCATGCGTCGGAGGCCGCCGACGGGTCGGTTCCTTCCGACGCATGGGGGACCGGTGCTACGCCTCGGGGGCCGCGTAGGTGCGGAAGGTGGAGGCGGTGCCCGGCCAGTTGGCCTGCTGCCAGCCGCGCAGTTCCGGGTAGGTCGCGTGGGCGGGCACGACCACGAGGCGCTCGTCGAACCACCGGGTGAGGAACTCGCGTCGGCTGCCCACCTCTTCGCGGGTGCGCCCGCTCAGCATGACCTGCCCGACGCCCTGGGTGGTGTCCTCCACCGCGTCCCCCGTCCGGAAGCCGTACGGGAGGTCGAGCCGGACGTGCTCGACCCCGGGCAGGGCGCGGATCTCATCGGGGGAGGGGTAACCGACCAGGATCCCGGGCCGGTTGGCGAGGAAGAGGGTGCTGACGCTCTCCGGGCGGACGGACGGCTTGAGGTCGGGGTCGATCCCCTCCGCGCAGCGGATGGCGGCTTCGCCCAGGTCCACGCCGAACTTGAACTCCACCGACTCCGAGATCAGCCCGCCGCCGGTCCGGGCGCCGCACTCGCCGAACAGCAGCCGGCCGGTGTCCGGCTGGTGGAAGAGCTCCATGTGGAACACGCCCTGCCGGAGGCCGAGGGCCCGCAGCGCCGCTGCCACGACCGGCCTCGCGAGGGCGAAGGCGGGTGCGTCCTCGGTCGGGTCGAAGCGTTCCAGCTGGAGCACCCGGTTGGCGTCGACGGCGGTCAGGCACGGCTCCAGATAGGTGCCCACGCTGAGGAAGCGGAGCTCCCCGTCGAAGACCACGCCGTCGGCCATCCACTCCTCGCCCGGCGTGAACTCCTCCAGGACGAAGGTGCGTTGCGGTACGCCGCGGCGCCGGTACTCCGCGCAGGTCGCGATCAGGTCGCCGCGCCCCCGGACGACCGAGGTGTTCCGGGTGCCCGCCCCGGCGATGGGCTTGAGCACGGCCTGGTCGAACTCGGGGACGGCGGAAGGGTCCAGGTGGTGGATGTCCTCGATGACCCAGGAGCCGCCGACGTCCAGGCCGGCCGCCGCGACGAGCTGCTTCTGCAGCCACTTGTCCCGGAAGTTCGGGGCGGTGTCCGCGTCCACGGCCGTCGGAAGGCCGAGGATCCGGGCGAGCGCCGCGGCCGTGACCAGCGCCTCCTCGTCCGAGGTCTGGAGGAACCGGAACGGGTGGTCGGCGGCTCCGGTGCGGCGCAGGGCGAGGAGGATGCTCTCGATGCTCGTCGGATCCTCGGCGAACACCCCCACGGCCCCGTCGGGGAGCGTCAGGTAGCCCCAGTCGTTCAGGTGCGGGCCGTGTACCACGTACGGGGTGATTCCGTTCCGGAGGCAGGCGCGCATCGCGTACGCGTCGGTGCCGATGAGCAGGGCCGAGGGCCGGTCCTGGGGCTGGTCCTGGGGCAAGACTTCTCCTTCGTGAGGGGGGAACCGGGAGGCGGGAGTTCGAAGACGGGCCTGCGAACGGGCCTGAGGACGGGCTCTAGAGGTCCGCGACCCGCCACACCCCGATCGACTTGTCGGCGAACCGGTGCTCGACCCGGGTGCCGTTCTCCTCGGTCAGGTAGACCTCGGTGCACCTCTCGTCGATCACCCGGAACGGCTCGGGCAGCAGGAAGGGCGCCCGCCGGAGGTTGAGCGGGCGCCAGCCGCCCGCCTCGGTGGCGGCCTCGTTCTCGGCCCGCCCGGTGAAGGTGGTCGTCGCGAGGTAGGTCGAGCCGCTGCGGCGGACGTTCTCCAGTACGCGGTGGACGTCGTCGTCGCCGAGGTGCACCAGGCAGTCGCGGGAGAACACCAGGTCGACCCGGGGCAGCCGGTCGCGGGTGAGGTCGACGACCCGGAACTCGCGGTCGGCGCGGGCGAAGCGCGTCCGGTTGCGCTCGATCACGGCGGGGACGATGTCCGCGCCGATGTAGCGGTCGACGCCCAGGTCGATCCTGGACATCCAGAAGAAGTCGCCGCACGGCGCGTCGAGCAGGCTCCGGACTCCGAGGTCGGCGAGCAGGGACGGCAGTTCGGCCCGCAGCGCGGCGGTCTGGGCCAGGTTCGACCCCAGGCCGGAGCGGGACTCACCGTCCTCCTCGCCCTCGTCCCCGGAGACGCTGTCCTCGGTGAGGGTCCAGGCCCCGCTGGAGTAGATCCGGGCGAAGGTCTCCTGGAGCGAGTCGCGCGGCGGCCCGGCGGATGCCGGGGTCGCCGTGGAACCGGGGCCGCTCTGCTCCTCGATGGTGTCGGTCATCGTTCCTCCTCGGTTGTTCGGATGGATCCCGGTACTGCTGCCGGGGCTGGTTCAGGACGGTCCGGTCCCGCCGCGGCCGTCGGCTCGTACGGCAGGGTGCGGACGCCCGGGACGGTGAGGACGACGCCCGCGGTCGCGGCGACCAGGCAGGCCGCGCCCAGGAGGACGGTGCCGGTGCCTACGCGGTCCGCGATCGGGGCGGCGACCGCCAGGCCGAGCGGGAGGAAGACGAAGGACCCGAAGGCGTCGTAGGACATCACCCGGGACATCGACTCCGCCGGCACGTGCTTCTGGAGCGCGGTGAGGAAGGTGACGTCGTTGAGGCTCATGCACAGGCCGGTGACCGCCATCGCCCCGGCGGTGACGGCGACCGGCGCGGTGCAGGCGAGGCTGATCAGGGAGGGCACGATTCCCAGGGTGCAGAGCACCGCCGTCTGCAACGGCCGCCGGGGCCGCAGGCGGATGGCCAGCAGGCTGCCCGCGACGAATCCCACCGCCTGGGCGGTGAGGACGGCGGCCCAGGCGGACGCGCCGCCGAGGTGCTCGTCGGCCTCGACCGGCCCCAGGACGACGAAGCCGCCGCCGATGCACACGTTCACCAGGGCGAGTTGCGCCACCGCAGTCCAGAGCCAGGTCCGGCTGCTGAACTCGCGCCACCCGTGTTTGAGTTGGGAGAAGATGCCTTCCTCGGCGGGCGAGGTCCGGTCCGCCGCGCCGGTCGGCCGGACACCGGCCAGCAGGGCCGCGGACAGCAGGAAGGTCGCCGCGTCCACCACCAGGGCCCAGCCGGCGCCGAACAGGGCGACCAGCACACCGGCGAGCGCCGCGCCGCCGATGCTGCCGGCGTTCATCGACAGCTGGACCAGCGCGTTGGCCGACTGGATCCGCTCGGCGGGCACCAGTTGCACCGTGACGCTCCGGGAGGCCGGGGTGAACAGCGCGGTGGCGGCGCCGCCGACCATCGACAGGGCGACCAGGCCGGCCACCGAGTCGGTCCCGGTCAGCACCAGGACCGCGATCGCGCCCTGGGCCGCGCCCGCGACCAGGTCCGCCCAGACCATCACCCGGTGCCGCGGCAGCCGGTCGGCCAGCACTCCGCCGTAGAGCAGGAACGCGACCTGGGCGGCGAGCCGCGCGGCGGTGACGATCCCGAGGGTCGTGCCCGAGCCGTCCGGCATGCCGAGGACGGCGAAGGCCAGCCCGACCGGCGCGATCGCGTCCCCCAGCAGGGAGACGGAGCGGGCGGAGAACAGCAGGAGGAACGAGCGCTCCCGGAGGATGGAGAGATCGGTGTGCAAAGGGTGCCTTTCGCTTTTCCCTCGGCGGTATCGGGGAACCGCCATGCCCGGTTCCGTCAGGCCTGGTTCGCTCGCGCCCGGTTCTGTCACGCCCGGTTCGGTCGCGCCTGGTGCCGTCACGCCCGGTGCCGGCCCGGCTGGCCGCCGGGCGGCAGGGACAGGCGGTCGCGGGTCGCCGAGAGCCGCTCCAGCGGCACCGGGGCGGCCTTCCAGGGGCGGTGCAGGTGGTCGCCGGCCGTCCGCGGCACCAGGTGGACGTGCAGGTGGAACACGTCCTGCCAGCCCGCCTCCCGGTTCGCCTGGAACAGCGTCAGGCCGTCCGGTGCGAGGACGTCGCGGATGCGTGCGGCCATCCGGTGCACGGTGGCCATCACCGCGGCGGCGTCCTCCGCGGTGATCTCCCAGAGGTCGGCGGCATGGCGTTTGGGGATCACCAGGGTGTGCCCGTCCATGACCGCGGTGATGTCGAGGAAGGCGATGGTCAGCTCGTCCTCGTGGACGACGGCGGCGGGCTGGCGCCGCTCGACGATGGCGCAGAAGACGCAGTCCGCGGGCCGTGGGCGGTCATCCGGGGTGGGCTCCGTGCGGTCCGCCATGGCGGGCTCCCAGCGGATCGGGGGGCCGGCGGTCGGCGCGGGCGTCATCGCCGGACCCGGTCGGACAGTTCGGCGAGCGTCGCGGCGGTGCGGGACAGCGGGAAGCGCGCGCTGTTGACCAGGCCGGCGGCGGCCAGGCCGGCCAGCCGCTCCGGTGCGTGGGCGAGCTGCTTGAGGTGGTCCCGGAGCGCCGTGAGGTCCCCGAAGTCGATCGGCAGCGCGGTGCGGCCGAGCACCTCGGTCAGGCCGGGCACGGGCTGGTAGGCGACCGGCAGGCCGCAGGCCTGCGCCTCGATGGTCACCAGTCCGAACGCCTCCAGCCGGAGCGAGGGGACGATCAGGAGGTCCTGCCGGCCGAACTCGCGCCACAGCTCCTCCCGGGACAGCCAGCCGAGGTAGCGCGCCCGGGTCAGGTCGGAGCGCGCGGCCAGGGCCGCGAACTCCGCCCGGGGAGCCGCCACCGAGAGCTCGACCCCGTCGAAGCCGGTCACCGCCTCGATCAGTCCGGAGGTGGCCTTCTCGGCTGTCAGCCGCCCCGCGTAGAGCACCCGCAGGGCGCCCGCCGCGCGGTCGGCGCGGTCGCCGGGCCGGGCGGGGCGTTCGGCGAGCAGCCGGTCGGGGACGCCCCAGGGGATGTGCACGATCCGGTCCGCCGGGACGGAGGTGAGCCGGCGCAGCCGGTCCGCCATCGCCGTGGTGGGGACGACGACGGCGTCGGCCGACGCCGCGGTCTCCCGGAGGACGGCGGCCTGGGTGGGGTGGTCCGCGGCGAACAGCAGGTCGGTGCCGTGCACCAGCGCGATGCTCGGCCGGTCCGGGAAGACCTGCTGCAGGGCGGCCGTCGCGCCGAAGGCCAGGTGCTGGAGGTGGAGCACGGTGGGGTCGGCGGCGGCGAACCGGTCGCGGACGGCGGCGCCGAGCCGGTCGACGTAGGACCAGAAGTCGGGCCCCGAGACGGCTTTGCCGGTCACCGGGAGCAGCGCGGGTGAGCCGTGCCCGTCGGTCGTCGGCGCGTTCTCCCGGGCGAGCATGAAGACGTCCGCGGGGATGAGCGGGTCCGGTCCGCCGTAGAGGTCGCGCAGCAGCTCCACGCTGCCGCCCGGGCTGTCCGGCGGGAGGTCGATCCCGGTGAGGATGGTCACGCGAGCTCCTCGTACAGGCGAGAGGTGTCGATGCCGCTGGTCCGGGTGTACTTCCGGCCCATGTGCTGGTAACTGGCCGTGGAGCCGAGGGTCTTCAGGAAGATGATCTTCCCGAAGGTCATGCCCGGGTAGATCCGCACCGGGCGGACGACGCGGATCTCCAGCGTCCACCGGATGGCGTGGCCGACATGGCCGAGCGGCGCCGAGACGTGCACCCAGACGCCCAGGGCGCCCACGGTGCGGTCGCCGTTGATCATCTGCGCGAACAGCTCGGAGTGGGTGCGCTCGTGGGTGACCCCGAGATAGAGCTTGCCCGGGACCAGGACCATTCCGTCCGGCGGGATGGCGTGTTCGACGAATTCCGAGGAATGCGCCGCGTCGAGTTCGGAGTCGCACACCCGGATGGTGTCGCCGAGCCGCCAGTCGTAGGCGTTCGGGGATATTCTGCGCGGGTCGAACGGCTCGATGACGATATCGCCGGTGGCGACCGATCTGGCGATTTCCGCCCGGGTGAGGATCACGTCTGCCCCAACTTGTCCCGCCAGTAGCGCGATTCCTGGGGGCCGACCGCCCCCTGGTACTTTCCGGAATAGGGTTCGATCTCGCCGAGCGTGTCGAAGAACATGATCTGCCCGATCTTCATGCCCGGGTAGACGCGCAGCGGCCGGACCGACGACAGCATCAGCGTCCACTGGCCGTGGAAGCCGATGTCCCCGATCGGGGCGGTGATCTCCACGAACAGTCCGAGCCGGCCGACCGAGGAGCGGCCGAAGAGCAGGGGCACGAAGACGTCGGAGCCGACCTCCTCCACGGTGTGCCCCAGGTACAGCTCGTCCGGCCGCAGCACGAAGCCGTCGGAGTCGATCTTGACGGCGTCCGTCGGGTTGGGCCGGTACGCGTCGATGACGTCGCCCGAGTAGGTGATCAGCGTTTCGCCCAGGCAGACGTTGTAGCTGTTCGGGTTCACCTGGTCCCGGTTGAAAGGGGATATGGAGATCCTGCCGTCGTGGGCGGATTCGATGATTTCTGGTCCGGTCAGGATCACTAGTTGCTCCCACTCTTCCAGCATGTTCGGGAAAGCGGCGGACGGGTGTCAACGGGATTCTTCCGGCCCGTTTTCCAGGATGCTTGCCAGTATGTCCGGGCAGGCTTCATACTCATTCCCCATGAAACACGTCATAGCCCTTGATGTGGGCGGAACCGGAATCAAGGCCGCCCTGGTCGGAATCGACGGGGAGCCACTGCACCGCACCAGCCGGGAGACGCGTCGTGAACGCGGTCCCGCCGCCGTCGTGGCGTCCGTCCTCGACTTCGCCGCCGAACTGCGCGCCGAGGGCGAGCGCCGCTTCGGCGAGTCCGCGCTCGCGGCCGGCGTCGCCGTGCCCGGCATCCTCGACTCCGGCACGGGCACGGTGGTGTACGCGGCCAACCTCGGCTGGCGCGACGTCCCGCTCGGCACGCTGCTGGCGCAGCGCCTGGACGGCGTGCCGGTCGCCTTCGGCCACGACGTCCGCACCGGAGGGCTCGCCGAGCAGCGGATCGGCGCCGGCCGGGGTGTCGACCGGTTCGTCTTCCTGGCCCTCGGCACCGGCATCGCCGGCGCGATCGGCCTCGGCGGGCGCATCGAGCCCGGCGCGCACGGAGGCGCGGGCGAGATCGGCCACATCGCGGTTCGCCCCGGTGGCCTTCCCTGCGCCTGCGGCGGGCTCGGTTGCCTGGAGCAGTACGCGTCGGCGGCGGCCGTCGGACGGGCCTGGGCCGCCGCCTCGGGCCGACCGGGCGCGGACGCGGCCGACTGCGTCCGGGCGTTGCAGGACGGCGACTCCCGTGCCCGGGAGGTCTGGGACGGCGCGGTGGCCGCGCTCGCCGACGGACTGGTCGTCACCGTCACCCTGCTGGACCCGGCCAGGGTGATCATCGGAGGCGGACTGGCCGAAGCCGGGGACGCCCTGTTCGGTCCGCTGCGCGCCGCGGTCGAGGAACGGCTCACCTTCCAGCGGATGCCGGAGATCGTGCCGGCCGCGCTCGGCGACGCGGCCGGGTGCCTGGGCGCCGGCCTGCTGGCCTGGGACCTTCTCGACACCCGCACCGGTTGACGGCCTCCGTTCCCTCGCCGTCGGCCTGACGCGGGAGCGGCAGGCCGACGGCGGTTCCGGCGCGCGGTGCCGACCGCCCATCAGGCCCCCGCCAGCGCGGAGAGTTCGGACCGCACGGACTCCTGCTCCCAGGCCTCCCGGTCGCGGAGGTAGAGCGGTCGGTCCGCGGTGATGGACCGGGTCTCGGCGCCGCCCGGGGTGAGCCGCCAGCGGACGGAGCCGGTCACCGGACGGGCGCAGAAGTCCATGAACGACTGGGCGGCCGCGCGCAGTTCACCGAACCAGCGGCCCTCCAGCCCCTCCCGCAGCCACACCTGCTCCAGGTGCATCTTCTCGCGGATGGTCTCGGCCGAGAGCACCGCCGTTTCGAGGTGCCGGTAGCTGCGCAGCAGGAGCCACGCGGCCGGCATCTCCCGGATCTCCAGGACCTTCTCACCTCCGCCGAGGTGCTCCAGGCCGCTGTAACGCCCGAGGCCGAAGGCGCCGACCCGCCGGTTCAGTTCGCCGATCAGCCGGACCAGGGGCAGCTCGACGCCGTCCACCGCCACCGGGGTGCCACCCTCGAAGCGCACCTCGATGCCGTCCTCCACGGCGCCGGGCCGGCGCGCGCTCCAGCGGAACATCTGCTCCGGCACCGCGTGCTGCTCGGGGTCGTCCAGGATCCCGGACTCGAACTCGCGGCACCACAGGTTCGAGTCGCCGCTGACGACGCGCTCGCTCATCTGGGCGAGCCCGGCCTCCTTCAGCTCCTGGCTCTTGACCTCCCGGCTCACCGGGTCGAGGTCGTACGGGCTGCCGTAGGCGCCGTCGAACCCCAGCAGCTCCAGTGCTCCGTTGAGCCTGCGCATGGTGTTCTGGGAGCGGTTGGCGGTGTGCAGGACGGCCGACGCCCCCAGGCGCCGCGCCAGCTCGACGGCGAACCGCGCGATCAGCGGCCGGCTCAGGGTGGAACTCACCGGGTGGGTGCCCAGGTAGACCGCCTGGCTGATGACGGCGGCCCGCACGAACTCGTCGGCGAAGGCCTGACGGCCGTCCACGATGTGCAGCCGGACGCCGAGTTCGTCGGCGATCTGCCGCTTCTGCTCGCTGGTCTCGTCCTCGCCGAGGTCGACGCTGAGCGCGTGGACCTCCCGGAACCCGGCGTTCTTCAGTCGTAGCAGCAGGAAGCTGCTGTCGAGCCCGCCGCTGAAGAGCGTGACGACGGGGGCGTCCGCGGGCAGGGCGTCGGTCGTGAGGTGGCGGAAGGAGCGGATCAGACGGTGGCGGCGTTGCATGCTGGTCCTTCAAGACGTGGTGCGGGGACGTGGTTCGGTGCGGGCGACAGCCGTCGGGTGGCCCTCAGCCGTCGGATGACCCTCAGTCGTCGGGTGCCCTCAGTCGTCCGAGTAGGTGCTGAAGGAGGAGACGGAATCCGGCCAGTTCTCCTGCTGCCAGCGGCGCAGTCCGGGGTAGCCCGCGTGGGCGGGGACGACCAGCAGGCGCTCGTCGAACCACTGGGTCAGGAAGTCGCGGCGGCTGCGGAACTCCTCCCGGGTGCGGCCGCTCAGCACGACCTGGCCGACGGCCTCGGTGGTGCTCGCCAGCGCGTCCGACATCCGGAAGCCGTACGGGAGTTCCAGCCGCAGGTACTCGACGCCCGGCAGGGCTCGCACCTCGGCGGGGGTCGGGTAGCCGACCAGGACGCCGGGGCGGTTGTTGAGGTAGGTGGAGCCGACGGTGTCGGGGCGCACCGAGGGCTCGATCCGCGGATCGGCCCCCGCGGCGCAGCGGAGCGCGGCCACCGCGAGGTCGACACCGAACTTGGCTTCCACCAGCTCGGGTTGGAGCAGGCCGCCGGTGCGGGCCGCGCACTCGCCGAACACCAGCCGTCCGGTGTCCGGCTGGTGGAAGAGCTCCATGTGGAAGGTGCCGCGCTGGAGGCCGAGCGCCCGCAGAGCCGGCTCGACGACCGAGCGCGCCAGCTGGTACGCGGCGGCGTCGGCGGTCGGGTCGAGCACCTCGACCTGGAGCGCCCGGTTGAAGTCCACCGTGCTGAGGCAGGGCTCACCGTACGTGCTCACGCTCAGGAAGCGGAGTTCCCCGTCGAACACCACGCCGTCGGCGATCCATTCGTCGCCCGAGACGAACTCCTCCAGCACGAAGGTGCGTTGGGGCATGCCGGTGCGCCGGTACTCGGCGCACTTGGCGATCAGCCCGGCGCGGCCCTCGACGACCGAGGTGTTCCTGGTGCCGGCTCCGGCGATCGGCTTGAGCACGGCCTTGCCGAACTCCTCGACGGTCGCCGGGTCCAGGTGGTGGATGTCCTCGATCAGCCGGGATCGGGTGACCTCGATGCCGGCCTCGGCGAGCGCCCGCTTCTGCAGCCACTTGTCCCGGAACCGTACGGCGGTGTCCGGGTCCACGGCGACCGGGGCGTCCAGGATCCGGCCCAGGGCCGCCACCGTGACCAGGGCGTATTCGTCCCCGGTGTGGACGCAGTCGAACTCCCGGTCGGCGAGGCCGGCCCGGTGCAGGCCGAACAGGACGCTCTCCACGCTGGAGGTGTCCTCGGCGAAGACGGCCTCGACCCCGTCCGGGATCCTGATGAACCCCCAGTCGTGCAGGCCGGGACCGTACACCACGACGGGCTTGATTCCGGTCCTGAGGCAGGCGCGGATCAAATAGGGATCCGCGCCGATGATCAGGGCCGAGGACTGGTTCTCAGACATGAGGCTTCCTTTGGAATCGGGCCTTCCAGCCGCAGGGGGTCATGCGTCGATTCGGAAGTGCAGTGCTACGGGCACTACCGGGACGGGGAATTCGCCCCCGTGGAATCCCTCGCGAATACCCGGGCGAGTGATTTCAGGAGTGCGCGGGAGCCGTCTCTCGTCGCGGGCCCGGCAGGTTGCGGCGGACAAGCGAACCCCCCGGTCGGCTTCGGAACTGTGGCGTCGCAGCTCTTGATCCATAGTCCATGACAAGTCGGCGATGTGCAATGGCACATTACACATCGCACTGATGGTGCAGGGTTATGGGAGAGTTTGAACCGTTTTGGCAGGCGAATCCACGAGGTGAACCGGGGCCTGGGAGGCTCGACGGGCCCTCGTCGGCGGACGGTTGACGGATCGTCGGATCACCTGCCCTCGGTCGGCGGGAAACTCCGGCGATCGGGGTGATTGGTATGGATCGGGCATAGCGCATGATTGCCGGAATTCCCTGGGAGAGGGTGGCGGGACATCGCCGGATTGCTTAGGCTCCTGGGGGTTCCGACGCCGGAAACCCGTTCCGGCGGTAACGAACGCCGAGGGAATTCCCGGGTGTCCCAGGGGCGGTGCCGTCGGAGGCGCCGTTCGAGCCCGGAGCCGATCAGGACATTGATTCCGACGATCCCGCTCCGAGTGGCCGGAACCTCGCCGAGAGCGATACCGCCCGCCGGCTTCCAGGATTCACGAACGCCCGTGCGGCGCCGGCCTCGGACTCATCAGCACGAATTCCGCGGTGCCGTGTCCACCGGCCCGGTCATCGCACGAGAGGACGGAGTCAGCCAGTGATTCAGCGGAACGACGGGCCGACCGGGGCCGGGCCGACCACCCTGCACGCCCTGTTCGAAGAGCACGCGGAGCGCGCTCCCGACCGGACAGCGGTGGTCGCCGACGACGGGACCCTGAGCTACGGCGAGCTGAACGCCCGGGCGAACCGACTGGCCTGGCGGCTGCGTGACGTGGGCGTCGGCCCCGACACGCTCGTCGGCATCTGCGTCGAACGGTCCGCGGAGATGATCGTCGGGCTGCTGGGCATCCTGAAGGCGGGAGGCGCGTACGTCCCGATCGACCCCGGATACCCCGCGGAGCGGCTCGACTTCATGCTGCGGGACAGCGCCGTCCCGGTGCTGGTGACCCAACGCCGACTGGTCGACCGCCTCCCCCCGCACCAGGCGGCGCTCGCCCTGCTCGATGACGACGAGGGCCCGGCCCGTCCCGCCGGCAACCCACCCGCCGTCGGCCGGCCCGATCTCGCCAACGTCATCTACACCTCCGGATCCACCGGAACGCCCAAGGGTGTGCTGGTGCCGCACCGCAGCGTCCTGAACCTGGTCACGGACCAGGGCTACGCCTCCATCGGGCCGCAGGACCGGGTCGCCGCGCTGGCCACGCTGTCCTTCGACGCCTCGACCTTCGAGATCTGGGGGCCGCTGCTCAACGGCGCGACCTGTGTCGTCTACAGCTTCGGCGGCGTCGACCCGTCCGCGCTCTGCCGGCGGGTCCGCGAGGACGCCGTCTCCGTCCTCCACCTGACCAGCCCCGTCTTCCGGCTCCTGGAGCCGGCGCACTTCGCCGACCTCTCCGGCGTGCACACGCTGCTGTTCGGCGGGGACTCCGTGCGCGCGGACGTGGCGGACCTCGCGAAGAAGTCCTTCGGGGGGCGGCTGGTCCACCTCTACGGGCCGACCGAGACGACGGGCTTCGCCACCCACCAGGACGTCCGGGCGATGGCGCCGGACGCGACGATGATCCCGATCGGCCGACCGATCGACCGGGTCAGGATCCGGGTGCTCGGGCCGGACGGCGAGGACGTCCCGGACGGTGGGACCGGCGAACTGTACATCGGTGGCGCCGGGATGACCCGCGGCTACCTCGACCGGGCCGAACTGACCGCCCAGCGATTCGTCCCGGACCCGCACGGCGACACCGACGGGCCGCTGTACCGGACCGGGGACCTCGTCCGGCGGGGCCCGGACGGCGCCCTGCGGTTCCTGGGCCGCGCCGACCGGCAGATCAAGGTGCGCGGCCACCGGATCGAGCCGGGCGAGATCGAGGCCGTGCTCACCCGGCACCCCCTGGTCAACGACGCGGTCGTGGTGGCGCGGGACGACGGCGCGGGGGACAAGCGCCTGGACGCCTATGTCGTCCGCTCGTCCGCGTCGACCGGACCGGGTACGGAGGGCGGGCCGGAGTCCGTCGCCGGGCTCACCACCGAGCTGCGCCGGCGGATCGCGACGGCGCTTCCGCCGTACCAGCACCCGGCCTCGATCACCGTGATCCCGGCGATCCCGCTCACCACGAACCTCAAACTCGATCCGGCGAGGCTGCCGGCCCCCGCCGAGGAGCGCGGCGACGCCTCGAACCCCGCGACCGCCCCCCGCGACGCGCTGGAGGCGCAACTGGCCGAGCTGTGGAGCGAGATGCTCGGAGTCGCGGAGGTCGGGATCGACGACGACTTCTTCACGCTCGGCGGAGACTCCATCTCGGCGGTGCGCGTGGCCACGGCGGCGACCCGGGCGTCCGGAGTCCGGATCACCGTGCGCGACGTCCTCGGTTCGCCGACCATCCGCCGGCTCTCCCAGCTGGCCTCCCGTGCGACCCGGCCACCGGGCGGCGCTCCGGAGCCGAGCCCGACCGGGAGCCCGGCATGAGCGGCGGGGCGGTGGTGAGCGCGCCCCTGACCAGGGCGCAGAAGTTCCAGTGGTTCCTGGAGAAAGGGCTGGCCGAGGGGCTCCGCCGGCTCCCGGCATCGACCGACGAGGCCGCCGCCCGGCGGCTGGTACACGCCCTGGAGGCGCGGTTCGAGATCCTCCGCACCTCGCTCGCCGTCATCGACGGTGAACTGCGGCAGGTCGTCCACCGGTCGGGCTCACCGGTGGAGGTGGTGGACCTCGTGCCGGGCGGCACCGTCCACCAGGGCATGGCCGACCTGGTACGGGAGTTCACCGCGCACGTCCACGGCCGGCTCGGCCGGTTCCTCGTGCAGTTCCGGCTGCTCCGGGAGGACGGCCGGTACTGGCTGGCCGTGGTCGCCGACAACGTGGCCGTGGACGCCGGCTTCCACGGCGTGGTGGAGCAGGCGATCACCGAGCTGCTGGGCGAGCCGTCCGACGGTCCGGCCACCGACGTCCTCCAGGGGCGCCCGGGCATCCAGCCGGCCGAGCAGGCCCGCCGCGAGACGGACCCGGGCGAGGATGCCGAACGCGCCAGGGCGCTCGACTACCTGCGGGAGCACTTCTCCTCCGCCCCGGCGCGGCTGCATCCGCACCGTCCGCCCGCCGCCGGCGAGGAAGGCCGCTACTACCGGAGCACGCTCACCCTCCCGGGCGCGGACGGCCTCTTCGCCGGGGTCATGGCCCGGGCCGGACTGCTGCCCTCGGCGGTCGTGCTCGCGGCCTTCGCCCAACTGCTCTGCGGGCGCAGCGACACCGACGGGTGCACGGTCAACGTGTCGCTGGACAACCGCCACAACGCCGACCTCCGCAGGGTGCTGTGCGCCACCGCGCAGCGCTCTCCGGTGGCCCTTCCCGGCCGGAGCCGGAGCCTGCTGGAGGCCGCCGACGAGGTCCAGCGGACCCTGGCCGAGGGACACCCCGCCTACGGCCGGTACGACCCGTTCGACCTGATCGGCGAGCGGATCGAGGCCCAGCACCGCCGAGGCCTCTGCCTCTCCACCGACCTCGCCTTCAACTTCATTCCACCGCCCCAGGGATGGGCGGAGCTGCTCGAAGCCGAACAGGGCGGCAGCGACCGGACCGGCTCCGGGATCAGCTGGGCGGCCACCGACGAGACCTCCTACGAGTACGGGGTGAGCCTGTCGGTCCGGTGGGCCGACCCGCGGACCGTCCGGCTCTCCGTCCACGGCGACTCCCGGGTCCTGTCGCCCGAGCAGTGCGCGGCGCTGCTGCGCGGCATCGAACTCGTCCTGACCCGGATCGCCGCGGGGCAGGACTGCGCGCCCGAGGACGTCGCCGCCGAGGTGGGCCTGGTCCGGGTGGACCGCGGCCCCCGCGAACAGCGGGCCGGCGGGCGGTGGATCGACCTCGGGGCGATCGAGGAGCGACTGCGCTCCCTGCCCGGGGTGGCGGAGGCCGCGGTGGCCCTCGCGCCAGGCGGCGCGCCCGGCTCCGCCTGGCTGACCGCCCGGGTCACGCCCGTCGACGGCACCGTGCTCTCCCCGCTCGACCTGCGGGAGGAACTGCTCGGAGCCGTCCACACGGGCGAACTCCTGGCCGTCCCGGAGCGGTTCGAGATCGACGGCGGCGAGGCCTCCGACGGTCGGACGACCACCCGCCGGCCCCCCGTCACCGCGGCGGAGGGCACCCTGCTCGGCATCCTGGCCGAGTCCGGTCTCGTCCCGGACCCGGACCTCGACCTCTGCTACGTCCGCGCGGGCGGACGGCTGGAGCGCTACCCGCGGTTCGCGGAGCTGATCAGCCGCAGCGGCTACCGTCCGCCCGGCTTCACCCGGGTCAGCGGCATGACCACTCTGCGCGGCCTGGCCCGGGAACTCCGTCCGTCCCCTTCCGCCGGGAGCGGGCCCGCGGCACCCACGGGCTGACCCGGAGCCCGACGGCAGCGCCGGAACAGCCCGAACCCCGAGGGCAGCACCGGAGGAGCCCGGAGCCCGACGGCAGCGCCGGAACAGCCCGAACCCCCACCCACCGAACCATCGGAGCACCCATGACGATCGCCATGCCGGAGCCGGTCCTGTCCCAGGAGGAGGTCGACCGCTTCCGGCAGGACGGATACCTGCTCATCCGCGGCGTCCTGACCAGGCAGGAGGCCAGGCACCACGCCGGCCTGATCCTCGACCTGCTCCCGCGCGACCTGCGCGTCCCGGAGCACTGGCAGGCCTACGACGGCCGGTTCAAGCCCTACAACACCCCCGGGAACCAGACCTTCGACGGCCCGGAGTTCATCCCGCTCCTCCAGAACGAGCTGCTCTACCGGGTGACGGCCCAGCTCCTGGAGCACCCGCGGCTGCTCGTCCGGGACGGCTCGGTCGCCATCACCATGCGCAACGACACCGCGCACACCAGCGAGCTGAGCCAGGACCTGCACATCGACCCGGCAGTACCCGAGGACGTGGACGAGTTCCTCCTCACCCCCGAGGAGGTCGAGATCGGCGGCTGCTACTACTTCACGGACGTGGCTCCCGGCGGTGGCGGCATCCACGTCGTGCCCGGCGGCCACCGCATCGTCGAGGCGGAGGCCCGAGCCGTTCCCCGGGGGCGGCAGCTGCACGACAAGTGGCGGAACATCCCGCACCTCAAGAGCATCGAAATCACCGGCGAGGCAGGCGACTTCGTGCTGACCCACCACCTGATGCCGCACGCCGCCTCGCACAACCGCCGGCCCGAGGCACGGGTCGCCCAGTTCGTCCGCTACGCGCGGGACGACCAGCCCTGGGAAGCCGGGGACCGCCCCGGTGACCGCCCGGCCGGCCACTCCTACAACGGCCTGCAGACCGCGGCGATGACGCCGCTCGGCCGCCGGCTGCTCGGCGTCGACCCCTGGTAGCGGGCCCTGCCGGTGCCCGTGACCGATCCCGCGGCGGACCGGCCGGACCCGGGCACCGGCACCTCCCGGCCGACCACCCCACCCGAAGGAGACCAGCATCGTGACGGCACACCCGAACAGCGCCCCGCACGACCTGTCCACCGACCACGCCGACCTGTCCGTCGACCACGTCGAGCTGTACGTCGAGGACCTCGACGCCACCGCGCGACGCTTCGCCCAGGCCTACGGGTTCACCGCGTACGCCCGCTCCGACCAGCCGGGCGACGCGCGCTCGGTCGCCATCGGCCGGGACCGAATACGCCTGGTCCTCACCCAGGCCCGGGCGGAGGACCACCCCGCCGCCGACTACACCCGGCAGCACGGGGACGGCGTCGCCGACATCGCCCTGACCACCGTCGACACGGCGGCGGCCTTCGCCGAGGCCGTCCGGCGCGGTGCCCGGCCACTGGCGGCTCCCACCGAGGCCGACGGCGTGGTCACGGCCGCCGTCGCCGGCTTCGGCGACGTCCGGCACACCTTCGTCCAGCGCCCCGGCGGAACCGACCCGCGGCTGCTGCCCGGGTTCACCCCCGTACGCCGGGCCGAACCGGCAACGGACACCGGCCTGCTGGACATCGACCACTTCGCGGTGTGCGTCGAGGCCGGCCGGCTCCGCTCCACCGTCGAGTACTACGAGCAGGTCCTGGGCCTGCGCAACACCTTCACGGAGAGGATCGTCGTCGGCGCCCAGGCGATGGACTCCGAAGTGGTGCAGTCCCCGTCCGGCGGCCTCACGCTCACCCTCATCGAGCCCGACACCAGCCGCGAGCCCGGCCAGATCGACCACTTCATCAAGAACCACGGCGGCTCCGGCGTCCAGCACATCGCCTTCCGCACCGAGGACGCCGTGCGGTCCGTCCGCACGATGGCGGAGCAGGGCGTGGAGTTCCTCTCGACACCGCCCGCCTACTACCGGTTGCTCGCCGACCGCCTGCGGCCGGCCCGGCACACCGCGCGGCAACTCGCCGACCTGGGCATCCTCGTCGACGAGGACCACGAGGGCCAGCTGTTCCAGATCTTCACCCGGACGACGCACCCGCGGCGGACGCTGTTCTACGAGGTCATCGAGCGGATCGGGGCCACGACCTTCGGCAGCGGCAACATCAAGGCCCTGTACGAAGCCGTGGAAGCGGAGCGGCTCGGGTGACGGCCGACGACGACCGCCGGGCCGCCACCGCCGCGGTGGACCTGGACGGCATCCGCGCCGCCGCCCGTGCCGTACTCGACCCCGCGGTCTGGGACTTCGTCGACGGCGGCAGCGGCACCGAGTCCACGCTCGCCGCCAACCGCACCGCCTTCGCCGAACTCGCCCTCGTCCCACGGGTGCTGACCGGCGCCACCGCCGCGGACACCGCCGAGCGGCTGGTCGGGACGGCGGCGGCCATGCCGGTCGCCGTCGCACCCATGGCCTACCAGCGCCTGCTGCACGAGGAGGGCGAAGCCGCCGCCGCCCGCGCCGCCCGGACCCACGGTGTCCCCTACGTCATCGGCACGCTCAGCAGCCACCCGCTGGAAGCCGTCACCGCCACCGGGGCCGACACCTGGTTCCAGCTCTACTGCCTGCGCGACCAGGCCAAGAACGACGAACTGGTCGGCCGGGCCGAGGCCGCGGGGTGCCGGGCGCTGATGGTCACCGTGGACGTGCCGCTGATGGGCCGCCGGCTGCGGGACGTGCGGAACGGCTTCGCGCTGCCACCGCACGTCCGCGCCGCCAACCTCGACGCCGGCCCAGGCCCAGGCCCCGGCTCAGGCCCCGACACCGGTCCCGGCCCCGACAGCGAGGCGCACCGCAGGATCGGCGGCACCTCGGCGCTCGCCGTGCACACCAGCGCCGCCTTCGCGCCCGCCCTGTCCTGGCCGGACCTCGAACGGCTGCGCCGCCGGACCACGCTGCCCCTGGTGGTCAAGGGCCTGCTCGACCCGCGCGACGCCCGCACCGCCGCCGACCTCGGAGCCGACGCCGTCGTCGTCTCCAGCCACGGCGGCCGCCAACTGGACGGCGCACGCCCCAGTTTGGCCGCCCTCCCCGAGGTGGTCGCCGCGGTCTCCGGCGACTGCGAGGTCCTGCTGGACAGCGGGATCCGTACCGGCACCGACGTCCTCAAGGCGCTCGCCCTCGGGGCCCGCGGCGTGCTGCTCGGCCGTCCCGTGCTGTGGGGCCTGGCGGCGGGCGGCGAGGCCGGGGCCGCCCGCGTCCTCGACCTGCTGCACACCGAACTGGCCGAGGCGATGACGCTGGCCGGCTGCGCCGACCTCGCGGCGGCGCGGCTCCTACGCACCGAGAGGCTGGCACCCCGTGCCTGACGCACCGTTCGCGGACCCGACCACCGCGGACTTGACCGCCATTGACCCGACCACCGTGGACCCGACCACCGTGGACCCGACCACCGCCGACCCGACCACCGCCGATCTGACCACCGCCGACCTGCACGGCTCACTGGAGGATCCGGCCCTCACCTCGATGAACTTCCTCAACGAGGTGACCTCGCGCTTCCCGGAAGCGCTCTCCTTCGCCCCCGGCCGCCCGGTCGAGCACTTCTTCGACCTCGAATCGGTGCACCACCGGCTGCGCACCTTCAGCCGCCACCTCGCCGAGGAGCGCGGCCTGTCGGACGAGGAGGTCCGCCGGACCTTGTGCCAGTACGGCCGGACCAAGGGCATCGTCCACGAGCTGGTGGCCCGGCACCTCGCCCGCGACCACGGCCTCACGGTCGATCCCGAGGCCGTCGTGATCACCGTCGGCTGCCAGGAGGCGATGTTCCTGGTCCTGCGCGCGCTGCGGGCGAGCGAGCGGGACGTGCTGCTCTCGGTCTCGCCCATGTACGTCGGCCTCACCGGCGCCGCGCGGCTGGTCGACCTGCCGGTCCTGCCGGTCGCCGCCGGGCCGGCCGGGATCGACCTGGACGACCTGACGGCCACGATCCGCGCGGCCCGCGCACAGGGCCTGCGCCCCCGGGCGTGCTACGTGATGCCCGACTTCGCCAACCCGTCGGGCCTCAGCATCGACCTCACCCAACGGCGGGCACTGCTCGCGCTGGCCGAGCGCGAGTCCATCCTGCTGCTGGAGGACAACCCCTACGGCGTGTTCCACGGCGGCGACGGGACGCCTCCCACCCTCAAGGCCCTGGACACCACACGCCGGGTGGTCCACCTCGGCTCCTTCGCCAAGACGGTGCTGCCGGGCGCCCGCGTCGGCTACGCCGTGGCGGACCAGCGCGTCGCGACCGCCGACGGCGGGTCAGGACTGTTCGCCGACCAGCTCTCCAAGATCAAGAGCATGGTGACCGTGAACACCTCGCCGATCGCCCAGGCGGTGGTCGGCGGTGCCCTGCTCGAACACGACTTCAGCCTCGAACGGGCCAACGCCCGGGAGCGGGAGATCTACCGGGACAACCTCGACCGGGTCCTGGCCGGACTCCGCAGTCGCTTCGGCGGACACCCCGGCATCACCTGGTCCGTGCCGACCGGCGGATTCTTCGTCTGCGTGACCGTCCCGTTCACGGTCGACGACGCCCTGCTGGAGCACTCGGCCCGCCGGCACGGCGTCCTGTGGACCCCGATGAGCCACTTCTACAGCGCCGCGGGTGGCACCAACTCCCTGCGGCTGTCAGTCAGTTCACTCACCGGACCGGCCATCGACGACGGCCTGGACCGGCTCGCCGCGCTCTTCGCCGAGCAGGGCTGCTGACTCCGTCCGGGGGGCGCTGCGCCTCCGCACCGCCCCCCGGCCCGCGTCAGGCCGTGACCACCAGCCGGGCCAGTACCGGCAGATGGTCCGAGGCCGCCGGCTCCCCGGTGACCGGACCGATCCGCACCGGCCGCACCCCCGGCCCCGCGAAGACGTAGTCGATGCACTCCGCGGGCGCGTCGGTCGGGAAGGTCGCGGCCGGCGCACCCTCGACAACCGTCCAGCAATCGGTGAAAGCAGCCCGGACGGCGGCGATCTCCGGTGTTTCCGGAACGGCGTTGAAGTCACCGAGGAGAATCGCCGGAGCGGCGTCCCCGATCAGCTCGATGACTTCTTTCACCTGCTGGGTGCGATCGGTCTCCGAGAACAGTTCGAGGTGCGCGACGAAGACCTGGAGCGGAATTCCGCGAAAGTCGATCTCGGCCTGCAGCAGACCCCGCTGCTCCTCGCCGGGGGAGCGGAAGAGGTGGGTGTTGCGCGAGCGGGTGATCGGATGACGGGACAGCACCGCGGTGCCGTACTGCATCCGTGGCGCGCCCGGGGCCGGTGGGGCCAGGTCGAGGTTCGCCCCGTACGCCAGGTGGTAGCCGAGGAGCCGCGCCAACTCCGTTGCCTGGTCGGCCCATTGGCTACGCCTGTCGAAGTGCCGGTCCACCTCCTGGAGTCCGACGACCTCGGCGCCGCTGCTCCGGATCACCCGGGCGATCCGTTCCAGGTCGAGGACGCCGTCGACCCCCTCGCCGTGGTGGATGTTGAACGACATGACGTCGATGGCCGGTGCGGAGGCATCCGGTTGGCGATTCACGTGAACTCCCTTTCCCGTGCGGACGGATCAGCCTTTTCGGCACGTTGTTCCGGGAGCTCATTGAATCCGACCGGCGGCGCGGGTGCCTCGAATTCTCCTCGTAGCGAAAAATATGAGTACTCCGGGATTCGACGCCCGCTCGACCGGCCGGCAGGAGTTCGCCGACGATCCGGGCCGCGTGCTCGCCGAGCGCCGGCCGGATGCGGCTCCGCCCGTGCCGCCGCCGCTCCTCCGGGGTCGGTCCGGCCCGGGCGCCGTACCCCTCCGCGCGGACCGTCGCCGCCCGCGCGGCGGGTCCGGAGGCAGGGTGCCCGGGGGAGTCCGGCGCCCCGGCCGGCGGACCCGTGCTCCGGTGCGGCACTCGCTCCGCATTCGAAGGGTCGACCGCTCGAAAGTGATATGTCACACCCTATTGATTGTGGTGGGTTGTCCATGACACCGTGCCAGCGATGCCTCCGCAGTAGCGAGCTGGAGGCTCCCCCCCACCCCCCACTTAGGAGTGACGATGAGTCACCGACTTCGGCTACCCCGGGCACTGGCCGTGCTCGCCGCCGCGAGTACCGCCCTCACCGGCTTCGCCGCCGCCCCGAGCTTCGCCGCCCCCACGGTGCAGGCCGGTCAGCAGGCGAGTCAGACCGCCCGTCCCGATGGCATAGCCCCCACCGGCACCGCCTTCGGTCTCGACACCCACGCGCAGACCCAGACGGGCCGGCTCGCACCCGCGCAACTCCCGCCGCGCTCCCCGCAGTCCGCCGCTCCCCAGGCCCCGACGCCCAAGCTCGCCAAGGCTCCGGCCCAGCTCGCGGCCAAGGGGGCCACCGCCGGCAGCGGGCAGACGGCCGGCACGGCCCAAACCTCCTGCACCCCGGCCGACTTCAGCGGCCGGAGCGGCGCGGACCTGGTCAACTTCATCCAGGGCTCGACGGTCGACTGCATCAGCTCGCTGTTCCACCTCACCGGCGGCGACGCCCACGGGGTGTTCCAGCAGAGCCAGATGCTCGTGGTCGCCAACGGCCTGAAGAGCGCCGCCGCCTCGTACACGGGCGACAACTCCACCGGCATCTACCAGCTGGGCTACTTCCTCCAGGCCGGCTACTTCGCGCAGTACTACCACCCGGCCGACGTCGGCACGTACGACGCGACGCTCACCGGCGCCGTGAAGGCCGCCCTCGACACCCTGGTGGGCAGCCCGCACTTCCTGGACGTCAACGACGGCAACGGCCAGGTCGCCGGCCAGGCGATGATCCTCTCCGACAGCGCCAACCTCCAGGCCCACTACCTCGGCACCTACCAGCGGGTGCTGAACGCGTACACCAGCGCCTGGGACTCGTCCTGGTACATGGTGAACTTCGCGAACAGCGTGTACACCCCGATCTTCCGCGGCCACCAGAACGCCGACTACGTCGCGGCCGTCACCGCCGACCCGAGCCTCATCAACACCCTCGACAGCTTCGCGCTCAACCACAAGAGCATGCTCGGCGGCACCAACTCCTACCTGGCTTCCAACGCCGGTCTGGAGACGGCCCGGTTCATCGAGCACCCGGCGCTGGTCAACACCGTCCGGCCGCTGATCAAGGGCCTGATGGGCGTCTCGTCGATCACCGGCCCCACCGCGCCGCTCTGGGTCGGCGTCGCCGGCATGGCCGCCTTCTACGACAAGGCGAACTGCTCGGACTACGGCGTCTGCAACCTGGCGGACCAGCTCAAGGCCGCTGCCCTGCCGGTCAGCCACACCTGCGACTCCACCCACAGCATCCTGGCCCAGAGCCTGACCGCCGCCGACCTCGCCGCCGTCTGCGCCAGCCTGCAGAACCAGGACGCGTACTTCCACAACCTGGTCAAGGACAGCGGCCCGATCGCCGGCCAGTACGAGAACTCGCTGCAGATGGTGGTGTTCGCCTCCCCGCAGGACTACCAGACCTACGCGGGCGGCATCTACGGCGTCAGCACCAACAACGGCGGCATCACCCTGATCGGCGACCCGACCGCCCCCGCCAACCAGCCGATCTCGCTGACCTACCAGAACGGCAACGACGGCTTCACCGCGGGCGTCTGGAACCTCAACCACGAGTACACCCACGCCCTCGACGGCCGCCTCGACATGAAGGGCAACTTCACCCAGCAGATCTCCGTCCCGGACGTCTGGTGGATCGAGGGCGTCGCCGAGTACACCTCCTACAGCTACCGGAACATCACCGACACCGGCGCGGTGGCCGAGGCGCCCAAGCACACCTACGCGCTCAGCACGCTGTTCCAGAACACCTACGACAACAGCGACACCACCCGCACCTACCCGTGGGGCTACCTGGCCGTCCGCTTCATGACCGAGAAGCACCCGGACGTCATCCAGAACATGCTGGGCCACTTCCGCACCGGCGACTACACCGGCGGCTACGCGACCTACAACTCGATCGGCACCGCGTACGACGCCGAGTTCAACACCTGGCTGGACGCCTGCGCCGCCGGCGCCTGCGTGGTGGGCAGCACCCCGACCGCCGCCTTCACCGCCGTCCCGTCCGGCCTGAACGTCCAGTTCACCGACCAGTCGACCGAGTCCGGCGGCAGCATCGCCTCCTGGGCCTGGAACTTCGGTGACGGCGCCACCTCCACCAGCCAGAGCCCCGCGCACACCTACACCGCGGCCGGCAGCTACACCGTCGGCCTCACGGTGACCGACGGCAACGGCAAGACCAACACCATCAGCCAGTCCGTCACGGTCGGCAGCCTCACCGGCTGCACCGCCGCCGACGCCCGGGTGCTGGACAAGAACTGCTCCCGCACCGGCCAGTCCGCGACCGCCGGGAACCTGGACTACTACTACATCTACCTGCCGGCCGGCACCACCACCCTCAAGGTCTCCAGCTCCGGCGGCACCGGCACCGCCTACCTCCTCTACAACCCGGACACCTGGGCCACCCCGAACGCCTACACCACCGGCTCGACCACCAACGGCACCACCACCCAGAGCCTGACCGTCACCAACACCACGGCCGGCTACCGCTACATCAGCCTCTACGCCCAGACCGACTTCAGCGGCGTCACCATCACCACCCAGTACTGATCCCGCTCTTCGCGACGGCGGCCCGGAGCACCCCGCTCCGGGCCGCCGTCCGATCACTGGGGATCCGGGAGCCACGCCCTGAGGTGTTGCCGCTCGGTTCACGGGGCGGGCCCGGGTGGTCGCCCGGGCCCGCACGGTGGGGTGATCAGGCTTTCGCCGCGGACCCGCCGGTGGACGGCGCACCGTCCTTGCCGCCCTGGTTCATCATGCCGCCGAGGGCGCTGAGGTTGCTGGCGCCGCCGGTTGCTATGGCCGGTGCGGCCTTGGCGGCGGCGTCGAGCGTCATCTGGGCCATCTTCTGCAGGTGTTCGGTGGCGGTCTTGAGGGCTTCCTGGCCGCGTTCGCCGGCGGCCTTGTCGTTGTTCGCGGCGGCTTCGATGCCCTTGGTAAGCACCTGGGTGACGGTGTTGATGCCGCTCATGTCGCGGAACAGGTTGGCGGTGGCGATGGCCTGCGCCGTCTGGAGGCCGGCCGGGTCGGGCATCGCCACGAGCGGCGTGAACCGCGCCTCGGAGGCGCCCAGGGCGGCCACCTTGGTATCCAGGTTCTGCGCGCGCGAGGCGGTGGAGACCGGGGCGATGTCGGCCGGGGTGATCTGGATCGGCGAGTCCTTCCAGTTCCAGAACCGGGTGAGGTCGATCTTCTCCGCCGAGTTGGCCCGGCCGAGGACGGCCTCGGCGAAGACGCCCTTGGTGGCGATCGCGACCGTGCTGGTCACCGGATTCCCGTAGGCGGTAGCGGTCGCCTTGCGGGCGTTGGTCCACGCCTCGCGCTCCTGCTCGCTGGTGAAGTTCCAGCGGAAGCCGAGGTAGTTTCCGGTCGCGGCGATCGGCTTCGGGTCCAGCACCGTACCGAGTAGGACCGGCGGCGCGGTCGAACCCGCGGGCGCGTAGAAGTAGTTGGCGAGGATGCGGCTGAGGGTCAGCTCGTCGGCGTTGGCCACACGGCCTGGCTGTAGTGGCGGCGGTTGTCGTTCAGGTGGTCCAGGACCACCTGCGACACGTTGCCCCCGCGCACGTGGAAGCCCAGCGAGTCGACGTAGGTGCGGCTGCCGGACTTGATGACCGAGCCGAACATTCCGCAGATTGCCGAGGCGCCGCCCGCGTCCTCGCTCAGGTCGGGCGCGGCGGTGGTGGTCTCCGCGATCCCGAAGTTCGCCACCCCGGAGGTCATCGTCAGGCGCAGCCCGGCGAGGCTGCCGCGGGCGCCGGTGCCGGACCAGGCGCGGTGAGCGCGTCGAGCTTGCGCACGGTGGTGTCGAACGGGTTCGCCGCCCGGATCTTCGCCGCCCAGTCGCCCGGCGCCACCGAGGCGAGGACCTCCTTGTACCGCTGCAGGCTGGAGTAGGTGAAGGTCAGCTCCTGGAGCGGGATGAACAGGCAGCGTTCCAGCTTCGTCGGCCTCGTCGTGACGCTGTAGACCTGCACGACCTCGTAGTACTGGACCGACATCGCGTGCATGTGGTTGTAGTTGGTGACGACCCGGGTCAGGACCTGGTCCTTCTCCGACTGCGAGGTCTCGCGCACCACCGTCATGTTGCGGCTGCGGGCCGCCGTCGCCAGCTGCTGGGTGCGCGCGCTGATGCGCTGCGACGCCTCGTCCGCCACCGTCTTCACCCCGGTCGAGCGGGAGATGGCCGTCGAGAAGCCGCTGTTCTCCGACGCGCTCCAGTTCGCGCCGATCCCGCCGAAGAACGCCGCGAGGCCGATGCTGCCGCCGCCGCTGGAGGACTTGCTGTACTGCCCCGCCGAGGAGTTGCCGTACTGCTCCTCGCGGGCGATCGCGTTGGCGACCCCCGCGCGTGGGCCCGGGGGACTGGTCCGTCAGGGGCGGTCCAGCTCCGGGTAGTAGCCGCGTTGGTACGTCGACAGGCCGGAGGTGCTCAACTCACCCGCACCGCGGCAGATGGCGCAGGCCTTCGTCGTGCGGCAGTCCGCGCACCGGCCCTTCCGGTCGGGACCGGCCCAGCCGGTCCAGTTCGGCGCGCGCTGTCGAAGTCTCGTCCATGTCGGCCCGCTGGCCCCGGAACGTACCACAGGGCCGACCCCCGGATCCGGGCCACGGCGCCGCGGCCCGGCCGCCCGGCCGCCCGACCGATGGAGCGGCACCGCCACCCGCTCCGTCCGTCGGGACCCCGGCGCTCGACCGGAGGCGGGCCGGTCACCCGAGGGTGACCGGCCCGCAGCGCGGCATGCCCGCCGAGGGCCTTACCTGAGCGTCCAGTGCTGGAGCGCCGAGCCGGAGTCCGGCTGCTGGGCCACCGGGGCGCCGTTGGCGGTGGCGGCGGTGGTGAGCAGCAGGCCGCTGTGGACGTTGGTCAGGGTGTACGTGCCGTCGGCGAGGCGGTCGGCCGTCCAGTGCTGGTTGTCGTTGCCGGTGCAGGTCCATTGGATGACGGCGGTACCGGCGGCGGTGGCGCCGCCGTCGTCGTCCGCGCACAGCCGGGACTCGGCGTTGACGAGCTGGTAGGAGCCGTCGGGCTGCCGGGTGAACTGCCAGTCCTGGTTGGCGCCGCCGTTGGGGGCCCAGGTGATCAGCCGGGTGCCGGCGGTGGTGCTGTGGCCGGGGTCGTCGAGGGCCTTGCCGCTCGCGGTCAGGGTGTGGGTGCCGTTGAGGCTGCCGGGGGCGGTGCCGACGGCGGTCATGGTGAGGCGCTGCTGGGCGGCGGTGCGGCCGCCGCCGACGCTGTTGCCGGTGGTGTCGGTCCAGTTGCGCGGGGCGGCGGTCTCGGCGCTGCCGCCGTTGCCGGCCATCAGGCCGATGACCAGCCCGCTGTAGCGGTTGACCAGGCGGTAGCCGCCGCCGGCGGAGGCGTCGGGGAGGACGAACCACTGCTGGCCCACGGCGGCCTTGCCGGTGACGGGGGCGGTGACGGTGGGCTTGGCGCCCCAGGCGCGGCCCGCCGTGGTGGCGGCGTCGACGCCGAGCAGGGCGCCGCTGGCGGCGTTGGTGATCCGGTAGGAGCCGTCGCCGTTGCCGGTGAAGCTCCAGGCCTCCAGCGCGGATCCGGTGGGGGCGGCGGTGGAGGCGGTCGCGGAGCCGCTCGCGGCCTGGGTGAGGACCCGGCCGTCGCCGCTGGCGATGCGGTAGGTCCTGGCCGGATCGAAGGGGGAGGCGGCGGGGGAGGAGGAGTCGACGGTGACGTCGGCGTACTCGCCGTCCGACGTCGCGCAGGCGATGGAGCAGTAGGAGCGGAAGGTCTTGCCGATGACGGTGGTGCTGGTGAGGTTGGCGCTGTCCAGCATCCAGCGGTACCAGGAGCCGGAGGTGTAGCTGCCGGAGTCGCCGGCCAGGTGCCACTGCTGGGTGGCGAGGTCGTCGGTGACGTAGAACTGCTGGGGCGCGGTGCCGGAGACCACCTCGGGCTCGCCGATGTACAGGCCGAGGTAGGCGTCGTAGGAGACGTTCATGATGAACAGCGGCGACTTGGCGGGCAGCACCCCGGCCGCGACCTGCTGGTCGACGCTGCCGCTGTTGGCGGGGTGGTAGTCCTGGGCCGCCGGGGTGTACCCGCTCGGGGCGGCCGTGGTCGCCGGGACCATGTTGCTCTCCAGGCCGCCCGTGCCGGGCTGGGTCCAGGCGCCGTCGTACCACTTCTGCCAGGTGCCGGCCGCCATCTTGCCCGCGATCGGGGCGCGGGCGACGTGCGCCAGCCCGCCGTTGCCGCCGCCGACGCCCGCCTTGGGGACGATCCGCGAGCCGTAGAAGACGTAGAAGTAGCCGGAGGCGGTGTCGACGAACAGCCGCTGGTCGCCGTCGCCGTAGTCGTAGGTCTGCTGGGGGAAGGCCGCGTTGTCGCCGCGGGTGGTGCTGTAGGGGGAGGTGATGGCGTGGCCGGAGATGGTCCAGGTGTGGCCCTGGTCGTGGGAGACGGCGGTGTCGATGGCGTCGTAGTGGAGGCCGTCGCCGAACGGCTGCGGGGTGAACTCGTTGTGCACCAGGCCGCGCCAGTCGCCGGTGTCCGGGTCGACCCAGACTCCGACCAGGTCGCAGTAGTTCGGCTGGGAGTAGCCCGAACCGGCGGGCGCGGAGGTGGCGTTCACGCCGGTGGGGCTGTGGTTGCAGCGCCAGGTGGTGTCGTTGTTCCGGTCGTCGGCGTTGGCGGGGTTGACGGCGTTGTCGAGTCCGGAGTCCGGGGTGGCGGTCTCGAAGTCGCTGCCGGTGTAGAAGTTCCACTGGCGGGAGTCGGTGGCGCCGTAGAGCGAGTGGGACTCCTGGAAGTGGAAGGTGCCGTCCTTGTCGAGGTACGGGGCGGCGGGCGTGTCGTCGGCGTAGTTGTACGGTCCGGTCGAGCCGATGGTGATGGTGTACCCGGCCGGGGCCGGGGCGGGCGTCTTCGCGGGCGCCGCCGACGCTCCGAGGGTGGTGCCGCCGACCAGGGCCATGGTCAGGGCGGTTACCGCGCCGAGCAGTTTTCGTCGAGGAGCTGACACAGTGACTCCTTCTGGTCTCGGGGCCCCGCCGTGGGGGTGGGCCCCGGGTGTACCGGCGCCGTGGGCCGGCGTCGGCGGGTCGGGGTGGGGGTCCCGACCAGCTGGTGGGGTCAGGGCCTGTCTCCTGGGTTTTCGCGGCCCCGGCAAGGACCCAGGAGACAGGCCCCTAGCCGTCCGCCATCCGGAAGTCGTAGTGCGGCGGCACCGGTCGGTCGGGGTGGACGGCGAGCCAGAGGGCGTCCAGGGAGACCTCGCCCTCGCGCATGTTGTCGACCCGGATGCCCTCGGCCAGCAGCCGGCGCACCCGGTCGTCCTCGCCGAGGGCGTGGGCGGCGGTGGCTTCGGCGAGCCGGATCCGGCCGTGGGCGCGGGTCGTCGGGGGCAGGGTCTCGATGAGGGCGAGAGCCTGGTGGGCGCGGTCGGCGGCCAGCAGGGCGTCGAGCACCTCGATGGTCAACTCCCGCAGCTCCGGCTGGAGTCGGTGTGCCTGAGCCATCAGGTCGGCGGCTTCCTGCCGCTCGGCGGTGAGGAAGGCCAGCGCGCGCAGGGCCCAGGGGGTGGGCCGCTCGCCGAGGGAACGCTTGAACGCCTCGCGCGCCGGGTCGGGCTCGCCGTCGGCCAGGCGGAGCAGGCCGAGCTGGTACAGGGCGTGCCAGTCCTCGGCGCACCGCTCCAGCCGGGCGCGCCAGTGGGCGCCGGTGACCGGGGCGGCGGGCGGGTCGCTGACCGGGAGGACGCCGGTGGTGATCAGCTGTCGCCAGGGCTCCTGTTCGGCGCCGGGGGTGCCGAAGGGCAGCAGCGTCGACGCGGGCAGGTCCCCCGCCTCGATCTCCAGGGCCGCCCAGCCGGATCCCTCGGCCAACTGCTCGCCGGGTGCCCCGAACCCGGTGGCGAGCCGGTGGGCCGCGTCCAGTTCGGCCGGCGGGAGGAGCCGGGCCACCGCCGCCCCGGCGGCCTGCCGGGCCTGCTGCCAACCGCCGTGCACGGCGGCCGGATCGGCTTCGAGCAGCCCGTACGCCTCGGTCCACGACCAGGTCGCGCCGCCGGGCATCGGCAGGTGTTCCAACTGGGTGCGGGCCAGGCCGGCCTGGATCTCCAGATAGGCCGCGTCCGGGCCGGAGAGCCACTCCTGCCAGTGGCGGCCGCCCGTCGAGGTGCCCCAGCAGAACAGCTTGCGGCCGCGCAGCCGGTCGGTGGAGGCCTGGACGAGGCCGGTGCCGTGGGCGTCCAGCGCGGCGATCCAGCGGCGTTCGCCGTCGGGCAGGTCGAGGAAGTAGTCGGCGGCGCGGGTGACCCGGCCGGGGTAGCTGCGGTCGGCGCCGTCCAGGTGGGGGAAGCCGACCCGGGTGAGGTCGCTGACGTAGTCGCAGTGGAAGGCGTGGTCCGCCGGGCCGACCACCCGGGTGCCGGCGTCCTGCGGGACGGCGATGTTGGACCACCAGTAGACCGGGGTGGTGTGCGGGGCGGGGTTGTGGAGCTCGACGTGGACGAAGAGCACCGGCGATCCGGCGGGCAGCCAGGTATCCAGGCGCAGCACCACGCGCCGCAGCCGCTCGAAGGCGTACATCCGCAGCACCGGGGTGCCGTCCGGCGCGGCGAGGCGTACGGCGTGCAGCGGTTCGCAGGTCAGCGGCCAGTGCCCGGTGGTGCCGAGGTTCCACTCCACTCCGCCGGCCAGCCAGGCGTCCCGCAGCGCGAGGTTGGCGGGTTGGAGGACGTGGTTGCGGTGCAGCAGCTCCCGGCCGCCGGGCCGGTGGACCAGCGACCACAGCCGCCCGCCGAGCGAGGGCAGGAACGTCGCCGTGAGCTGCTCGTTCTCCAGGACCACACACGGCAGTTCACGCCCGGCGCGGTTGCGGTCGTAGTCCCCCTGCCGGGTGTACGGCAGCAGCGAGGGCGGGGCACCGTACGCCAGGTTCCGGCGCATCTCCTCGTCCACCCCGACGCCGTCGGCGGTGTACGAGGACAGGCCGTGCAGGATCGGCAGCACCCCGGCGGCCGGGTCCGCCGTTCCTTCGATCCGCAGCAGGTCGGTGCGCAGCGTGGAGGTCACTTCCCGATCCCAACCGTCATGCCCTGGATGATCCGCGTCCCCATCCAGGAGAACAGCGCGATCATCGGAGCGAGGATGATGCAGACTCCGGCGAAGGTGGTGCCGTAGTCCAGGCCGTTGAACTGCTGCGAGGCGACGAACTCGGCGAGGGCCACCGGGAGGGTGACCTTGCTCTGGCTGTTCGTCAGCACGATCGCGAAGAGCGTCTCGTTCCAGCCGGTGATGAACTGCAGCAGGAACGCGGTGACCAGCCCGCCGCGGGCGACCGGCAGGACCACCTGGAGGAAGGTGCGCAGCGGCCCGGCGCCGTCCAGGACGGCGGCCTCCTCCAGCACGCGGGGGACGCCGGAGAAGAAGCCGGTCAGCAGGAAGACCGTGAACGGCATGGCCAGGCCGACGTAGACAAGGCCGAGACCGAGGTCGCTGTCGGTGAGGTCGACCTTGGCGAGGCCGACGAACAGCGGCACCACCAGGACCTGGCCGGGCACGCCCAGGCCGAGGGCGAACAGCAGCGACAGCGAGGAGGAGGTGCGCGAGCGGCGCCGGGCCAGCGCGTAGGCGCAGGGCGCGGCGAGGACGATCGCCAGGAGTGAGGAGCAGACGGCGACGAGCACGCTGTTGACGGCGGCCCGGGCGAAGCCGCCCTCGTCCAGCGCGGTGGTGTAGTTGCCGAACCGCAGGGCGTCCGGCAGGGCGAAGTTGTGCTTGAGGATGTCGGGACCGCTGCGCAGCGAGGTGAGGAGGATCCACAGGAGCAGCAGCAGGTTGGCGGCGACGACGGCCCGGACGACCACGGTGCCGATCCGGACCGCCGGCCCCGCCGGTCGGCGTGTGCCGGGCACGGTGGTGGCCTTTCGTAGGAGGGTCATCGGCTCAGTACTCGATCGGTTCGCGGCGCAGCAGCCGGCGGAGCACGACCGTCACCACGGTGACCATCAGCAGGGTGACCACGGCGGCGGCCGTGGCCACACCCAGCCGGGGGATGGTCGCCCGCGGGAACGCCTCGGCGTACACGTACATGGCGGTGTTCCAACTGTCCACCGGGGGGAAGCGGTTGCTGCTGCCGCCGAACAGCAGGATGAGTTCGAAGATCTTCACCGAGCTGACCGTCCAGAGCACCGCGCAGACCGAGATGACGTCCCACGCGCAGGGCAGGGTCACATGGCGGAAGCGCTGGAAGGCGTTCGCGCCGTCGAGTTCGGCGGCCTCGTACAGGTAGTCGGGGATCTGGTCGACGGCGGCCATGATGATCGAGGTGTAGTAGCCGGTGGCCGTCCAGATCACCGTGCCGAGGACCATCGGGAACAGGTTGGTGGTCGACAGCCACTTCGGCGGGGTGGTCACCCCGAGGAACTCCAGCGCCTGGTTGACCGGGCCGGAGGGGGAGAACAGGAAACCGGCCGCGATGCCGAAGACCATGCCGTTGACCAGCGAGGGGAAGAAGAGCACGGACCGGGCGAAGAGCCGGCCCCTCATCTCCCGCAGGACGAGGGTCAGCAGGAAGCTGATCAGGAAGGTGATCGCGCCGCCGACGGCCATCAGCTCCAGCGTGTTGACCAGCGAGGTGCGGAACACCGGGTCCTGGAACAGCTGCTGGTAGTTCCGCAGGCCGCGCCACTGCATGGCGCCCATGCCGTCCCACTTGTAGAGGCTGGTCCACACCGCGTAGCCGACCGGGGCGAGGAACAGCGCCGCATAGGCGAGCAGCGCGGGAGCGGTGAACGGCCAGAACATCCGGCGCTGCTGGCGTTCGTGCGGCCCGGCGCCGCGCGCGCGGCGGGTGGCGCCGGCCCGGATGCCGGGTGTCCGGGGCCGGTGCTGGATCGTGGTCGCCACCGGCTCAGCCCTGGGTCTTCCAGTACGCGACCTGGTCGGCCTTGCACTTGGCGGTGAACTGGGCGGCGGTGGCCCTGCCGTGCCAGAAGTCCAGGAAGTTCTGCTCGAACACCTTGGCCGACCAGTCGCCGGCCACGCCGTCGTACGGCAGGCGGACGGTCGGGGCGTCGAGCGACTTCTGCGCGTCCTCCAGGCCCGCCGGGGCCGGGACGTCGGTGCGCGGGGTCAGGTTGAGCGCGGTGGTCGCCATCCCCGCCACCTGCTTCTTCTGCAGGAAGAACGCGATGAACTTCTCGGCGGCGCCGGCGTTCTCGGCCCGCTTCGGGACGGAGAAGCCGAACAGCGAGACGTCCGGGCTCTTGGCGCCGGGCGGCAGGATCGAGCCGAACTTCCAGCCCGCCGGGATCTGCTGGGCGACCTCGCCGGTGACGTAGCTGCCGTCCATGTAGAAGGCCGCCTTGCCGCCCGCCCAGTTGGTCTCCTGGGCGGGGTACTTGGTGGCGTCGTAGCCGGGGATGAGGTGGCCGCCCTTGACCAGCTGCTCCAGGTCCCGCGCGGCGGTGAGCACCGCCGGGTCGTCCCAGAGGGCACCGGACTTGTCGGCCGAGAGCTTGGCGAAGTCGACGCCGGCGGCGTTCAGCAGGTAGTCGAAGTACAGGCCGTTGGCCCACGGGTCCTCGCCCTCGGAGGCGAGACAGGCCTTGCCCTTGGCCTTGAGCGCGTCGCAGACCCTGAGCAGGCCGGCCCAGTCGGCGGGGGCGCTGGGCATGGCGGCGGCGAGGTCGGGGTCGGCGGCATTGTAGAACATGCCGGTGGTGGCCAGGTAGTAGGGGATCAGGTAGTGGTTCTGGCCGGACGGGTCCTTGGGCAGGACGTCGAGGTACTTGGCCGGGACGACGGCGGAGACCGGGACGTTCTCGCCGGGGACCTGAAGGGACAGCACGGGGGAGAGGTCCAGCGCCTGGCCGGCGGCGGCCACCGAACCGTAGACCACGTCGTTGGACTCGTCCCACAGGTCGGGTGCCTGGTTGGCGGCGATGGCCGGGCCGATCTTCTTGGCGATGTCGCGACCGGTCCAGTTGACGGTGACCTTGACGCCGGTGGCGGCGGTGAAGTCGGCGATCGCGCCCTTGAGCACCTGTGCCTGCGGCTCGTCGGCGCGCCACATCGACCAGTAGGTGAAGCCGCTCCCGCCGTTCCCGCCGCCGGAGCCGCCGCCGCAGGCCGTCAGGCCCGCCACCAGCACGCCCGCCACGGCCGCACCGGCCACCCGCTTGGTCGGCATCGTCGTTCTGCCCATGAGTGTGTCCTCTCCGAGGCGCGGGAGCCGCGCGGGGTTGCCGTCGGCGGGCCCGTCGCACCGGGGCCGTCGACTGGGTCGGAACCGTAGTGCGGATTTGACCGCTAAAACAAGAGGGCGGTGGAAGAAAACCGGGAAGGGGACGGCTCGTTGACGGTTGATCTCCGATGTTTCCGAGCCTTTGCGTGTCGGCGGCTTGACGGGGTGACGAGCCGTGACTACTTTGCGAGCTGCTCTGCTTAACCGGTCAAATACGAGGGAACGCCGATGGTGACGATGCAGGACGTGGCCGAGCGGGCGGGGGTCACCAAGCAGACCGTCTCCAACGTCATCACCGGCCGGGTCGCGGTCCGCCCGACCACGGCCGCCCGGGTGCGGGCGGCGATCGAGGAACTCGGCTACACCCCGAACCTGGTGGCCCGCTCCCTGGCCACCGGCAGCACCAGGACGGTCGGCTTCTTCGTCCCCACCGTGGCGGGCGCGTTCTACGGCGAGATGGTCGAGGAGGTCGAGGACGTCCTGGAAGACGCCGGCTACCACCTGCTGCTCTGCACCACCCGGCTGGACGGCGAACGGGCTCGCCGACACCTGGCCGGGCTGACCAGCCGCTCGGTGGACGCCCTGCTGATCGCCGGTGACCAGGATCTGCTCGGCCACCTCCCGCTGCTCTCCGACGCCCGCTTCCCGGTGGTGCTCTGCGCCTGGGAGACCGAGGCGCCGGACCGCTTCCCGGTGGTCACCATCGACTACGAGCGGGCCGGCTACCTGGCCGGCCGCCACCTGCGCGAACTCGGCCACCGCCGGGTGGCCGTACTGGCCAGCCCGGCCCACACCGCCCGAGTGGCGGGCTTCCGCCGGGCGTTCGCCGCGGACGGCCTCACCGTCCCCGACGACGCCGTCCGCTACGCCACGGCGCCGACCCCGGCGGGCGGCTTCGCCGCGGCCGAAGCGGCCCTCGCCGCCGACCCCGGCCTGACGGCCGTCTTCGCCACCCACGACGTGCTCGCCCTCGGCGCCCTGGAAGCCGCCCGGGCCACCGGCCGCTCGGTGCCGCACGACCTCTCGCTGATCGGCCAGGACATCTCCGAAGTCCTGCTGACCCACCCGGCGCTCACCACCGTGGCCATCCCCACGCGGGAGATGGCCCGGCAGGCCACCGAACTGCTGCTGCGCGCCCTCACCAAGACCGGCACCCCCGCCAACTCGGTGCAGCTGATGCGTCCGGAGCTGATCGTCCGGGGCAGCACCGCACCGCCCGCCGGACCGTGACCGGCGGGGTCCGGACGAAGCGGGGTCCGACCGAAGCGGGCTCCGGGACGAAGGGGCTCCGGGACGAAGGGGCTCCGGAACGCCTACGGGACTCCCGGACTCCCGAACGTACGGACAGGAGCGCTCGGTTGACCCACGCCCCGACCGAACTCTGCTACCGCCGGCCGGCCCATGCAGCGGCAGCACCGGCTGGAGCTCCGCCTGGGCCGCCGCCCTGGCCGCCCGCCTCGGCGACGGCGGACTCGCCCGCCGGGCCCTCCACTCCCTGCTCGCCGAGTACACCGCCCCGACCTGCTCGGCCCGCACCCGCCGGACCTCCTCCGGACCGACGGCAACCTCGGACTCACCGCCGCAGCCGCCACCGAACTGCTGCTGCAGAGCCACAACGGCGTGCCGCGCCCGTTCCCCGCCCTGCCCACCGCCTGGCCCACCGCCTGGCCCGACGGCCGGGCCACCGGACTGCGGGCTCGCGACAGCAGCGTCGACCTCCCCTGGGCCGACAGCCGCCTCACCGGGGCGAGCATCCACGCCACCCGGGCCCGGCGCCTCACCGTGCCGCCGCCGCCCGGCACCGGAGAGCCGACCGTCACCGGCCCGGCCGGGAGGCCGGCCTCCGTCCGCACAACCACCGGTGACACCATGCTGGTTGAGCCGGTGGCCGGAGTGACGTGCCAACTGGCCTTCCCACCACGACGATGACCGGGGTGAGCACATGAACGAGACCAGCTGCCGACGATTCCAGGGCCGGGTCGCGCTGATCACCGGCGCCGCCGGCGGCATCGGCGCCGCGACGGCCCGGCGGCTGGCCGCCGAAGGCGCGGCGGTGATCGTCGTCGACCTCGCCGACGAGGCCGGGCAGCGGGTGGCGGACGAGATCACCCGCGCGGGCGGCCGGGCCGAGTACCGCCACGGCGACGTCACCTCCGCCGCCGTATGGGACGAGTTGGCCGACCACGTCGCCCGCCACCACGGCCGCCTGGACGTGCTGCACAGCAACGCCTACGCGGTGGTGGTGAAACCCGCGCACGAACTGACCGAGGGGGAGTGGGACGGTCAGCTGGCCGTGACCCTCAAGGCCAGCTGGCTCGCCGTGCGCGCCTTCGCCGGCCAACTGACCGACAGTGAGGGCTCGTTGGTGCTCACCTCCTCGGTGCACGCCCTGGTCGGACTGCCCGGCCACCCCGCGTACGCGGCGGCGAAGGGCGCCCTGGGCGCGCTGGGCCGGCAACTGGCCGTCGAGTACGGGCCGCGGATGCGCGTCAACACCGTCCTGCCCGGGCCGATCCTGACGGCCGCCTGGGACCGGGTGGACGAGGCCGGGCGCGCGGCCAGCGTGGCCGAGACCGTCGCCAAGCGGCTGGGCACCCCCGAGGAGGTGGCCGCCGCCGTGGCCTTCCTGGCCTCCTCGGACGCCTCCTACATCACCGGGGCGAGCCTGGTCGTGGACGGCGGCTGGTCCGTCGTCAAGGCCTCGGCCTGAGCCCGTCCCTGCGGGAAACCCCTCAGCTCCCGGCGCGCGCCGACCCGCGGCCGAACAGCCGGCCGACCAGCGAACGCCGGGGCCGGGGCGACGGAGCGAGGTCGTGCTCGTCGGCGGGCAGGCCGAGCTGCTCACGCACCCGGCGGCGGTGGGCACGGATCCGGTGGACGGGTGCGTGCTCGGGGCCCGGGCCGTACGCCACGGCCGGGTGGGGATCCTCGCCGTGCAGCAGCAGGTCGAGTGCGGCCGTCCAGTAGCCGACCGCGGGCTCGAGGTGTCCGGCATCGGCCAGGTAGTCGGCGAGCTGGTCGAACGCGGAGGAGCCGCCGGAGCCACGGGCGTACGCCTCGGCGGCTTCGACGGTCGCCCAGGCCTCCTCGGCGCGGCCCGCGGTGAACAGGTTGAACGCGTACAGCGGCAGCAGCCAGTCCAGCTCGGGCCCGCCCCCGGCCGGAACGCCCTCGCGGCGGGCCGCGGCCACCTCGTCGAGCAGCGCCAGCCCCCGGGGGTAGGCCCCCGCGGCGGTCCAGGACAGCGCCGCATGGCCGAGTGACTCGAGTCGCTCGGCACCGCTCTCGGTGGCGGCGGCTGCCTCACACTCCTCGGCGGACTCCTCGGAGGTGTAGGTCAGCGGGCCGAACAGTCGTCCCACGGTGCTCCTTCAGCTGGCGGTGGGTGTCAGCGGCGCCGGCGCCCGCGGCGGGAGAGCCCCGCCGGCGCCGCCGCGCGGTCGTGCTCGTCGGCGGGCAGGCCCAGCTGCTCGCGGAGCGTCAGCCGCTCCCGCACGACGAAGGTGTACGGGCGCAGCGCCGAGCCCGGCGGCACGGGCTCGTCCGGGTGCGGCAGCGCCAGGACCAGGTCGAGCGCCGCGTCGAGAGCGGCCAGGGCCTGCTCCGGCCGGCCCGCTCGGGCCAGGTGCTCGGCGATGTCCTGGAACTCCTGCCAGTCCCGGGCGTCGGCGGCAAGCCGCTCGGCGGCGCGGAACACCGTTCGCCCCTCCTCGTCCCGCCCGGCCATCAGCAGCGCGTACCCCAGCACCGGCGACGCCGCGTCCCACGGGTCGCCGCTTCGCGCCGCGACATCGCTCAGCAGCTCGATCGCCCGCCCGTACTCACCGGCCGAGGCCCAGTGCGCGCCGGCCTGCGCCAACGACGCCGACTGCTCCTCGCCGCCCTCCCGCGCGGCGGCCCGTTCGAAGGTCCGGGCCTCGGCGGCCCAGTCCCAGTCGGTCTTGCCCACGTTGATCACTGACCGAGTGTCCCATGCGGCACTCGGTCCGCTGGGTCGGCCATCGCAGGCGGTGTGCGGGCCGGGCCACCGACTGCCCTGCGGGCCGGACGCCCACCGGCGCCCACCGGCACCCGTCGCGCGACGCGTGCCGCCCGGCCGCTCCCACACGCCCTTGACGTGCGGTGACCGTCGGGTGGAGCGTCTTGCTGAACTGTGCGACCGCCTAGGTACGGGAGGGCATGGTGACACCATGGTTCGCCAGGTTGGACCCCACGCGAGGGTGGATCCGCTGTTCGTCCAGGCGGCCGTACGGCACGACCGTCCACGCGGGGTGTCCAGCTCCGCCCGGTGCCCCGGGAGGGCACCAGCACAGCGACGACAAGGAGTTCGGTATGGACATCGACGGAGGCCACGGCGCTGGATCGGGCGGTGGCGGTGGCGGTGGCGGTGGCGGCGGCGAGGGTGACGGGCACCCGGGCACCCCGTGGACGCCGCCGTCCGACCCGCCGTCCCCCGACGGGACGACGCCGCCGGGGGACGGGGGCCACCGGAAGTGACGCTCGTACCCGAGCAGGAGGACCGCCCCAGGCCGGGGCGGTCCCACCCCGTCGCCGACGCCTGGGCGCCGGCCTTCGACGCCGTCCCGCGAGCCCTCTTCCTGCCGGACCTGGTGTGGGCGCACGACCTGGCCACCGGGAAGAGCCGTCCCGTCGACCGGACCACCGACGAGGAGAGCTGGCTGGCGGCCGCGGCCGCAGACATCCCGGTCGTCACGCAGTGGGATGACGGCGAGCACCAGGGCGCCGAGCCCGGCAGGGTACCGACCAGCTCGGCCTCGATGCCGTCGCTGGTCGCCACGATGCTGGACGACCTCCAGGCCGAGCCGGGGATGCGGGTGCTGGAGCAGGGCACCGGCACCGGCTGGAACGCCGCCCTGCTCGCCCACCGGCTCGGCGACACGAGCGTGACCACGGTCGAGATCGACCCGGGCGTCGCCTCCCGCGCCCGGACCGCTCTCGAGCGCGTCGGCTACCGCCCGGAGGTCGTGTGCGGTGACGGCGCGTTCGGCCATCCGCCCGGCGCTCCGTACGACCGGATCATCGTCACCTACGGGCTGCGGCGGATCCCGTGGACGTGGATCGAGCAGACCCGCCCCGGCGGTCTGATCCTGGCGCCGTTCGGCACCCACTACTCCAACGCCGACGCCCTGCTGCGCCTCACGGTGCACGGTGACGGCACCGCGTCCGGGCCGTTCCTCCAGTCGGTGGAGTTCATGAAGATGCGCTCCCAACGGCTGCGGTGGCCACAGAACCCACCGGACGGCGGCACCGTCGCCGAGGCCACCACCCGCACCGTTCTGCCGCCGCACGGAAAGTTCGACCCGTTCCCGCTCGCCGCGGGTCTGCGCCTGCTGGACATCGTCCACGCCGTCCAGCCCCACCCGGACGGCGCGCGGACACTGTGGCTCTACTCCCTCACCGTCCCGGCCTGGGCCGCCGCGACCTTCCGCGACGGCGAGGACGTCCACCCGGTCCGCCAGTACGGCGGCCGCCGGCTGTGGGACGACTTCGAGGAGACCCTCACCTGGTGGCGGCGGGCGGGCGAGCCCGGCGTCGACCGGCTCGGACTCACCGTCACGTCCCAGGGCTGGCAGGCTTGGCTGGACGACCCCGCCCAGCCGATCTGACCGGTCTCGAGGGCTTGAAGCTCGGGACGACCTGCCGGGCCTGCCGGATCCCGGTGTGCGGTGTCGCGTTCGTGGCGCGACCGGGGAGGCCCGAGTGGAACTCAGTCGTCGTCCCGCTGAGGCAGTACACGGCTCGGAAGTGGCCGGCTCCAGGTACCGAGGCGGTCGATGAGGATCCGACGGGCCAGAGCCCGGATCTCGTCCCAGGCGGGGTCGACGTGCACGGCGTCTTCCCAGCGGCCGACGTGACCGCGGTGGGCCACCTCGCCGCACAGCCGGCCGATCGTCCTGAGGTCCTGGAGCGCTGCGGGTTCGAGGGTTCCCCGGTCCGACATTCCTTCGGCGAGATGAAGGCTGAACTCGATTTCTTCGGCGACCGCGGCAGCCCGCACCCGGTGTTTGCCGGACCAGGTGATCTGGTCCGGGGTGTCGGCGGCGAGGAAGGCCAGCAACGGCGCGATCCAACGCTCCCAGTAGTCGCTGTCAGGGCTCATACGGGCAGGATGGCAGTGAAATCCTCCAGCGCCTACCGCAGCCCGCCCCGCAAGACCCCGCCAAGGAGGCTGACCCCTCCGGCGGTTCCGGCGGTTCCGGCGTCGTTCGGACGGATCCCCCTTGCCGGCCGCGCTCAGGCGGGCAGGCCGATCGGGCGGTCCCGGTTGCGGCGTTGCTGGGTGACGACGACGGCGACCAGCAGGGTGGCCTGGGCGATGTTCTGCCAGAAGGAGTTGGGTCGGGGTCGTGGGCGGCGGCCCGGATGACGGGCCGGACGTGCTCACCGAAGCGCTGGTCCAGCACGGCCCGCAGGAGCGCGGCCTTGTCGGGGAAACGGCGGAACAGCGTGGCGGCCCCCGGCCCGGCCCAGCGCGCCACCTCGTCGAGGTGGGCGTCGGGGCCCTGTTCGGCGAAGACCTCCCGGCCAGCCCGGATGATCTTCTCCGCGTTGCGGGCGGCGTCGGCGCGCAGCAGCCGGGGAGCGTCGGGGACCATCCCGGCAGCCTACCCAAGGACAGGCGGACCGCCGCCGGGCCGGCCTCCCGGCCGGTAGCCGCAACCGGTCCCTGGAGCGCGCGCTCCGTCAGGTCGTGCCGTCCCCAGGCGCCCCGTACTCGCGGTGCACGTCCAGGTAGGGCAGTCGCACCCGCTCCCGCCAGTCCGCCACCTGCTCGTGCGCCGCCGGCCGCACCGCTGCCGCCTCGGCCGCGTCCTCGACCCAGCCGTACGGGTACGGGCTGCCCAGGGCCACCGCCGTCGCGGCCAGGTAGCGGGCCATCGCCGCGTCGTCCGATACGGACTGGGTCTCGACCTCGCCCCGGTCGACCGTGATGCCGATCTCCCAACTCCCGTCCGCCGCCCGCTGCGCGCCCCAGCCCCGCGCCCAGCGCACCTGCTCCGCCGTGACCTCGCCGCCGGGCCTGGGGTCCAGCCCCGCGTCACGCAGCGCGGGGACCACGGCGGCCGGGGAGTCCCAGGGGATCGGCAGCCCGGCGCTCACCGCCACGCCGAGTACCGTGCGGCACGGGTAGGGCGTGCGGCAGCACGCGCAGCTCGGCTGCCGCGGGTCGTGGCCACGGCCCGCGGCCCGGGCGGGCTCGTGCAGCTGCACCACGGCACCGAGCAGGTACTGGTGCCGGCCGACCGGCTGCCCGGCCTCCTTCATGTCCCGCAGGAAGAGCTGCAGCAGCCGGTGGAAGAGTCGGCCGGACTCGTAGCTGCCCACCGGCGGCACCGGCACCTGGACCACACCGTCACTGCCCTGTTCGTCAAGACCCATGCGGGCGAGCCTAGAGCCTGCGCGCTGGTGACCTGGTGGCGGCGGGCGGTATCACGGCTCGACGGCGGGCCCGCCGCCGAGGGTGGCGGGCCCGCCGTGGGACGGAGCCGGGGCGCGGATCAGCCGGTGACCTGGACGGCCGCGCTCTGACCGGCGGCGACGGTGACCGTCGCGTAGGTGTAGGTGGTGCCGTCGACGGTCACGGTCCGGACCGGCCGGGCGGCGCCGTTGACGGTGATGCCGGTGTGGCTGCCGGGGAACCGGGCCGTCCAGCTGAGGCTGCCGGTGGCGGAGGTGTTGGTGAGGGTGGACTTGGCGGTGCCGTCGTGGCGCAGGGTCACCGTGCTGCCGCCGACCGGGACGGAGGTGAGCTGGAGCCAGCCGATGTCGCCCGGGAGCCGGGAGGTGGTGGTGAGCGATGTGGCGCCGGCGTCGGGCTGGACGCCCATCAGGCCCTGGACGGTCTGGCCGAGGAGCGTGTAGGAGATCTCGGGGTAGTCGGCGTTGAGGAAGCCGCCGTGCGAGGCGTTGACGTTGGCGTAGACGTACTGCATCCACTTCCAGCCGGTGGCGCCCCGGTCGTGGCCGAAGAAGACGTCGGGCAGGTAGGTGTCGGCTTCGAGGTTGCCCGGTGCGCCGGGGCCGGAGGCCTGGGCGTCGATGAAGTCGAGGTAGGCGTCCTGCCGGGGGCCCGGGTCCATGATGCCCTTGAGCGGCATGAACCAGGAGTTCTCCTTGCCCCAGTCCGTGTAGGCGGTGCCGTTGACGTCGTAGGCGCGGACCACCTTGGCGGGGTCGGCCGGGTCGACGCTCCAGGTCGTGTTGTAGTAGCTCTTCAGCTTCGCCGCGGCGTCGGCGTACGCGCGGGCGTGGCCGGTGTCGCCCTTGGCGCCGGCCAGGGCGGCGGCGGCCAGGTACGCCTGGTACTGGGAGCCGATGGCGTCGCCGGATTCGGCGAGGGTGGCGCCGTTCTCGTTGTAGCTGGCCACGCCCTGGAAGATGTCGCCGCTGGTGGCCTGGGCGACGGGCGTTGCGCCGTTGTCGATCGGGCCTGTGTGCCCGCTGATGTACGGGCCGACGGTGTTGGCGACGAAGGTGGACAGGGCCGGGTCGTGGAGGTAGTCGGGGTCGCCGGTCCAGGTGTAGGCGTCGTTGACCTTCTGGGCGAGTTCGAAGGCGGCGGGCAGCTCGCGGACGAAGGAGGCCGGGCCGTTGTAGTCGATCGCGCCGGGCGTCTTGGCGTCGAAGTTGACGGACCAGTACGGGTCGTAGCCCTGGTCGGGGGTGGCCGAGGCGGCGAAGGAGCGCAGCATGGTCTTGTTGGCGGCGTCGAGGCCGAGCAGGTGCGCGCCGACCAGCTGGTGGGCGAAGTCCCGGGAGTAGTAGTAGGGGCGGAACGGGTAGCCGGCCCAGACGGTGTTGGAGTAGACGGCCCGCTGGGTGGCGTCGCCGTTGACCGGGCCGCTGAGGCCGGGCTGGGTGGCGAAGGAGTTGGCCTTGGCTTTGGCCCAGTCGAACAGCGCGGTGACCGTCGGGTTGGAGGAGCTGACCTGCGGGTCGTTGGGCGCGGACGGCGTGACGGTGACGTCGTCGGCGTTGACCCAGCCGTCGGGGGCGGAGCCGATCGCCAGGGTGACGGTGTCACCGGCGTTCACCCGGACGCGCGGCACGGTGTACAGGGCGTAGGTGGTCTGGGCCGGGAGGGTCAGCGAGCCGGCGGTGCTGCCGTTGACCTGGACGGTGAGCGTGCCGCCGGCGGCGCCGGAGGCGATCCAGGCGCTGACGTCGTAACTGCCGCCCTGCGGCGCGGTGCTGCTCTGGCTGACCCGGTACCCGGTGCCGGCGTCGAGGTAGGCCAGGCCGGAGCCGCTGTGCGGGTTGTTGGTGGCGGTGCCGGTGTGGGCGGTGAACGTCCAGCTGCCGGAGCCCTGTTCGAAGCCGGGGTCGGCGAAGGCCAGCGGGTCGGCGCGGGTGAGCAGCCACTTCTGGTTGGCTCCGCCGTGGCAGGTGTACTGCTGGATCCGGAGGTCGGGGGCCGGGGAGCTGCCGGGCAGGTCGAGGCAGAGCGCGCTGTTCTGCGGGTGGATGACGGTGGCGCCGTCGGGTGTGCTGGTGAGGGTGAACCGCTCGTTGGCGCCGCCGTCGCAGGCGTACTCGATGATCGGGGTGCCGGAGGTGGTGGCTCCGCCCCGGACGTTCAGGCAGGTGTTCGCGGCGCGGTTGGTGATGGTGTAGCCGCCCCCGCCGTCGGCGGTGAGCTGCCAGCGCTGGTCCAGCAGGCCCTGGCAGGGCTGCTGGACGACCGGCGTGAGGTCGGCGGTGCCGGCCCACCGGCCGCCGAGGCACTGGCCGGTGGCTCCGGACGCGAGGGTGTAGCTGCTGCCGGAGACGACGGGTGTGCCGGTCGCGGCGTGGGCCGCGGTGGCGGGTAAGAGGCCGAGGGCGCTCGCGGCCAGTGATATCAGCCCCAGGTGGGCGTGGACGCGGCGGCTCGAGAGGTGGGGCATGGGTCCTCCGACATCGTCGTTGGGGGATGTGCTCCCCGGCGGCCTCAGGACGGCGGCCGCCGGTCGTGGTGGGGGCCGGTCGTGCCGCGCACGACGACCTCGGGTTGGAACATCAGCTCGCCGACCGGCACTTGGCGCCCGGCGAGCAGCCCGACCAGGCCACGGGCGACCTCGGCCGCCAGTCGGTCGACGGGCTGGCGCACGGTGGTCAGCGGCGGGTCGGTGAACTCCATCAGCGGGCCGTCGTCGTAGCCGATCACCGAGACGTCCCCGGGGACGGCGAGGCCCTGGCGACGGGCGGCGCGGATCGCCCCGAGGGCCATCTGGTCGCTGCAGGCGATCACCGCGGTGGCGCCCTGGTCCAGCAGCTGCTCGGCCGCGAACCGGCCGCCCTCCACCGAATAGGTCTGACGCACGACCAGCCCCTCGGGGTCGAGGCCGACGGCCGCCATCGCGGCGCGGTAGCCCTTGACCCGCCGGTCGGCCGGCCGGTTCCCGACCGGGCCGGCGGCCATCCCGATCCGGCGGTGCCCGAGTTGGTGCAGATGGCGCACGGAGAGCTCGGCGGCGTACCCGTCGTCGGTCGAGTACGCGACCGAACTGCCCTCCTCGAAACGCCCGTTGATGCACACGTACGGGACGGCCCGGCTCTCCAGCAGCGGCACCAGCTCGGGGTCGACGGCGTCCAGGGTGTTGCTGGCGGAGCAGAACACGATGCCGCTGGCGCCGAGGTCCAGCAGCGACTTGAGGAAGTCCCGCTCCTGGACACCGCCCGGCAGGGCGGGACAGACGACGGCCCGCAGACCGTGGGGGGCAAGGGCCAGACCGATCCTCTCGGCCAGCACGCCGAAGATCGGGATCGACAGACCGGGGGTGATCACCCCGATGACGCCGCCACCGGTGGCGCTGCGCTCGTACCCGAGCTCCTCCAGCACCCGCTCGACCGCCTGACGGGTCTTCGGCGAGACGCCCGTCCTGCGGTTGAGGACCCGGCTGACGGTCGCCACGCTCACCCCCGCGCGCTCGGCCACCTCGACGATCCCGACCTTCTCGTGCTCCATTGCCGTCCCCACCTCGTGCTCTTCGCCGGCTCCCGACTCGGCGGCAACCATGTCAGTCCGGCGTCCTCCGCCGGCCGGTACCGGCCGCCGGGAGGGACGGCGAGGAAGCGCAGGCCGGGGCTTCCTCGCTTCGAGACGTACGCCCGCACCGAGGAGCAGGGCGCGCGGGTGTCCCAGCGGTGGAATGTAGCGAGCCCCGTCGGATCTGAACAGGAGTTTCACTCGGTTTTCGTCATGCAGAGCGAAAATATGACGGAGCGTCGGAGCGTTGACGCGTGATGGATCCCGTCTGATTCTGTCGCCATCGGGGCGAGCCCCGTCGGCGAACCGCATCCCGCCGCCCCTGGACGCTGTGACCGCATGATCTCGCCGAGTTGGCGGAGCACCCCGCAGCGCCCCAGGCCGATGACCGCAGCGGCCCTTCGCCGGCTCGCGCCAGGAGCGGCGGCCCGCGACGACGCCGGAGCCTGCCGAGGAGCGATGTGCTGGAGCCGGCTGCGGACGACCGGCCGGCGGCCTTCACCAGCCGTACCGGTCCCCTTCGAGGGCTACGACACGGCGGTAGCGAGGCCAACTGCCACACCGTCAGGCCGGCCCCAGGGCTCAGCGAACCTACCCTTCCCAGGTGTGCTCGCAGTGGTGCACTCTGCCGTCTTCGACCCACCAGTGGCGATGGCGGGTATGCAGCGCCCAGGCTTCACCCGTCCGCTGGAGGGCCTCGGCCGTCCAGTCCCGGAGTGCGGGGAGTGCGTGCTCACGCAGCACCTCACGGGCCCGGGCTCGTTCGTGGCTGGGGAGCGCGCCGACGCTGACCTGCACCTTCCCCCACCAGTCGGGGAGTTCACCGTAGGCGTAGTTCGAGCGAGTCATGGGGTGCCAGATGGCGGACAGCAGTATCTCGCTCTCCGAGATGTGTTCGTGGAACGAAAGGTCGACGGCATCCATCAGCGCGTCGCCGAGGGCGGTGCGGATGTCGGTCGGCGTGAGCGGCCACGACATGTTCCGGGGCAGGTGGCGGTTACGGGCAGGCATGGGACGAGCTTGGCAGGCGCCATGATCGCGGCGCACGCGGTTTTCGGCCGTCCTCGGCCTCCTGTGTGAGGCCCGGCTCGGCCATCCGCTGCCGCGGGAGCGCGCCCTCTGGCCAGGCCCTGCCGGCCACGGCTTCGCCCCGGCCCTGGCCTGGAGCCGGGGACCGGGGCGAAGCGAGCCGGGGTCAGCCGGTGGTGCGCCGCCGGCGGCGGAGGAAGAGGACGGTGCCCGCGAGTGCCAGGGCCGCGCTCGAACCGCCGACGAGCACGGGTGTCGAGGACGAGGCCGCCGCCGTCTTCTCCGTGCCGCCGTAGCCGCTGGACATGCCGGTGGTGTCGTACGCCGAGCCGGGCAGCTTGTCGGCGTAGCGGGCCTTGACCAGCTTCTGGTAGTCGCTCAGCGAGACCGAGGGCCGGCCGTTCAGGCCCTGCCGTGCCTGGTCGTTGAGCGGTGCGACCGTGGTGAGGGTCAGCTGGTACCAGCCGCGGATCTGCGGCTCGCTGAACACCAGGCTCCCGATCTTGGCCTTGCCCGCGTACACGGCGTCGCCGTCGCCGTCGCGCACGGCGGCCAGGTGCCAGCCGCCGCCGTCGGTGGGGGCGAGCATGACGGTGGCGTTGCGCCCGTTGACCGGGGCGTTCAACGCGGAGACCAGATGGCTCAGTCGGATCGCCTCGGAGGGGATCGGCAGGGCCGTCCCCGCGGCGAAGCCGGGGGTGATCTCGTTCAGGGCCAGCGGGTCGTTGACGGTGAACGCCGGGATGCCCTCGCACGGCGCGGCGCTGTCGGGGATCCGCTGCGCCATTGCGGCCCCGTTGCCCTGCGGCAGCGGGACGCTGAGGAAGCGGCAGACCGCGTCGTGGACGTCGGCCGACCTCACCAGGTCGAGGGCGGCCTGGTAGTCCGGGATGTCCGCCGGAACCGGATCCTTGGCCGGGGCCGCGTGGACGGGGCCGGCGAGGGCCAGCAGCGCCGTGGCGCCCACGGTCAGGACGGTGGCCAGCCGGGAGGGGCGGGAGAGCCGGAAGGCCGTCCGCTCGCTGGGTGTTCTGGTGTCGCGCATGCCGCCTGCCTTACTGGGAGATGCCGATCCGGGAGTGGGTCCACTTGAACGAGCTGTTGCTGACGTAGTCCTGGTAGTTCCACCACGTGTAGGTGGCGGTGTCCGGCCACGGGTCGGCGACGCCGATGGTGTTGTTCGAGGTGTCGAAGCCGTAGACCACGTTCATGTGACCGCCACCGGAGGTCCATCCGATGCGGGCCGCGACCGGCCGGGCCGCCTTGACGTCCGTGTAGACCTGGTTGAACGTGGCCGCGCTGCTCAGGCCCGTGCCGGGGCGGGTCATGCCCAGGCTGCTCCAGCCCCTGGCCATGTCGTCGAGCGTGGCCGGCTGGTTGTTGCAGCCGTAGTAGGGCTGGGCCCGGTTGCAGAAGTCCGTCTGCGTGCTGCCGTAGCCGTGGAACTTCGCGATGGTCAGCCCGGAGGCGACCCAGCACCACTGGGTCTTCTCCTGCTTCAGCATGGTGATCGTGTCCTGTCCGGCCTCGGCCTGCGCCTGTCCGGCCGCGGTGGCGAGTAACGCCGAAGCGGTCAGGGCGACGGCTGTCGCCCTGACCGCGCATGTGGATCTGCCCATGGGTCTGCCTTCCCGTGCGAATGCGCATGAGCGCCGGGGGATTTTGCAGAGCCATGACAGCACGGAATGGCGCCGATACGGATAGTGAGCGAAGGAACTCTGCCTGAACGGGTCAACCGGCACCGGCGGCACGCCGCTGGGCGACGGGTGTCACCTGCGCCGGCGGCCGAGGGGCAGCGGAGTGGAACAGGGTCAGGCCGGCGTCGGCCGCCGGTTCAGCTCGAGGTGGGCGGCGACGTACGGCAGGGCGACGGTCTCCAGGCCGCGGACGGTGCCGAACATCGGGTGGACGTTGACCTCGAAGACGACGCCACCGTTCTCCGCGGCCAGGTCGACCCCGGCGAAGGGCAGTCCGAGGCACTTCGTCGCGGACACGGCCAGCTCGGCCAGGCCCGCCGGCAGGTCCTCGACCGCCAGCAGGGTGGAGGCCGCCCCCTGGCTCTCGTTGCACGGCGCGTCGGGATCCGGCTGGATGTGCTCCACGGCGCGGACCACCCGCTCGCCGAGCACCACCGCCCGGTACTGGTGGCGGCGGCCGTCCGGGGTGAAGTTCGCCGCGTCCCGGGCGATCAGCCAGTCGGCGCCCTGGGCGGCGTAGTGGGCCGCGGCATCGGCGAGTTGGCGGTGGGTGGTGAGGTGGAAGACGTCGTTGCCGCCCATGCCGACGGTCGGCCGGGCCCACACGTCGCCGCCGAGCCGGTCGAAGGCGTCGGCGGCCTCCTGCGGGGTGGGCCGGCGCAGGGTGAGCGTGGGCATGTGCGGGACGCCGTCGCGGGTGAGGCGGTCCACGGTCAGGTCCTTCTCAGTGGCCGCCCGCCAGGCGTCGGCTCCCGTGCCCAGCGACCGGGCGCCGTGGGCGTGCAGCCGGCGCTGGCAGGCCTCGAAGTCCCGGCGCCGGTGCGGCGGGATCTCGTAGACGAGCACGGTGTCCGCCGTCACGCTCCGCCGGTCGGCCGTCAGCCGCAGGCCCGTACCGTCGGTCTCGATCCTGCCGTCGCCGCCGGACATGAAGTGCCGCGCGTCCAGCAGGACGGGCGCCCGCCCGGTGAGCCGGCGTACGGCGGTGGCCAGCACGTTCCGGCTGCCCTCGGTCGAACCGTGATCCGTCATCAGGATGAGCTCGCCGTCTGCCATGGTGGCCATGAAACCGGTAAGTCCCCCTCCCGGCAAGACCGCAGCGGTCCAGCGCCACCCCTCGGGGCACGCCGGGGCCGGTCCCCAGGGGGAGCGGTCCCGGCGGCGGGTCAGGCCGGGACGGCCTCCACCACGGAGAGGACCGTCGGGGTGGGGATGACGCGGGTCAGGCGCAGGCCGGACTTCCCGAGGAGGTCCGCGAAGTCCTCCTCGGTGCGCTCCCGGCCGCCGAGGGAGGCCAGCATCATCAGGTCCAGCGCCTTGGACTGGTGCGGGGCGTTGCCGCGCGGGACCACCGCGTCCAGCACCAGGACCCGGCCGCCCGGGCGCAGGGCGCGTCGGCAGTGGCCCAGCAGGGTCGCGCACTGGTCGTCGTCCCAGTCGTGGGTGATCCGCTTGAGCAGGTGGACGTCGCCGGGCGGCACGGCCGTGAAGAAGTCGCCCTCCGCGAGGCTCCACCGGCCCGCCAACTCCTCGGCCGCGCCCAGGCGGTGGCCAGCCAGGACGTGGGGGCGGTCGTACAGGACGCCGGTCAGCCCGGGGTTGCGGCGCAGCACCTCCAGCAGCAGACCGCCGTGGCCGCCGCCGACGTCCACGACGGTGCCGCTCGGCGGGTAGTCGTAGGCGGCCGCGATCGCGGCGTTCTCCGCGTCGGACATCGCCGCCATGCCCACGTGGAAGACGTCGGCGGTGCGCGCGTCCTGGGCGAAGTGGTCGAAGAACGGCATGCCGAAGATCTCCTCGAACGCCGAGCCGTCCTCGGTGAGACAGCGCGTCAACTCCCCGGCGGGCCGCCACATCGTGCGGTCGCTGAGCATCCGGACGGCCGCCCGCGCGGAGTACGGGACGTCGCTGCGCAGCGCCTGCCCGGCCTCGGTCAGCGCGAACCGGCCCGACCCGTCCTCCGCCACGACACCCCGGGTGGCGAGCAGCCGCAGCACCCGGTACAGACCGCCGGCGTCCGTACCGGTGGCGGCGGCCAGCTCGGCGGGGGTGCCGGGGCCCTTCGCGAGGTGGTCGGCCACGCCCACCTCGGCGGCGGCGCGCAGCGCGGCGGGGTAGAGGAAGCCGAGAATCTCGTCCACCAGGAAGGCGTTGGAGCGGCGGTAGCGCTCGTCGGGATCGCCGCCCCCGCTCCCGGCCGCCGCGTCCGCCGACCCGTCGGGGAACCTGCCGTCGCTCCGGTCCATACCGTCCTCCTCTGCTCCGGATTCCCCCGCCCGGAAACGCTTCCCCCGGCAGGCGGCGCCGAAGCCCGCCCCGCCGGCCGGCCCGTCGGCCCGCCTGCCGATCAGGCGCGTCCGGGGCCTACCAGGGGAGGCGGCCGTCGAGGGCGAAGTAGCCGCCGGTGGGGCCGTCCGGGCCTACCTGGGCCATCCGGACGATGATCTCCGCGCCCTCCGCCACGGACTGGGTGCCGGTGTGCCCGTTCAGGTCGGTCGCCGTGTAGCCGGGCTCCACCGCGTTGATCCGCAGGGCCGGGAACGCCTTGGCGTACTGCACGGTGATCATGTTGAGCGCGGCCTTGGACGCCGGGTAGGCGACCCCCGGGTAGGCGTGGGTCGGCGTGCCGGGGGTGCTGACCCGGGTCAGCGAGGCCAGACCGCTGCTGACGTTGACCACGACCGGTGCCGTGGAGCGCAGCAGCAGCGGGAGGAAGGCGTGCAGGACGCGCACCGGGCCGAACACGTTGGTGTCGAACACCCGCCGCATCATGTCCCCGGTGACCTCCGCGGCGCCGACCACGCTGTTGTCCTCGGCCCGTGCCTCGACGCCGGCGTTGTTGACCAGGACGTCCAGTCCACCGTCGGCGCCGACCGCCCGGGCCGCCGCGGCGACGGACGCGTCATCGGTGACGTCGAGCAGGACGGTCCGCGCGCCGAGCCGCTCGGCGGCCCGGCGCCCGCGTTCGGCGTCCCGGCACCCGAGGTAGACGGTGTGGCCGGCGGCGACGAGTCGGCGGGCGGTCTCGAAGCCCAGGCCCTTGTTCGCTCCGGTGATCAGTGTTGTCGTCATGCCTCCAGCGTCCCGCCGCGGCGGCGCACCCAGCCAGCCGTCCCGCCTTCCTGGGACCAGCGGTACCAGGCAGGCCCGCCCGTGCCGGGTGCAGACTGGCAGGCATGGCAAACGCGGAATTCGGGCGGGCGGTGCGCCGCTGGCGGGACCGGTCCTCCCCGCAGGAGTCCGGTCTGCCCGGGGGCGGGCACCGACGGGCCGCGGGCCTGCGCCGGGAGGAGCTGGCCCTGCTGGCCGGCATCTCCGCCGACTACGTCACCCGCCTCGAACAAGGGCGCGCCGCCCATCCTTCGGCGCAGGTCGTCGAGGCCCTGGCCCGGGCACTGCGGCTGTCGGGCGCCGAGCGCGGCCACCTCTTCCGGCTGGCCGGACTGGTGCCGCCGGGCCCGGAGACGGTGCCGACCCACCTGACCCCGAGCGTCCAGCGGTTGTTGGGCCGGCTGGCCGGGACGCCGGTGGCGGTCTACGACGCGTGCTGGACGCTGCTGACCGCCAACCCGCCGTACGCGGCGCTGATGGGTGACCCGTCCGGCTGGCGCGGCAACGAACGCAACGGCGTGTGGCGGCACTTCATCGGCCCCGGCAGCCGGGCCCGGCACACGCCCGAGTCCCTGCGCGCGTTCGAAGCCGCGGTGGTCGCCGACCTGCGGGTGGCCGCGGACCGGTACCCGGCCGACCGGCGGTTGCGGCGCCTGGTCGGGGAACTGCGCGCGGGCAGCGACCGGTTCGCCGCGCTGTGGGACTCCGGCGCCGTCGGCCGGCACGAGGCCGCGCACAAGACCATCGACCACCCGGACGCGGGGCCCGTGACGCTCGACTGCGACGTGCTGACCGTGGCGGGCAGCGACCTGCGCATCATGGTCTACACGGCCGAGCCCGGCACCGACGCCGCCGAGCGCCTCGCGCTGATCACCGTCCTGGGGACGCAGACGCTCGCCGGCTGACCGCCGTGACGCCCACCGGCGCGGTGGTGACAAGCCCGGCGGGGCAGTCGGTCACGGGCCCGGCGCGGTGGTGACAAGCCCGGCGGGGCCGGTCAGGATTCCTTCCAGCCGCACGGGCATGGAGGGATACCGATGTTCACGACCCGGCCGACGCTGCAGGGGACCTTCGGGATGGTGTCGTCGACGCACTGGCTGGCGTCGGCGGCGGGGATGGCGGTGCTGGAGGACGGCGGGAACGCCTTCGACGCCGCGGTGGCGGCCGGGTTCACGCTGCACGTGGTGGAGCCGCACCTGAACGGGCCGGCGGGGGAGGTGCCGATCATCCTCGCGCCGGCGGACGGGCCGGTACGGGTGCTCTGTGGGCAGGGGCCGGCGCCGGCGGGGGCGCGGATCGGGCACTACCACTCGCTCGGGCTCTCGCTCGTCCCCGGGACGGGGCCGCTGGCGGCCGCCGTGCCCGGGGCCTTCGACGCCTGGCTCCTGCTGCTGCGCGACCACGGCACCAGGCGGCTCGCCGACGTGCTGCGCTTCGCCATCGGCTACGCCGAGAACGGGCACCCGGCGGTCGAGCGGGTCGGGACGACCGTCGAGACGGTGCGGGAGCTGTTCGAGAAGGAGTGGACGAGCTCGGCGGAGCTCTACCTGCCCGGCGGGCAGGCCCCGCAGCCCGGCGCGCTGCTGACCAACCCGGCGCTCGCCGCGACGTGGCGGCGGCTGATCCGGGAGGCGGAGGCCGCCGGGAGCGGGCGCGAGGCGCAGATCGACGCCGCCCGGCGGATCTGGCGGGAGGGCTTCATCGCCGAGGAGCTCGCCGACTTCGCCGCCCGGCCCGCGATGGACACCTCCGGCGAGCGGCACGCGGGCACCCTGACCGGGGACGACCTGGCGGGCTTCCGCGCGCACTACGAGGAACCGGTCACCTCCACCTGGAACGGCTGGACGGTGGCCAAGCCCGGGCCGTGGAGCCAGGGGCCGGTGTTCCTCCAGCAACTCGCCCTGCTGCCATCGGACGTGGGCACGCTCGACGAGGCCGAGTACGTCCACACCCTGGTCGAGGGCACCAAGCTCGCGATGGCCGACCGCGAGGCCTGGTACGGCGACGCGGCCGAGGTGCCGATCGACGCGCTGCTGTCGCCCCGGTACAACGACGCCCGGCGCGCCCTCATCACCGATCAGGCGTCGTACGACCTCAGGCCCGGCAGCCCGGACGGACGGGCACCCCGCCTCGCGGAATACGTGCGCACCCCGGGCCCGTCCGAGGAGGACGCGCCCGGGGCCGGTGAACCGACCGTCGGCACGGACGGCGCCACCCGCGGCGACACCTGCCACCTGGACGTGGTCGACCGCTGGGGCAACCTGGTCTCCGCCACCCCGAGCGGTGGCTGGCTCCAGTCCAACCCGGTCGTCCCCGGCCTCGGCTTCCCGCTCGGCACCCGGCTCCAGATGGCCTCCCTCACCCCCGGACTGCCGAACTCCCTGACCCCCGGCCGCCGTCCGCGCACCACGCTCTCGCCCTCGCTCGCCCTGCGCGGCGATCAACCCGTCCTGGCCTTCGGCACCCCGGGCGGCGACCAGCAGGACCAGTGGAGCCTGCACTTCCTCCTCGCCGCCGCGCTGCGCCCGCCGGTGCGCGGCGGGCTCGACCTCCAGGGCGCGATCGACGCCCCCAACTGGCACACCGAGGGCTTCCCCAGCTCGTTCCACCCGCGCCGCAGCCGGCCCGGCAGCCTCTTCGTGGAGTCCCGGTTCGGCCCGGACACCGTTGAGCGGCTGCGCCGGCGCGGACACCACGTCACCGTCGGCCCGCCGTGGTCGGAGGGGCGGCTGTGCGCCGTCGCCCGCGACCCGGAGACCGGAGTGCTCTCGGCGGGCGCCAACCCGCGCGGCATGCAGGGCTACGCCGTCGGCCGGTGAACGCAGGGCCGGCCGCCCACTGCGGCGTTGCCGGCCGACGTGTCGGTCGTCGCCAGGACGGTCGACCCCATGGAACAGGAACTCGCCGATCAGTTCGCCAGAGTTCATCGACCGCTGCCTGCACGTCATCCGAGAGCACGGGACGGCTGCCCGACCCGACGAGTGGACGGTGGTCCGCTTCCACCTGGTGTCCGCAGTGCGGCATCTGCCGGGCAACTGGGGATTGCTGTTCGACTCGCTCGCTGAAGGCGTCGTCGGCTACGCATGACCAATGAGCAGCCCCACGATCGGGGTCGGTCCTTGTCGTCGGATCGTCTGGAGCCCCACAGGCCGCTTCCTGGCTCCGGCACCCCCGGTGTCAGGATGCGAGGAGCCGAGCGGGAGCACCAGCGCCACCGGTGCGGCGGGTGGGGCCGCGGGAGGACCGGTACCGGCAAGAACATGCTCGGCCGGATCCTGATGCGCACTCGTCGTCACATCCGCGCCGAAGCCCAAGGACCCTCTGGCCACTCCGGATAGGCCGCTCAGACCTGCGCCATGCCGCCGTCGGCGAAGAGTTCGACGCCGGTGATGAAGCTGGAGGCGTCGCTGGAGAGGAACGCCACGGCCCTGCCGATCTCGCGCGGGTCGGCGATCCGCCCCGTCGGGTTGCCCTCGCCCATCGTCCGGACCGCGGCGGCAACGGCCTCGGCGCCCTGCGCCATGCCCAGGGCGCTGCGCAGGGACTCGGTGTCCACCGCGCCGGGGCTGAGGACGTTCATGCGGATGCCGGTGCCCTTGATGTCCTGGATCCAGGACCGGATGAAGGCGCGCACCGCGGCCTTGGACCCGCCGTACAGGCCCATGCCGGCTGGGGGCTGGATGGACGCGGTCGACCCGATGACGACGACCGTGCCGCCGGGCGGCAGCAGTGCGATCGCCGGCTGGACGGTGAACAGGACGCCCTTGGCGTTGACGTTGAAGGTCCGGTCGAACTGCTCCTCGGTGATCGCGTCGAGTGGGGCGTGCGCGCCGATGCCCGCGTTGGCCACGACCGCGTCGAGGTGACCGTGGTGTGTGATGACCTCCTGGTACGCGGCCTCCATGTCCGCAAGCCTGGTGACGTCGGCCACGATGCCGGAGGAGTTCGGGCCGATCTTGGCGACCGCCTCGTCCAGCCGGTCCTGCTGAAGGTCGGTGATGACCACGTGGGCGCCCTGGTCCACGAGTTCCTGGGCGATCCCCAGGCCGACGCCGGACGCGCCACCGGTGACCACGGCGACCTTGCCTTCGAGTGGGAGGCTCATTGTCTTCTCCTCTGATGTGCTTGCCCGCACCATGCGAACGATGGCAGCGCATGCCCTACACTCATAAGTGGAGGCGCCGCCACTTACGTCACACTAATCGGAGGCGCCTCCACTTATCAACTCTTCGAGGAAGGAGCCCTCCGGTGACCACAGAGACCGGCCGGCCGCTGCGGGCCGACGCGCGGCGTAACCGGGAGAAGATCCTCTCCACCGCGGTGCGTGTCTTCGCGGAGCAGGGGCTGGACGCCCACCTGGAGCACATCGCCAAGGCGGCGGGAGTCGGGACCGGCACGCTCTACCGCAACTTCCCGACCCGGGAACTCCTGATCGAGGCCGCCTACCGCAACGAACTGAGCCGGCTGTGCGAGGCGGCCCCCGAACTCCTGGCGGCCATGCCGCCACGCGAGGCGCTCCGCGCCTGGATGGGGCGCTTCATCGACTACGCCACCGCGAAACTGGGGATGGCCGAGGCCCTCCGCGCCGTCGTCGACTCCGGCGTCAACCCCTACGCCCACAGCCGGGAGTTGATGATGACCGCCCTCACCTCGCTCCTGGATGCCGCGACCGCCGCCGGGAGCATCCGATCGGACGTCGGCCCGGCCGACATGTTCGCCGCCCTCACCGGCGTCGCGCTCGCCTCGGGAAAGCCCGAACAGCGTGAACAGGCCGAACGTCTCCTCGACCTCACCCTCGACGGACTCAGGTACGGCACAGCGGACTGACGCCGCCGTCTGCCGACACTCGGTGATCGCCGCCCAGGCGAAGCTTCGCCCGGCCCGGCCCGGCCCCTGCGTTCCGACCTCCGCGAGCCGTGGGAGCGGTCGGCCGAACCGGACGGGCTCAGCCCTGACCGGGCGCCGATGGTGCCGGTGGTGCCGAAAGTGTCGAGGGGGACCAGCCGAGGGCGGGGCCGAGGCGGGTGGCGAGGTCGGTGAGGATCTGTACGTAGTCCTCGTGGTCGAAGGTGAACGGCAGCGCGAAGGCGACTTCGTCGACCTCGCGGTAGCCGGCGTGGGCGTGCAGCCGTTCGGCGAGTTCCTCGGAGTCGCCGACCAGGTCGGGGGCGAAGAGCAGTCGGGCCGGGCCCTGCGGGGCGAGGGTGCGCGGGGTGCGGGCGAGGGCGTACGCCCGGTACTTGGCGCGCTGCTCGGGGGTGGCGCTGTCGGTGGGGATGACCACCAGGCCCTGGGAGACCCTGGCGTGCTCGCCGTCGGGGTGGTGGGCGCGGAAGGCGCGGATCTGTCCGGCCTGGATGTCGGCGAAGTGCGCTTCGGCGTCGTCGGGTTCGCGGCCGGAGGGTCCGCGGCCGGAGGGTTCGGGACCGGAGGGTTCGGGTTTGGCCACGTTACTGGTCAGCAGGTTGAGCCCCTGCTCGCCCGCCCAGCAGGCCGAGCGCAGGCTGGCGGCGCCGTACCAGAGCCGGTCGGCGAGGCCGGGGGAGTGCGGCTGGACGCGGCGCGAGTACACCTCGATGCCCTCGGTGCCCGCGAAGTCGGAGGCGTCCTCGCCGCGCACCAGGGCGAGGAAGCGCTCGGCGCGGGCGGGGCTGAAGTCCTCCTGTGCGCCGGTGTCGGGGTAGAGCGCGCCGCGCACGTGCTCGTAGTGGATGGGCGGGCCGACGCTGAAGCCGGGGTTGAGCCGGCCGCCGGAGAGGACGTCGACGGTGGCGAGGTCCTCGGCGAGCCGCAGCGGGTTCTCCCAGCCGAGCGGCGTGACGGCGGTGCCGAGCTGGATGCGGCGGGTGCGCTGGGTGGCGGCGGCGAGGACGGCGACGGGGGAGGAGATCCCGTACTGGAGGTGGCGGTGGCGCAGCCAGGCGCTGTCGAAGCCGAGCTGCTCGCCGAGGGTGATCAGGTCGAGGGTGGATTCGTGGCCCCGGCGCGGGTCGGCCTCGTCGAAGAGTCCGATGGTGAGGAAGCCGAGTTTCCGCAGCGGGCGTGGGGAGGTCGGCATGGTGGCGGCTCCGCGTGGGCTCTTGCGGCCCCGGGGAGGGCCGGACGGGTGGTGCTCGTCGACCGTACGCAGGCCGCCCGCGGCGCCACAAGATCGGCGTGCGATCCGGACAACGGGCCGCAACACGGCGCAACAGACGGAAACCCAACACACGGAAACGCCACGGGCGGAAACGCAACAGACGGACCCGCCACGGGCGGAAACGCAACAGACGGACCCGCCACGGGCGGAAACGCGGAAAGCGGAGACGCGACGCCGGGACGCCGCCCGGCGGGCCCCGCCCTCCTCGGGCGGGGCCCGCCGGGGCCGCCTGCGGAACCGGACGGGGATCAGCAGCTGCGCAGCTCCGGGCTCTGGTTGCGGATCTGGTTGTGCAGCGAGGTGAACTCCCGGTACGCCTCGCTGTCGTCCGATCCGGGGCGGAAGGCGCCGACGCGGTGGCAGTTGACGAAGGCGAGCTTGACGCCGAAGTGGTCCTCCAGGCTGCCGCGGATGGCGTTGCTGGCGAGCGCGCGCAGCAGCTGGGCGCGCTGCTCGTCGCTGGGCGTGGTGTTGTCGGTGGTGAACTCGTCGTCGGTGGCGGCGAGTTCGGTGCTGAGTCCGGCGACGACCTGGTAGGCGTACGGGAGCGAGGTGCGCACGGTGTCGAGGAAGTCGGCCTGGTCCACGCGGCCGGCGCGGGCCTGGTCGAGCAGGGCGGGGGAGACGTCGAGCGACATGGAGGTCCTCTTTCGCGGGCGCGCGCTGGGCGCGGACGGGGAATGGTTAACGAAGATGAAAACCATTTGCGTAAAAGGACTGTCCTGGACGCCCCGACGCCCTGTCAAGTACCGCCCCCCGAAGGGCTGACCGGCGCCGCCTCCGGCGGTCGTCGCACCTTGATGACGAACACCGCGATCAGCACCGCCAGCGACGCGAACACCAGCCCCATCTGGAAGGCCGTCGCGATCCCGTGCACCAGCACCTCCGAGGAGTACGGCGCCGGCAGCTGCCCGCTCGCCCGGAACGCGACCGCCTGCTGCGGGGTCGCCTGCCGCAGGAACGCTCCGACCTGCTGCCGGGCCTCGTTGCGGCTCGCCGTGCCGTACACCGTGACCAGGATCGACAGGCCGAGCGAACCGCCCACCTGCTGCGTGGTGTTGAGCATGCCGGTGGCCGCGCCGGTCTCGTGCGGGGCCACGTGCGAGACGGCGGTGAGCATCACCGGCACGAAGATCGAGCCCATCCCGAAGCCGAACAGCAGCGTCGGCCCGAGGACGCCGCCCGCGTAGGTGCTGTGGATGTCGACCCTGGTCGCCCAGAACACCCCGGCGAGCACCAGCGCCGAGCCGGTCACCAGGAACGGCTTCGGGCCCCACCGCACCTGGTTGCGCGCCGCGAACTGGGCGGCCGCGACGATCGCCACACTGATCGGCAGGAAGGCGAAACCGGCCCGCAGCGGGCTGAAGTCGAGGATCTCCTGCACGAACAGGGTGATGAAGAAGAAGATGCTGAACATCGTCGCCGCCACGCACAGCATCAGCCCGTACGCGCCGGAACGGTTGCGGTCCCGGAACAGGTGCAGCGGGGTGATCGGCTGGGCCACCCGCCGCTCGTTCAGCAGGAAGGCCGCCAGCAGCACCACGGCCAGGGCGAAGGCGGTCAGGGTGACGGCGTCCGTCCAGCCGTGGTCGGAGGCCCGGATGAAGCCGTACACCAGCGAGACCATGCCCGCCGTGGCGGTGAACGCGCCGGACAGGTCGAAGCGCCCAGGGTGCCGTTCGGACTCGTTGATGTAGAGCGGTGCCAGCAGGGCGATCGCGATGCCGATCGGCACATTGACGAACAGCACCCACCGCCAGGACAGCCAGGAGGTCAGCATGCCGCCGAGCAGCAGGCCCACCGCACCGCCCGCACCGGCCACGGCGGAGTACACCCCGAACGCCCGGTTGCGCTCCGGGCCCTCCTTGAAGTTGGTGGCGATCAGCGCCAGCGCGGTCGGCGAGGCGATCGCCCCGCCCAGGCCCTGGAGAGCGCGGGCCGCCAGCAGCCAGGGGGCGTTCTGGGCGACCCCGCCGAGCAGCGAGGCCAGGCTGAACACCAGGACGCCGACGATGAACACCCGCCGGCGCCCGAGGATGTCGCCGGCGCGCCCGCCGAGCAGCAGCAGCCCGCCGAAGGTGAGGGTGTAGGCGTTGATGACCCAGGACAGGTCGGTGGTGGAGAACTTCAGCGCCTGCTGGATGTGCGGCAGGGCGATGTTCACGATCGTGATGTCGAGGACCACCATCAGCTGGGTGGCCGCGATGACGGTGAGGGCAATCCCTGGGTGCTGGCCCCGACGTGCGGTCGCGGGCGGAGCCGTGGCCAGGGCACGCGAGGTGGCCATGGCAGGTTCCCCAATGGCTCGGGGGCGAACGACGGGCAGGGGGACGGATTCGTTCGCCACTACCGAAGGTAGCCCCGGGCGATAGGGAACACAACCGTTCATTACGGACAAGCGGCGAGTTTCGGACATCCGCCGATCAGGGGTGGGAAACGCCCGGCGTCACGGGCGGTGACCTGGCGTGTCCGGGTCGTCCAAGGCCCGTTCCCGGCCCGATAGCCCGATAGCCCGATAGCCCGATAGCCCGAGAGCGGGGTGCGCCCGGTCCCCTGCCACCGGTAGCGTCCGCTCGTGACCCGTCGAACTCCGCCGCGCCCCGTGGACGTCGAAGAGCTGTTCCCCGAACTCGCCCCCTTCCGCAGGGAGACCGTGCGCCTCCACCCCCGCGCGGGCCGGTCGACCCGCGGTGACAGCTCGGTGGGCGGCCCGCTGCTCTGGCCGGCGCGCGAGCCGTGGCCCGAGTGCCCGCAGCACCCGGGCTCGCCGATGGTCGCGGTCCTCCAGATCCACCGCGGCGACATTCCGGACGTCGTGCCCTTCCCGGCCGGACGGGACCTGCTCCAGGTGCTCTGGTGCCCCAGGCCCCATGAGGGCCAGTGGGTGGTGCCGCAGGTCTGCTGGCGGTCCGCGGCGGAGGTCGGGGAGGTGCGGCAGGCCCCGCCGGTGCCGGCCGACGCCGGGTACGGGCAGCTGCCGCGGCCGTGCGTCGTACATCCGGAGCTGGTCACGGAGTACCCGAGCTGGGACCTGCCGGACGAACTCTGGGACGCCCTGGACGACCGCTTCGAGCAGCTGGAGCGGGAGACGGGCTGGAACTACCAGGACCACCTCTCCACCGCCCCGGGCACCAAGCTGGGCGGCTACCCCGGCTGGTGCCAGGAGCCGCAGTGGCCGGACTGCCCGGACTGCGGAACGACGATGGACCACCTGCTGACCGTCGAGAGCACCGAGGAGTACGGCCCCCGCCAGGCCTGGACCCCGGCCGAGGACCGCGACCTCCACCCGGTGGGCGCCGTGAGCCTCGGCGGCCTGGGCGGCGTCTACCTCTTCGAGTGCCGCAGCTGCCCCGGCCGCCCGTTCGCCCACCGCTACGACACCTGAGCCCGCTGGCGCTCGGGTCGCCCGTCGCCCGCTGCTACTCGATGCCGAGGTCGATGAGCAGGTCGCGAACACGCCGCTCGATCTGGTCGCGGATCGGCCGGACCGCGTCCACGCCCTGCCCGGCCGGGTCCGCCAGCGTCCAGTCCAGGTACCGCTTGCCGGGGAAGAACGGGCAGGCGTCGCCGCAGCCCATGGTGATCACCACGTCGGAGGCCTGGACGGCCGCGACGGTCAGCACCTTCGGGATCTCGGCGGAGATGTCGATCCCGACCTCGCGCAGCGCCGCCACCACCGCGGGGTTCACGGTCTCCGCAGGAGCGGAGCCGGCCGAGCGGACCTGCACCCGGTCCCCGCCGAGGCGGGTGAGGAAGGCCGCGGCCATCTGGGACCGGCCGGCGTTGTGCACGCAGACGAACAGCACGGACGGGACGGTGGAAGTGCTCACGAACGGAATCCTTGATCTTCGGGGAAAGCAGGCGCAGGCGGGGTCAGCGGGTGGCCGGGGTCAGCGGGCGGCCGGGGCTGGGCGGTGGTCGCCGTGCCGGACGACGATGTCCTCGGCGCCGGCCGTCGGGCGGCCGAACAGTACCGGGAGCAGCCCGAGGGCCACGACCAGGCCGACGAGCTGCGCTGCGATGAACGGCAGCACCGAGGTCGGGGCGATGCCGGCGAAGGTGCCGGTGAACGCCCGGCCGATCGTCACCGCCGGGTTCGCGAAGCTGGTCGAGGACGTGAACCAGTACGCGGCGCCGATGAACGAGGCGACCGCGATCGGGGCGAAGTGTGCGCGGCCGATGCGGGCCAGTCCGAAGATCAGCAGCACCAGGCCGGCGGTCGCGACGACCTCACCCAGCCACAAGTGCGGCGCCCAGCGGTCGTGCGTCGACCAGCGTACGAGCGGCTCGGCGAACATCGCGTCCGCCAGCACCGCCCCGCCGATCGCCCCGGAGATCTGGGCCGGGACATAGGCCGCGACCTCCCGCAGGCCGGGCCCGTCCGCATCGTGGCGGCTGGTCCACCAGGCGGCCAGTGTCACGGCCGGGTTGAAGTGGGCGCCGGAGACCGGGCCGAGCAGCAGGATCAGCACGCCGAGGCCGAACACGGTCGCGAGCGAGTCGGCCAGCAGCTGCACGCCGACGTCGCTGGACAGCCTGGCGGCCTGGATGCCGGAGCCGACCACGACGGCGACCAGCGTGCCGGTCCCGACGAACTCGACGGCCGCCCGGCGGCCCAGCGGTGCCATCCCGGTCATCTGGATCCTCCGGCGGCGGCCGGGGCCTGCAGCAGGGCGGACAGCTTGGCCAGCGCGGCGGGCAGCACCCAGTAGTAGACCCAGGTCCCGCGGCGCTCGGAGCCGACCAGGCCGGCCTCGCGCAGGACCTTGAGGTGGTGCGAGATCGTCGGCTGGGACACGTCGAACGGGCCGGTCAGGTCGCAGACGCAGGCCTCACCGCCCTCGTGCGAGGCGATCAGCGACAGCAGCCGCAGCCGCACCGGGTCCGACAGGGCCTTGAACATCCTCGCGAGGTCGACGGCGGCCTCTTCGCCCAGCGGTTCACGGACCATCGGCGAGCAGCACACGGCCGCGTCGTCCTGACCGAGCACCACAAGCTCTTGATTCGACATATGTCTATGTTGACAGCTGTCGATGCGAGTGGCAACGTCTTCCATATCGACAGCCATCGAATCAAGGCTGGAGTCAAGGCCCCGAGTCGAGGCTTCGAGTCAAGATCGCCGATCAGGAGAACCGCCATGTCCCGCGTTCAACTCGCTCTGCGCGTCGCCGACCTCGAAGGATCCGTCGCCTTCTACTCCCGGCTCTTCGGTACCGAGCCCGCCAAGCGCCGGCCCGGGTACGCGAACTTCGCCATCGCCGAGCCGCCGCTCAAACTCGTCCTCATCGAGGGCGAGCCGGGCCAGGACACCCGCCTGGACCACCTCGGCGTCGAGGTTGAGAGCACCGAGCAGGTCACTGCCGCCGCCACCCGCCTCCAGGGCGCCGGCCTCGCCACCTTCGAGGAGGAGGACACCTCCTGCTGCTACGCCCTCCAGGACAAGGTCTGGGTCCATGGCCCGGGCCGGGAGCCCTGGGAGGTCTACGTCGTCAAGGCCGACGGCGACACCCTCGGCAAGAGCGCCACCGCCCCCGGTGCCTGCTGCACCACCACCGACTCGACCCCCACAGCCACGGCCTGCGCCTGCGGCTGACCGCGGCCGGCCGAACCCACCGGCGCCGCACGGGCGGTGTGGTCAGCCGGCGGTGTGCTCCCGGAAGGGGGTGGGGGCCGGGGTCGGTTCGTCGTTGCGGGTGTCGGGGAGGCAGAGGGCGGCGACGGCGGCCAGGGCGTAGGCGAGGCCGGCGAAGAGGACGATGCCGGCGGCCGGTCCGGACCCGGCGGTCCTGCGCGCCGCCGTCACCACCAGCCCGGCCAGGCTGCTGGACTGGTCGCGCCGGGCGCGCGCGGCGCCCGTAGCGCAGGCACCTGTACTGCAGGCACCCGTACCTCAGGCACCCGGGTAGGCGCGGCCGGCCCCGCGCGTGCTCCCGGTCGAGGTCAGAAGACGCAGGGGATGCCGCCGTCGGACTGGGCCTCGACCTTGGGGCCCTGCATCGGAAGGTTGGCGGTCGGATCGTTCGGAGCCGCGCTGGGGGTGGCGGGCCGGTCGGAGGCGACGCCGTCGAAGGAGGTGCCGAGGGTGACCACGACCCGGCCGGCGCCGGCCGAGGCGGACTCGGTGGCGGTGACGCCGTAGCGGGCCGCTATCCGGTCGGCGGCCTCCTTGGCGCCCTTGCCGTGGGTGACCGTGGTGGTCTTGGGCTTGGTGCGTGCCGGGCCGGTCGTCCCCTGCTTGAAGCCCAGGCCGACCAGGACCTTGGCCTCGTTGGCGGAGGACACCCCGGCGGCGGAGGAGGCGTTGAACACGTCCACGGTGGCCGGGGCGGCGGCCTGGGTGGGCGCCGGGGGCGGGGTGGTGCCGGTCGGTTCGCTGCTCGGGGTGTCGCCGGGGGCGGGTACGGGAGCGGAGGTGTCGGCGTAGCCGAACACCTGCTTGACCACCTTCTGGATCTTCGACGGGGTGACCAGGTTGACGTCCTGCCCGTTCTTCACGCCGCCCCCGTCGTAGGTCAGCGTGTTGAACTCGACGTTGCCGCCGGTCAGGGCCGGGGCCTGCTGGGCGAAGTCCAGGACGTTCCACTCGTTGTCGATCACCAGGTTCTTCTGCACCACCCCGAACAGCTTCTGCATCGCCCCGAGGTCGCCGATGACGCCCTTCTCCTTGAGGTTGTGCATCACCGAGGAGATGAAGGCCTGCTGGCGGTGGGTCCGGGCGAAGTCGTCCGAGTTCCCGTGGCCGTCGTTCAGGTTGTGCCGCTGCCGGACGAAGGAGAGCGCCTGCGCCGCGTCCAGCTTGCTGCGCCCGGCCGGGAGCTTGAGCCCGGTGCCGCCGCCCTCGTGGCCGGGAGTCCGGGCAATGATCGGGTCGTCCACCGGGTGGGTCAGGCAGACCTCGATCGGCTTGAGCGCGTCGGCGATGTCGTAGAAGCCCATCAGGTTGACCTCGGCGATGTGGTCCACGGGCTGGTCGACGAACTTCTGCACGGTGCGGACGGTGGCCGCGCGCCCGGCGTCCCGGCCGGCCTTCTCCAGATCGGCGCCCTTGAGGCCCTTGGCCTTCGGGCTCCGGTCGAAGGCGTCCTTGGCGTTGCCGTAGGCCTCCTTGATCTTGGCCATGCCCATCTCGGTGCCGCTCCCGTTGAAGGTCATCACCCAGTCGTCGCGCGGGATGGAGACCGCCTGCACCTTGCCGCCGTTCGCCGGTATGTGCAGCAGGATCAGCGAGTTGGTGTTGTACCCGCCGATGCTGGAGTCGGCGCCGGCGTGCAGTTCGTTCTGGACGACGGCCGGGTCGACGTCCGAACCGTCCATGTTCTTGCGGCTGTCCAGCCCGATCAGCAGCAGGTTGACCGAGTTGTCCAGGTGCTTCGGGGCGTCCTTCCTGGTCTCCTCGATCGCGTTGGACGTCGTCATCCCGTCCGTCAGCGAGGTGTACTCGTACCAGACCACCCCGCTGGCCGCGAACACCGCGAAGCCCACCGTGCAGGCCGCCACCCGGCCCACGATCAGCACCGGCGACCGCCGCCCGGCCGGCCCTCCGCCCGACAGCTCACCGCCCGCCGCCTCGTGAGCGACCTGTCCACCCTTGCGCCTCCGGCCCACCCTGCCCGCCCGTCCTCGATCGACAACTCTCCTGACTCTCCGAGCCATTGGCGGGCCCGATCTGTTGCACGACGTGTCGTAGATCACGCCCACCCGGGGCCCGGTCGTGCCGCCCGTCAGCCGGCCCATGCGCAGCCGCCGGCCGGTGGCCGGTCAGATCCAGCGCCGGTCGCGGGCCGTCAGGGCCGCCTGGAACCTGTTCGGGGCGCCCAGGCGGCGCAGCAACGAGGCGATGTGGCCGCGGTAGGTCCGCAGGGACACGCCTAGCTCCCGGGCCCCGGCCTCGTCCTTGTCGACGCGCGCCATGACCTGGAGGACCTCCCGCTCGGCCGTGCTGGGAAGCTCCTGGGCGAGGGTGCAGGAACGTGACCAGTAGCGCTCGAAGAGGTCCAGGAGGTGGGAGAGCAGGCCGGGCTGGCGGACGATCAGAGCGCCCCGGGTGATGTCGCGCGGGTCGGCCGCCACCAGGGCCGTGCGCCGGTCGAAGATCACCATCCGCTCCAGCGGGCCGGCCGTGCCGCGCACCTGGGCGCCCTGCTCGGCGAGTTCCGACGCGAAGTGGTCGACCCGCGGGCAGTCGAGGGCGCTGGTGTGCACGATGGTCCGCATCCGTAGACCGCGCCGCAGGTACTGGAGATCCGACGTCCTGATCGCGTCGAGGGCCGCGGTGAGGATCGGCCCCGGGTGTGTGGTGAGCCGCTCCTCGCGGGCGAAGAAGGACAGTTCGTCGACGCTCGCGATGACCTGGTCCAGGCCCTCGACCTGCTGCAGTTCGCTGACCGCCGCGTGCCTCCCGGCCTGCTGGTCCTCGGTCAGGGTGTCGATCAGGTGGCGCGAGGCGGCGACCTGTCGGATCTCGCCCTGCAGTCCGTGAATGCGAAGCCGCGCCAGCCGGTCGACGGCGGTCGTGGGGTCGACACCGCTGAACGCGCTCAGGCCGCTGGTCGCCCGTACCACGCCCAGGTCCCGCAGCCGGTCGACGGTGGCTGCCGCATCGTCCTGGTCCGTGCCGCAGAGGTGGGCGATCGCCGCGAGCCCGATCCCGGGGGACCGCAGGAGCAGCCGGTAGACCGTCTCCTCCCGCGCGCTCAGGCCGAGCACCGCGAGCGCGTTGGCTTTCATGGGACCTCCGGGTGACGGCGTGGGTGAGGTGCGGCGGCCCGGCCCGGGCGCGTCGACGGGAAGTGATCCTGCACCGGTGCGCCGGGCCGTCCCAGGGGCCTCCGCCTCGAATTGGTCGGGACCAATGTCCTGAGCCTTGCAGGAGGCTGCACGCCGTATCTGCAGGAAGTGCCCCGGGTATCAGGCCGGTTCTCCGTGTACCGACGGATAGGTTCGACAGGCCTTCAGAAGTGGAGGCCCGGAAACCCAGCGACAGGAAGCCGCGAGAAAGTGATACCCGTGCACCACGCGTTTCGTCGGACGATCCCTGGTCTCACCGCACTCGGTATGGCCACGGGAGCCACGTTCCTCCCACTCGGCACCGCGCGCGCCGAGACGGCCGCCGACTGTTCGGGGCCCGGGGTCTCGTACTCGGTGGACGGGGGCCGCACCTGGCGGGCGGACGCCCGGATGGCGGAGCCGCACGGCGTCATCGAGATCGAGCTCGACCGGGCGCCCGAGGTCGGCTGCCAGTACGAGTTCTCGCTGGCCTCGTACGGCACCGAGGGTCCGACGTGGCCGACCTCGGGCCGTCAGACCCTCCTCGGCTGGGCGACCGTCACGCTCGACCGGGACAGGTTCAGGGCGACCCTGGACGTGTCGGCCCACCTGCCGGAGTGCTACGGCCAAATCGACCTGTACGTCGGCAGCGAGAGGTTCGACGGGGTCGCCGGTCCGCTCCCGCGCTATCCGGACAGTGCGCTCGAGGATCGGCTCATCGCGGCGTGGAACGGGGGCCTGCCGTGCGAGCCGAAGCCGACGTCCTCCCCGACGTCCTCCCCGACGGCGACGCCCACCGTCACCCCCACGGCGACGCCCACCAGGACCCCGACCGCGACGGTGAGTCCGACCGCCACGGCGACCGCGACGGTGAGTCCGACCCCGACCGCCACGGCGACTCCGACCACCACGGCGGCTCCGGCCCCGGGCCCGTCGACCAGCGCCGCACCGTCCGGGTCACCCACCGGCACTCCGTCGGCGGCCCCGGGCCACGACGAGTCCCCCTCGGCGCCACAGCCCTCCGGCCCGGCCGCCTCGAACGCGCCCGGCGGGAGCCTGGCCCGCACCGGCGGCGACGGTGACCGGATGCTCGCCTACGGCGTCGCCGGCGCGGCCCTGCTCGCCGCCGGTACGGGCGCTGTGGTCACCGCACGTCGACGAGCCGTTCGTCGCTGAGGCTTCCCGGTGGAACGCCGTGGCGGTGGGCCACGGCGTTCCACCCGGGGAGGGCTCCGAAATCGGGCCCTGATCCATCTACTCGTTCTGCACCGCTTGGCACTGATCCCGCGCCCGGTGGCGTTCGGCGGCCGATGCCCCGGCCGCCGGACGTCCGGTATCGACGGGCTCAGCGGCGCCAGCGGTGGAAGGTGTCCCACTCCCGGGTGATCCAGGTGCCGTCGCCGACCGGCACCACGGTGTCGACCTCGGCCATCGGGTACTCGATGCGGCCGTGCAGGGCGCCGGTCGCCGGGTCGGCGAGCCAGTGGCTGTGCTCCTGCCAGCGGTCCTCGCCGAACAGGTACACCGCGGCCTCGTCGTACGGGTTGTGGAGCGTCACCATCGCCGTGTCGTCGTCCACGAACCCGCTCCAGGAGGAGATGTACGGGGCGTTGTGCACCGAGCAGTCGCCGGTGCCGGGGGCCGGGAAGTCGCCCAGGCCGAGCGAGGCGGTGACCTGGCGGGTGGGCAGGCTGTGCCAGCTGACGTCCCGTCCTCTGCGGTCGAGGGTCATGCAGCGGGTGTTCCGCGAGTCCGTGCCCAGGTAGTCGCGGTCGCCGAGGCGTAGGGCGCCCCGGTCCTGCGGCGCCGGCCCGCCCAGGACGATGGCCCCGGCCTCCCAGCGCGCCTCGTAGCGGGTATCGGCCGTCCGTCCTCCGGACACGGTCACGCCGGCGACCTCGCCGTGTTCGTCCCAGAGCAGGCCGACGGACCGTTCGTAGCCGCCGCACGGGAGCACGCTGCGCGCCAGCACCGTCCCCTGGGCGTCCAGGGTGAGGATCAGGGTGCGGTCGGGCAGGCCGGAGGGGAGCCGCAGCCAGATCCGGAGCTCCGTGTCCGCGCCGGCCGTGTCCGTCCCGACCGTCGAGAACGCGAGGTACCCCCAGCGGCCCACCTCCCAGGCGCCGTACGGCTGTTCCCACAACCTCCTGCCGTCCCGGGCGACGGCGACGTACCCCGTCGCGGTGCCGAAGACGGCGAACGACAGGTCGGGCGCCGGCCACACCCTCGGCCACGCGGTGGGCGCCGGGGCCGGGAACTCGGCTGCCGGCTCCGCCTGTTCCCGCAGCTCGTGGACGCGCAGCGACCCGGCGGTGTGGACCAGCAGCCGGGGAACGGGGCCGGTGGGGTCGATGAAGGCCTGGGCGCCGTGCGGGTCCGGGATCGGGTACGTGGCCACCAGTCGCGGTGTGATCGTCATGCCGGAATCCTCTCGCAGCGTACGGCTGGCGGGATCTTGGCGGCCTCAGGCGTTCACGCCACTCGTGGGGCGGGCCCGGGGATCAGAGGATGGAGCCGTCGCCGACCGGGGATGCCGGTCCGGATCCCCGCCCCACCAGCAGGAACACGAGGTAAGCCCCATGCCCGCCACCACGTCCCCCGAGATCACCAGCGCCGTCCTGAGCGTGCCCGCCGCCGCCCCGGCCGAGGCCGCCGCCCACTACGCCGCCCGGCTCGCCTTCGAGGCGGACGTCTCCGACGTCCACGCCGACCTCGCCTCCGGTGCACCCGGCGTCGTGGTCGTCGACACCCGCAGCGACGTCGCCTGGGCCCAGGGCCACATTCCCGGCGCCCTCCACATCCCCACCGCGCGGATCGCCGACCTGGCGCCCCACCTGATCGACCCGGCCCAGACCGTGGTCACCTACTGCTGGGGCCCCGGCTGCAACGGCGCCACCCGCGCCGCGCTGGCCTTCGCCCGCCTCGGCTACCAGGTCAAGGAAATGCTCGGGGGCTTCGAGTACTGGGCCCGCGAGGGCTTCGCCTACGACTCCGCCACCGGCCCCCAGCAGCGCCCCATCGACGACCTGACCGCCCCGCGCTCGGGCATCTCCTGCGCATGCTGACCCACACCGCACGGCCGGGCGGCACCATCCGCCCGGCCACCCCGGCCGACCTCCGGGCGATAGCCCACCTGTGCGCCGCCCACGCCGCCTTCGAACGCGCCAGTCCGGTGCCCGCCGACCTCGCCGAGCGCCTGGCGCCCGCACTGTTCTCGGCACCGCCGAGAGCCTGGTGCCTCGTCGTCGAGTGCGCCGGCGAACTGATCGGATACGCCACCTACTCCCGGGAGTTCTCCACCTGGCAGGCGGCCGACTACGTGCACCTGGACTGCCTGTTCGTCACCGAGGCCCACCGGGGCGAGGGCTGGGGGCACGCCCTGCTCGCCGCCGTGCGGACCGCGGCAGCGGCCGGCGGCGCCACCCAACTCCAGTGGCAGACACCGGACTGGAACACCGACGCCATCCGCTTCTACCACCGCGCGGGAGCCCACGGGCGGTCCAAGCTCCGCTTCGCACTTCCGGTGGGGCCGCAGCCGTCAGGCGTGGGCGTGGGGGACGGGCTTGCCGGTGACGGTGTCGGCCAGGATCCCGGGTGCCGAGTGGGTGGTGCAGGACGGCCTTGAGCCGAACGCATTCCCCCGTCACCCCGCCAGGGCCGCGCGGAGGAACCGGAGGATCTCGGTTTGGGCGGCTTCGGCCTGGGGTTCGACGCCGGGCAGGGTGAGGAACGCGTGCTGCGCGCCCGGGTATTCGGAGAGCCGGGCCGGTGTCCCCGCCTCGCGCAGCCGCTCGGCGTAGCAGCGGCCGTGGTCGGCGACCGGGTCATGGGTGGGCACCACCACGAGTGCCGGGGCGAGTGCGCCCAGGTCGTCCGCGTAGAGCGGTGAGACGGCGGCGGCGTCGGTCTCCGACGGGGCGGCGAGCCGTTGGAAGAGCCGCAGTTGTGGCAGGGCCAGGGTCGAGGTGTGTGCGTACTCGGCCATGGACGGGTAGCCGAACATCGTCCCGGTCACGTCGGCCACCGGGTTGACCAGGACCTGTGCCCTGAGTGTCAGGCCGGCCTCCCTGGCCCGGAGGGCGGCCAGGGCGCTGATCAGCGCGCCGCAGCTCTCGCCGAAGACGGCCGTGCGCGCCGGGTCGACGCCCCATCGCGCGGCGTGCCGCACCAGGTGGTCGAGGACGGCCCAGCCGTCGTCGGCGGCGTTCGGGAGCGGGTCGGTGGGGGAGAGGAGGCGGTGCTCGACCGAGACGACGAGTGCGGGGAGCCGGGCGGCGAGGTGGCTGTTGGTCCAGTCGCACTGGGCTGCCGTGCCGACGAAGCCGCCGCCGTGGACGTGCACCACCAGTGGCAGGTCGGCCTGCGCGCCGTCCTCGTCGCCTTCGGCCGGGGCCGGCCGGTACACCCGGACCGGGAGGTCGCGGCCGGGCAGCGCGATCCGCTGCCAGTGGATCGTGGCGCCGGGGTGTGGCTCTCCGAGGACGGCCCGAGCCGCTTCGGAGGCACGGAAGCGGTTCTCCGCCTCGCGGTAGGCGAGCAGTTCCCCGGTCGTGATCGTCCCGAAGTCCGGCTCCGGCGGCCGGGGCGCGGTGGTTGCGGTGGTGTTCTCACTCATGTGCCCTGCTCCTCTTCCGGCGCGATGCCGGGTGTCGTCGCGGTCGGACAACCCGATGCCGACATTATGCACGCACCGCGTGCAGCGGCGAGTGCATTAAGGAGAGCATTGGCGAGTGCATGCATTAGGCTCAGCCTGGACGAAAGGGACGGGATGACTGGCCGCAGGCGATGGTCGACCGAGGAGATCCTGGACACCGCGGCGATGCTGCTGCGCACGGGCGACGCCGAGTCGTTCAGCGTGCGCAAGCTCGCCGCGGCCCTGGGGACTGACTCCTCCAGCCTCTACCGGCACTTCCGCAACAAGACCGAACTGCTGCGCGCGGTCGCCGACCGGGTCCTGCTGGCCACCATGGACGGCCACCGCCCCGAGGGCGACTGGAAGCAACGCGTCACCGCCCTGGCCCTGCGCCTGCGCGAGGCCTTCGGCGAGCAGCCCCAACTCGCCGCGATCTGGGGGCGTTACGGCTCCGGCGGCACCGGGTCCCGGCTGGTGATGGAGGAGTTGCTGCAGGCCCTGCGCGCCTCCGGCCTGCCCGACCCGGAGATCCCGGCGCGCTACCACCGGCTCGTGATCCTGCTCGCCGCGCTGATCTCCTCCGAGGCCGGCCTCAGCACCGTCAGCTCCGAGGAGTACGCGCAGGGCATGGAGCAGTTCCGCGTCGCCGTGCTCGGCGCCGACCCCGAGCACTTCCCCGCCCTGGCCCACTTCGCCCGCGACATCCGCCCCCTCGGCGCGGACCGCCGTACCGCGTTCGAGGAGATCCTCGCCGCCCAACTCGCCCACATCGAGGCCAAGTTTCCCTGAGCTTGTGGCTCGACGAATCCGGCCGACCGGCCGGAGACGTCCGACGCTCGGCGGCCTCCGGTCAGGCGGACCGCTCGGCGCCGTAGGGGCCGTGGCGCACCCGGAACCTCATGGGGCCGGCCTGGACGCGACGGTCCCCGGACTACCGGGGCCGCCGCGTCCAGGACCGGTTGGGCGCCGCTACGCGGTTCCGGCGCAGTTGGTGAACGTGGGCCTGGTCCGCGCGCTGTAGATGCTCGCGCCGCCGTTGTTGTCGTACTTGAGGGGCACCGTGATGGTGTCGTCGGCGGTCCAGGGGAAGCCCTGGGCGTCGAACGTGAAGGTTCCGGTGGCCTTGGTGGCCAGTTCGGACAGCGTGACCCACCCGTACTGGCGCGGAGGCACGCTCACGGTCAGCTTGCTGCCCAGCTCCTGCTTGAGGTCCACCGTGGTCGCGCCGTTGATCTCACCGGTGATTTCCAGCTCGACCTTGGCGAGACCGATGTCGCCGCCGACCTTCAGGCTTCCCCCCAGCTTGAAGCCGATGGTGTTGCTCCACCCCGTGGTGGTGCTCAGCGAGAACTCCCACGGGATCGTGGTCGAGGTGTCGTTGAACCAGATCGGGGAGACGCACTGCTCCGGCAGCGTGAACGGCGGTGTCTGGCTGCTCGTGGTCCACGAGCAGGTCGCAGTGTCCTTGTTGCACCGGGCGGCCGCGTAGTCCACGGCGGTGTTCCACGCCGTCTGGTAGACCTCGGTGGGCAGCGTCCACTGCTGGTACGGCGTGTTGTCGCACCGGTAGGTGTACGCCCAGTTGTCGCTGGCGGGAGGTATCTGGACGGTCAGGCAGGAGTTGTCGCCGACCTGGCGGATCCTGAACGCCTTCTGTGCCGATCCGGCGACCGGTTGGAAGTACCACTGTTCGGACGCCCGCCCGTCACAGGGCTGTTGCCGCAGTTGGTAGCCGGCGGTGGTCAGGTCCACGCACTTGCCGGTGGTGGCGTTGGCGATGGCGAAGCCCGAGCCGAGGCTGGTGCCCGTGTTGATGCGCCACGTGGTGGCGGACCCCGGCGCCGGGTTGACGGAGATGGCCGCGTTGTCGTCGTAGCTGCCGTCCTGGACGTCCAGCAGCTTCCCGTTGCTGACGTTGGTGAACGTCAGCTGGACCAGTGCCGTGACCGACGCACCGCTCTCCTCATGCGCGGCAGCAGGGGACGTCATGATCCCCACGGCCGCGCACAGCACCGCCGCGACAACGGTCGCTCTCCTCCATAGGGTTGGTCTTCTTGTTGCTCTTCTTGTCACCGATGTGCTCCTTTCGTCGTGCCCCTACGGCCTGTGCCCTGGGGAGTTGACCTTGTTGGACAGGTTGCCCTTGCCGCCGAGCTCGTCGATGAGCGAGGCCTCCGCCTTCTCGCGAGAGCCCTTGCCGCCGGGGACGTGGACGAGGAGGACGTCGTCACCTTTCTCCGTCCTGCCGTTCCTGACGTGTTCACCCAGTCGACGGTCGAAGTCATTGGTCTGCCCCACGTACAGCCGCCCCTGCGGGTCCGCCCTGTCCTTGAACGCGTAGACCCCCTCCTGCGGAAGGCCACAGCTGTTGTTGTGCACCAAGACCGGCGTCGGCCCCGCCAGCACGAAATAGGTATGGATCTGGCCAACGGTGAGGTTGTAGACGGTCTGGCCATCGACGTCCCCGCGATCGTTCACCGCCGTGACGGTCACGGCGTCGGCGCCGCGTGGGCCGCGGACCTGGTCGCCGCGTCGCAGGTCGCCCGCGTCCGTCCAGCCTCGGCCTTGGACCCAGATGGGGTGATTGGCGGTGGCGGTGATCGTCGTCGGGGTCCGGGTGTCGAGGCCGATGTCGATCAGGTGTTTCGTGCCGTGGCCGACGATGACGTCCGTGACGGGTTCAGCCGCGGTGTGACCGGTGGCCGGGTCGGTGGCTTGGACCTGGTCGCCGATCTGAACGGAGCTGATGGGTTTGGTGGTGCCGTCGGCCATCACCACAGGGGTGTCCGTGGCGAAGGAGTTGCACTTCTCCGCGGCTTGGGCGGCTTTGCCGACGGTCGACGCTTCCTTCGCGGCGGATCTTGCGAGGGTGCTGGCGAGCTTGCCGCCGGGGACGGCACCGAGCGCGTCCATGGCGGCTTCTTTGTAGTGCCCTTGCGCCAGTTGCCCGGCCGCGGCCGCGCCAGAGGCGACCGTCCCGATCGGGCCCGGCACGAAGGCCACCACTTCCGCCGCCTTGGTGGCGGTGGAGACGACCGATTTCCAACCGAAGGTGCCGGCGAGGTCCAGGCCGTTGATCGGGTCCGCGTTGACGTAGTCGTAGTCGTTGGCCGACCCGCCCTGCACCGGGTCGACCTGCAGGAAGCGGCCGAGCACCGGCAGGTAGACGCGTGCGCCCATCTCGATGGCCTGCTGGCCGGCCAGGTGCTCCACCGGCCGCTCGTGCTGGCCCAACCACCCGAAGTCCATCCCACCGGCCGCGGTGGCCGGGACGGGGATGTCGGTCAAGGCGCCGGTGGCGGGGCCGATGTTCTGGCCGTACGGGTCGTAGAGGCGGATGTCGCCGGTGCGGGTGGCGGACCCGTCTGCGGTGAACAGCACGTCGCCGTGGATGTTCGGATAGGCCCAGTTGGTGGTGGCGGCCTTGTCGTAGTTCTTGGTCAGCAGCACCCCGCCGGGCAGCGCCACGATGCGCTGGAGCAGGCTGCCGTCCTTGCCCAGGATGAGGTCCGCGTCGTCGTGCTTGGAACTGTAGGAGTAGCGGGTGGTCCCGTTCTTCGACACGTCGGCGGCACCGGCGATCGTGCGGGCGATCAGCCGGTCGGCCGGGTCCCTGGTGTAGGAGATCGACGTACCGGACGCGGTCGTGGTCTGGACGTGCCGCCTGGTGGAGTCGTAGCCGAGGGTGTCGCCCCCGAGCGTGACCGTGTCGCCGTGGGTGTCGTAGGCCACTGTCAGCGTCAGGCCGCCGCTGGTGGAGGTCAGCCGATCGGCGTCGTCGAAGCAGTAGGTGGTGGTGACCGCCGGAGCGCCTTCGAGGCTGTCGGTGGACGAGGTCCGGTTGGTGTTCCGGCCGGCCGCCTTGTTCGTACCGCAGCCCTCGGCCGGGTCGAACCGGTAGCCGAGCTGGTGGTGCGGGACGGTCGCCGCGGTCAGTCGGCCCAGGGCGTCGTAGGTGTACGAGTAGTTCGCGACGGGCTTCCCGTCCGCGGTCACTGCGTCGTCGGTGACGCGGTTGTCGCGGGAGCGGGCGACCGTGTCGACCACCGTGGATGCCGAGGTCTTCCACGTCAACGCCGATGACTTGCCCGCGTCGTTGCGTGCCAACGAGGCGAGGCGGGATCCATTGCCGTAGGCGACACCGGCCAGTTCGGCGGCGGCGTCGTAGGCGGGGGTGGCGGCCGTGACCCCGTCCACCGTGACGTTGGTCAACTGGTTGGCGGTGTTCCAGGCGTATGCCACCGTACTGGACACGCCCTTGACGGTGGTGGTGTCCGTCGTCAGCCGCCCGACCTGGTCGTAGGTGGCCGTGGAGGTGACGCCGTTGGCGTCGGTGTAGCCGACCTCCTGGCCCAGCAGGTCGATCACGGTGGTGATCGACCCGTTCTCGTCGGTCACCTTCGAAGTCAGCGGGTCACCGCCGACGGCGTAGTCGGTGACGACGGTGCGCGCCGCCTTGCCGCCGTAGGCGGGCGCGCTCTTCCTCACCACCCGACCGCGTACGTCGTAGCTGTTGCAGGCCCATGCCTCGTCGTTGATGCGCTGGGCCACCACACGGCCGGCCTCGTCGTACACCGTCTCGCCGGTGAGCGCTGGTCCGTTGCCCGGTTTGGCGGCCGTGGCGGTCTTGGCCATGCCGCCCTGGTTGGCGGCGGGAGCGTTCGGGTCGCAGGGGTTGGCGCGGCTCTCGCTGTCGCCGTAGTAGACGGTCGTGCCGCGCTTGTCGGGGTTGGCGATGTCGCCGGCGGGCATGGCCGTGGCCAGCCTGCGCAGATAGCCCTCGCCAGGCCGCTCGTAGGTGGTCCGGGCGGTCAGGCCCAGTCCGCCGGGGTCAGCCGTAGTGGACACCGGGAGCCCGTACGCCGGGTCGATGCCCGCGCCCGGATCCGAGTAGCTGCTGGCGGTGTGCCTGGACGGCGCCCGTTCCTTGTCCCCGCCGGAGGTGTCGTCGGTGGTCGTACCCGTCGCCCACCCGTACCGGGGCGCGAGGTTCGTCCCGGGCACCGGGGCGGGGGCGCCGGCGCCGGGCGGGGTCCAGGTGAAGTCCAGGGCTCCAGTCGTGCCGGAGCGGTTGTAGTAGTCGACGCGGACACGGTGCCGGCCGCCGGCCGTGGTGTTGACGTACTTTCCGGTGACCGCGGTGGCGGATTTGTCGCCCCAGCCGTCGACGGTCAGGACGTCGTCGACCCACAGGCGGACCCCGTCGACCGCGGTGAACCCGAGGCCGTACTCCCCGGCGGCCGGGAACTGCAGCTCGCCGGTGAAGCGTGCGGACCAGCCGCCGGTGTTCGCCACCGGCGGGCTCGCCGCCCACGACCGTGACAGTGCCCCGTCGGCGGCGCCGACCCCGGTGGCGAACACCGTCGGGACACCCGCCAGCTCCGGGTTGTCGTAGAAGGCGGCGGACAGCCCCGCCAAGCCCTCGTCGTAGGTGGTGTGGGTGTGCGGCATCGTGGCCGCGCAGGCGGGTGTCGGGGTCTGGCCGGTGAAGCAGGACGCCGGCGCGGGCCCGTACTTGTCGACCGGGCGGTCGGCGTGGTCGTAGACCGTGGTGGAGCGGCGGCCCGCGCTGTCGACGGACGCGGTGGCCTGGTCCTTGGTGTTCCACTCCGCGGCGATGCTCGCCCCGGTGAAGTCGGTGGTGACCAGGGCGCGGCCGGCGTCGTCGTAGGTCACGGTGCGCGAACGGGTGGAGTCGTACACCCCGGCCAGAGCCACGGTGGCCTGCTTGCGCTCCAGGTAGTACTGGTAGAAGTGCTCGGCACGCAGCCCGCTCGAACGGCCGTCCGGGGCAGGTGCCAGCACCTGCACCGCGCGCAGGGCGGGCGGCTCCTGGGGTTGTTCGGTCACGGAGTCGTAGCCGATGACCGTACAGGCGGCGGCGATGTCACCGGTGTTGGTGCACCCGTTCTCCGCGGACGGGGCCTGGTGCGCCACCCAGTCGTAGGCCAGGCTGCCGCGGATGGTGGCCAGCGGCCCGATGCTGTCCAGGGCCTTCTGCTTCTCCTCCTCGTTGTCCCCGGCCTGGTCGTAGCGTTGCTTGGCCGAGGCCCGGCCGAGGTAGTCGAAGTCCTGCATGACCGCGCCGGGATTCTCGACCCGGGCCAGGGTGCCCATCTGGTACCACAGCCGGGTCTCGCTGCCGTCCCAGTAGCGGACCCGGCACAGCATCTGCGGCGGTGCCGGGTCGGAGCCCGGCGGCCGGGACGCTGCGCCGTAACAGCCGTCGCTGCCATCGGTGTTGTAGAACAGCTGGTGCGACCGGCCGGAGACCGGGTCCTTGATCTGGGTCAGCCGCGGCGGTGTCCCGCTGTAGACGTACTGCAGTGCGGCCGGTTTCCTGCCGTCCAGCACCGACTCCACCGCCGCGAGCGTGCCGTCGGGGTTGAACAGCGAGACGGTGTCGCCCTCGGTGAGCGTGATCCGCCCCGAGGCGTCGAAGGCGAGCACGCCGTCCTCACCCACCGGCGGCGTGTAGCCGCCGGAGGAGGCCTTGGCCCAGGTGTGCTTGCCGCCGGCTCCGTCGGTGAGCACCACCGAACCGTCCAGCATCTCGGCATGGCTGTAGCCGCTGGACTGCGCCGACAGCGTCCACCCCGCCGGCAACGACTCCGAATCCGACGAGAACAGCCACTCCGTCGGCACGATCCGCGGTTCGAGGTTGTGGCTGCGCTGGTCATCGGCGCCGACGGAGCTCTTGGCCCACAGCACCATGCGGGGACGCTGGTCCGAGTGGTGGTACAGCTCGACGCGGATCGGCACCAGCTGGCCGGCCTTCAAGGCGACATCGTGGTCCTGGTGCGGGCCGGGCAGCAGGAAGTCGTCCCCGGGATCGGCGGGGTCGGGGTTGTCGTAGACCAGCTTGTCGCCCAACCAGACCCGCGCGCCGTCGGTGTGCGCGCCGGCGAACCGGAAGTCCCCGGTCACCGGGGCCTTGAACTGGCCCTCCCAGCGCACGACGAACCAGTTCTTGTCCAGGGCCGGCGGCATCGGGTTGTCCCGCCACGGCAGGTTGTCCGGGTTGCCGGTCCACGGGATGCCCCAGTCCAGGTTGACCTGCGACTCGCCGCGCACCATCACCGGGGTCGCGTCCGGGGCGCCCGCGTGCCGCGCATCGTTGAAGTACGAGGCGCGCACGCCGTGCGGGGCGCCCTGCCGGGAGTTGTAGGCGAGGTTCACCCCGGCCGGTCCGCCGACGGTCTGGAACGCGGGCCCGGCGGCCTCGACGTGTGCGTTGCCGTTGAACAGGTTCACCGTCACCGGGCCCAGGTGGTCGGTCGGTGCCGGCCCCGGGTCGCCGACCCGCTGGTTGACCGTGAAGTGCCCGACCCACTGCGGCGGCGTCGCGGTCGTCTCGCCGGACATCGCGGTGGCCGCCGTCCAGGTGTAACGGCCGCCGTCGTGCAACACGTGCTTGGGGACCGTCCACTGCGGCTGGTCGAGGCACCCGGAGTCCACCACGCTGCCCGAACGACCGTCGAACCCGGTGGAGATCTTGAAGCAGTACAGGACGCCGTCACCGGCCGCGGCCACCTGCAGCGCAGGCGTCTCCGTACCCACCACGGCACCATCGACCGGGGAGACCATGCTGGTCTGCGGCGCCGCCGGGGCCGCGGCGCGCGCGGATCCGCGCGCGCCGAACCGCGGATGCCCGCCGGTCGCCAAGGGCGCGAAGTCGGCCTTCGGCTGCCGCACTTCGGCCCGCGGCTGCTGCTCGGCCGCTGACGGGACCGACAGGATCGGCAGATCCCGCGGCACCGTCCTCGACGCCGCGGACGCGGACGCCTGTGCCGATGGCAGGACTCCCGCCTGGAGCAGCGAAGCCACCAACACCGTCGCCACCGCGAAGACGATCCACCGCAACCACGACCGCGCGGACGACCGCGCTCTGCCGGCACCTGTGGACAAGGCCCCTCCCATGCCGTCGACGCCCGCCGGAACCCGCGACATGGCAGGACGCGGGTCCACCTCATCCACTCCCGGCTGGAACGCCTGGGCGGGGACTGAAATCCTCCGCGACCGGCGGGTCCTGGGGAACAGGTGCCGTACACCTTGGCCGGAACCACCGAACCGCCGGACCTTCAAACGGAACGCCCGCTGCCCGGTCCGGCCGCCACCGCCGCGTTGTCCTGTCAGGGACATGTCTTGGCGCGTGCTCCCGGGTGCCTCTAAGCGGAGTCGTGGAACCGCCGGACACCCGGTTCCCACTTGGCCGGAACCGTACGGCCGAAGTGACGGAAATCGGTGAACCGGTAGAGCTCAGCCAGGCCTTCGACCGTGTCGACGGGCAGCGACTCGTGGTTACGCCGGGCGATCTCCAGCAGCGTCTCCGGCTGGATCGACCCCTCCAGATGCACATGCAGTTCGATCTTCTGCGTCGTCATGTGCGGGAGCCTTGAACGGATCGGACAGGTGTCCGCCCGGCGGCCGACTGCGTACGGAGCGGACCGTCGCCTTGCTGGACAGGAGGCCGAAGCGACGAGCAACGGAACGGTGGGACCGGCACACCCGCACGCGGGGAGCGGACTGCACCATGTCCCCCACACGAGCACGGCTCCGAGGTCGACCCACCGAGCGAAGCCAGGCCCGACCGATCCACGGATATGGACAGTCGCTCGGTACTGGGCCGGTGGTGGCGGCGGGGGGTGTGGCGGGGGGTGTGGCTAGGGGGTGTCGGTGGCGATCACGGTCCATGCCTTGGCCGAGGTGTCGTCCAGCCGCAGGTCGAAGGTGAAGGCGATCGGCCTGCGCTTGTGCGCGTCACCGCGCAGCACCTGTTCGGTGCGGCGGTCGACTTCGTAGTAGACGCCCTGCGCGTCGACCGCGACGCGGAAGACGACCGGCTCGCGTGAGACCAGCGAGCGCACCGTGACGGACGTGACGGTGGCCTCGCGCAGGACGGTCCGGCGGGGCGTGCGGACGGGGGTGAAGTCGAGGCTGCCGTCGTTCATGACCCATTCCTCGAGGAACCGCTCGACGGCGACCTCGAGAACCGCTCTGTCGAAGCGGCCGTCGAGGACGCTCAGATCGCCGGCGGCGGTGTCGGCGTCCGTGCTCCACGAGATGTTGGTGAGGGAGAGGACATCGCTCGCCCCGGTGACCGTGCTCTTCTGCGCGACCTCGAGCACCGCGTCCCGGGCGACCTCTTTCTGGTCCCAGCCGTCGGTCTCGATGGCGCTGCTCAGGTGGTGCGCTCCCTCGCCGGCCTGCTCGAGTGAGGACACGATCCACTCGCCGGCCGCGCTCTTGCGCAGTGTCCAGTACTCGACCGGGCGCGTCGAGCCGTCCTTGCGCACGGCCTGCCGGCCGTCGCCGCTGCGTACGTAGTCGCGGAGCGTCGCGGTGATCCGGAAGGTCACGGTGTCGTTCAGCTCGCCCGCCCGGTTGGCGACGTGGACCAGCTCGACCACCGGACCGTCGACGATCTCCACGACGTTGACCTCGCCACGCGATTCGTAGTCGCGCAGCTCCTCGGCCCACTTGCCGTACAGCACGGGGGACAGGATCTGCTGCAGCGTGGCGTGGTCGTGTCCGGTCCAGGCCCGCTGGGCCGTCACGTACAGCCACACGGCGCGGCGCTCGAGTGCCGCGCGGTCGAAGGTCGCATCGGTGTCGGCGATGGCATCGACCCGGGCCGAGACCCGGGCGGCGCGCTCGCGCGCCTGGGCGTCCGCGCGGTGCGCCGTGCGGTCCGAGACCGTGTTCAGGTCGCCTGCCAATGCCGCCTTGCGGCGCCGGGACCTGAGCCACAGGATCAGCAGGACCACGGCCACGATCACCAGCACGGCGACGAGCCCACCGCCACCGGCTCCGAAACCGGTCCCGAAGCCGGTCCCGAAGCCGACTCCGGAGCCGCCGCCAGTCGACCCGTGGAAGCCGGCACCGCCGCCGCCATGGCCGCCCCCGCCCCCGCTGCCCCCGAACCCGTGACCGCCGCCCCCACCACGGGCATAGGCGGCCGTCGGGCTGCTCAGCGCGACGGCTCCCGCGACCACACATATCCACCGGCGGACGCGCACAGGGCCTTCCCTTCAAGAAACCGCAGATCTTCCGGACAACCGCAAGCGTACAAGCCGGGGGTGTGCGGGCAGCTCCGGGACCAATGGGCCGCCTTGCAGGGAGCGACGGCGGGCCCGCCGGGGCCGCGGGCCGTGGAACCGACGAGCCCAGCGGCATGGGGACTTCCAGGACGCGGACCAGGTGACGGCCGTCCTCGCCGCTGGCCGGACGATCCGGGCGGACCACCTGATCGGCGCCGACGGCGCCCGAAGCTTCGTCCGCTCCGCCCTCGGGATCGGCACCTCGGGCCCCGGCAAGCCGGGCCAGGCCAAGAACAACACCCTGTTCCGGTGGCTCGGATCCGACGACCCGGGCGTGACCTCAGGGCTTGCATCCGTGACCCGGTGAGCCTAGGGCGCCCCGTCGCCGGTGGCCGGCGGACCGGTTCGCGTCGGCTCGGGTCGGCCCGCACTTCGGTCGACCGGAGTGGACTGCGGCGGAAGGGCGCGGCGGTGGCGCACCGGGGAGAGGAAGACCGGCAGGAAGGCCGTCGCGATCAGAGCACCGCCCACCCACAGCGCGAGGTGCACGCCGCCCAGTTGACCGATCGCGCCGGCGATCGCGGAGCCGACGGCGAGGGCTCCGGTGAGAAGGAAGCGGAAGGTGGCGTTCATCCGGCCGAGCAGGGGGTCGGGGGTCATCCGCTGGCGCAGGCTCACGCCGAGCACGTTGTCCATACCGATCTTGAACATGGCCAGGACCCAGCCGCACCCGGCGAGCCACAGCCAGGCCCCGTGGCCGGCCAGCGGCACCAGCAGGCCGGTCGGGGACAGCCAGAGGCCGGCCAGGGCGAGGGTACGGCCGTGGCCGAGTCGGGCGGCCCACGGGCGGGCGCACCGGGCGCCGAGCAGCAGGCCGGCCCCGCCCGCCGCCCAGAACAGGCCCAGGGTGCCTGCGGACAGGCCGAGTTCGCGCAGGAAGAGGAACGGGAGCGTGGTGTTGACGATCTGCGAGCCGAGGTTGGCGAGGGTGGCGGTGAGCGCGAGCGCCCGGAGTTCCGGATGGCCGAAGACGTGGCGCAGGCCGTCCGCGATCTGGTCCCGCAGCCGGGCGGGCGGTCCGGGGGCGGGGGAGGCCGGGGACCGGTGCAGTGCGGTGAGTTGCAGGGCGGAGGCGAGGTAGCACGCGGCCGTGGCGGCGACCGCCACCGGAGCCGTCAGCACCTGGACCAGCGCGCCGCCCGCGCCGCGCCCGGCGACGTTGCCGAGGGCGATCAGGCTCACCACGGCGGCGTTGGCCCGTACCAGCGCGTCCCGGCCGACGAGGTGCGGGAGCGCGCTCTGTGAGCCGATGTCGAAGAAGACGGTCGCGGCGCCGTTCAGCAGCACGACCACGGACAACTGCCAGACCGTGAGGGCGTGTTGCCACCAGGCGAGCGGTACGGAGGCGAAGAGCAAAGCGCGGGACAGGTCCGCGGTGATCAGCACCCCGCGGTGGTGCAGCCGGTCCACCCAGGCTCCGGCGGGCAGGCCGATGAGGAGGAAGGCGGCGGTGCCCAGCGTCCCGAGCAGGCCGACCACGGCCGGAGTCGCGTCGAGGGCGGATACGGCGATGAGCGGGACGGCGACGTAGCTGACGTTGGTGGCGAGCTGGCTGAGCATGGTCGCGGCGAACAGGGTGCGGAAGTCCGTTACCCGCCAGGGGGATTGGGGCGTCATCGTCACCTCGCGCCGGCCGGTGCGGGGGCCTTGCGCAGCCGGGTCAGCGCCACCCCGGCGAGTACGACGGCCATTCCCGCGAGGGTCCTCGGGCCGACGGGCTCGCCGAGGACGAGCGCGCCCAGCAGGATCGAGACCACGGGCAGCAGGTAGCCGACGGTGGCGGCATCGGTGGCGCCTTCGCTGGCGATGATCCGGTAGGTGAGGTGGAACGTCACCCCGGTGGCGAAGACCCCGAGCACGGCCGCGGCGATCAGCGGGGTCGCGCCGGGATGGGCCGGCGGTGAGCCGCCCGCGGGAAGTGCCAGCGCGGTCAGTCCGGTCGCGGCGATCAGCTGGGCGGCGGACAGGGAGAGGGTGGGCGTACCCCGGCCGACCAGGTGGCGCCGCATGTAGCCGAAGGCGATGGCGTAGCTCAACGAGGCGCCGAGGACGGCGAGGGCTCCCCAGCCCAGCGCCCGGCCGTGCTGCCAGGGCGCGAAGATCAGCAGCGTGCCGCCGAACCCGAGCAGGAGCCCGCCCAGGCGGAACGGGCCCGGGCGCTCGGTGCCGACGGCGAGACCGATCAGCAGCGACCACAGCGGAGTCGTCGCGCTCAGCACGCCGGCCAGGCCGGAGTCGACGCTCTGCTGGCCGAGGCTGAGCAGGGTGAACGGCAGGGCGTTGCAGAAGAAGGCGGCCACCATGATGTGCCGCCAGGTCCCGGCCGAGCGCGGCAGCCGCAGGCCCCGGGCGAAGCACAGTGCCACCAGGACGACCGCCCCCAGGGCGCAGCGGACGACCGTGACCTGGGCCGGCTGCAGGCCGTCCAGGGCCAGTCGGATCCACAGGAAGGTGGATCCCCAGAGCAGCGCGAGGATTCCCACGCGTGACCAGTACAGGCTTGCGGTTCTCATGGGAGGAACGCTGCCCGGGCCCATTCGACAGCACAAGCGAAAAGATCTTCAGGTCCGTTAAGCTGGGCTACATGATCGATGTGAGGCGCATGCAGGTGCTGCGGGCCGTCGTCAGCAGCGGCTCGGTCACCGCCGCTGCGGCCAACCTGGGGTACACCCCGTCAGCGGTGAGCCAGCAGATCGCGACCCTGGAGCGGGAGGCCGGGATCGCCCTGCTGGAACGGGCCGGCCGGGGCGTCCGTCCGACGGAGGCCGGACGGCTGCTGACCGAGCACGCCGCCACCATCAGCCGCAACGTCGCCGAGGCGGAGACCGCCCTGGCCGAACTGCGGGCCGGCCGGACCGGCCGGCTCTCCATCCGCTACTTCGCGACCGTCGGGGCCCGGCTGGTCGCGCCCGCCGTCGCCCGGGTGCGCCGGGAACACCCGGGGGTGCGGATCGACCTGCGGCTGCACGACCCCGAGGACCCGTTGGGCGAGGTGGCGGACGGCCGAGCCGACCTCGCGCTGGTGATCGGCGGCACCGAGGAACCGGCGCCGGGCGTCCGGACGGTCCACCTGCTCGACGACGCGTACGTGGCGGTCCTCCCGGCGGACCACCCGTTGGCCGCGAAACGTGTCCTCGACCTCGCCGACCTGGCCGAGGAGCCGTGGGTCGGCAGCGAGCCGCCGGGCCCCTGCCTGGAACCCGTGCTCCAGGCCTGCGCGGCCGCCGGTTTCAGCCCCGACTTCGTGGTGGACGGTCAGGACCATGCCACCGCCCGGGGTTTCGTCGCCGCCGGGCTCGGGGTGGCCGTGATGCCGAGGCTGGGGCTCAGCAGCCGCCACCCCGGCGTCGTGGTCCGCCGGGTGCGCCGCCCCGAACCGGTCCGTACCGTCCACGCCGCCGTCCGGGAGACCGCACTGGCCCACCCGGCGGTGCGCGGCCTGCTCGACGCGCTCCGGGAGGCGGCCGACCGGCCCTGACGGCTCAGCGCCGGGCGGTGCCGGGCGTGACCGGGCGGCACCGGCGGCACCGGGCGTGACCTGCCGGGACCTGCCGGGGGCGGCCACGGCCGGTACCGGTCGGCGAGCTCGCCGTCCGTTGGTACGAGGCCGTCGGCGTCCAGGACGGGGAGGACGTCGTCGAAGCCTCCGTGGTGAAGCGCTGCGCCAACACCTTCACCAAACTCGACCTCGACCCCGCCGAAGGCGACCGCCGCGTCCTGGCCGTCCTCACCCGCCTCCGTGCCGCACGGCCGGACAGGGCGGGAGGTCAGCGCTGCTCCCACTGCTCCTTCGTGATCTCGAACTGCACGCCGCCGAGGTCGGCGCCCTCGACCATCAGCATGTCGTCCGGGGTGGGGAGGGGATGGGAGAACGTCATGCCCACCTTCTCCATGACGTTGCGCGAACTGCGGTTCAGCGCCATCGTCGCGGCCCAGACCATGCGCAGGTCGAGCTCGCCGAACCCCTTGCGCAGCAGGGCCCGCGAGGCCTCGGTGGCATAGCCCTTGCCCCAGGCCGCCTGCCGCAGCCGGTACCCGAGCTCGGCCTCGTCCTTCGGGCCGTCCTTCGCGGGTCGCAGACAGAACCAGCCGATGAACGCCCCGCCGTCCTTCTCGAACGCGGCGAACAACCCGAGCTCGCCGCCCCACCTCTCGTAGCCGGCGATGATGTTCGGCAGATGGCTCTCGCGGACGACCTCCGCAGGCGTCCCCTCCCCACCGGAGAGGAAGCGCATCACCGCCGGATCGCTGTCCAACTCGATCAACAGGTCCGCGTCGTCAGCAGTGAATCGGCGCAGCGTCAGGCGCTCGGTCTCCAGATAGATGGTCATGCAGCGGATCATTCACGAACCACCTGAGACCCTCAACGCATTTACGGGGGCCGTCAGGAGACACCACGGGCATCCTCGAACAGATGCGGGTCTGACGACCCATCGGGGCGGCCCACCTCCCTCCCGGGAGGCGGACACCCCGGCGCACCCCGGCGCACCCCGGCCGCTACACCCGGTTCGCGGCCTGCTTGACGGTCCGGATCACCGGCGCGGTCTCGACGTGGGTGACGGCCGGCAGGGCCGCGACCCGGGTGGTGAGGTACCGGTACAGCGCCCGATGGTCGGCGCAGACCACGCTGGCGTACAGGTTGGTCGGCCCGGTGGTGGCGCAGGCGAAGGCCACCTCGGGGTGCCCGGCCAGGGTTTCGCCGGCCTCCTCCAGGTGCGGGGGAGCGACCGAGAGCCACAGCAGGGTCCGGGTGCCGATGCCGAGCAGGCGCGGGTCGCAGTCGAGGTCCAGGTAGAGCACCCCGCGTTCGCGCAGCTCCGTCATCCGGCGCCGGACCGTCGTGGGTGACCAGCCGGTCACCGCGGCCAGCTGTTCGAACCCGGCGCGGCCGTCGGCGGCCAGGGCGGCGAGCAGCCGGCGGTCTCCGTCGTCGAGCCGTGCCGGGCCGGGCCGGTGCGGAAGCGGGGGCGGGCGCAGCGCCTCGACGGCCGTGGCGTCCAGCGGGCCGAGCTTGGCGATCAGGCTGTCCGGGCCGCCGTAGAAGGAGTGCAGGACGGAGTGGGCGCTGACACCCTCGACGCGCGGGGTGCGGGGGAGCCGGGCCAGCAGCAGGGCCTCGCTGTCGGCGTCGGTCTCGGTGCGGACGGAGCAGGTGATCTCGGTGCCGCCGGAGGTGAGGCTCACCCAGGACGTGTCGGGGCGCCGGGCGAGCGCCTCGGCGACCGCGACCGACGCGTTGGGCGCGCAGCGCACGCGCAGCAGCCAGAGCACCGCGCCGAGCGCGGTCGGGTCGACGCCGCCGAGCACCCGCAGCGCGCCGGTGGAGCGCAGCGCGGCGTAGCGGCGGGCGACGGTGCGGTCCGACACCCCGAGGGCGGCGGCGATCGTGCTGAACGGGGCCCGGCCGTCGATCTGCAGGGCGTGGACGAGGCGGCGGTCCAGCTCGTCGTAGTCGGATTCCACCGTGCCGAGGGTAGTCGGCGTCGGATACCGGCACCATCGGGCCCCTCACTGGCCCAAGGCCCCCCGGCGGACGGAGCGTTGGTCCCGTCGCCAGGACGACCGGCCGGGACGGCCGGCCGACACCGCGGCCGGGAACCACCGGCCGGGACCACGGCCGGGAACGACCGGCCGGAGCCACGGACCGGAACGACCGGCCGGCTGGGCGACCGATCGGCGGAGCAGCCGATCGACGGAACCAGGGAGGAACCATGGACACCGACGTACTCGTGGTCGGCGCGGGCCCCACCGGGATGACGGCGGCCGGTGAACTGCTGCTGGCAGGGGCCAGGACCGTACTGGCCGACCGGCTGCCGGAGCGCAGCACCCTGTCCAGGGCGGGCGGCGTGCAGACCCGCACGCTGGAGGCGCTCGACCAGCGCGGGCTGCTGGCACCGCTGCTGGCCGGCGGGGACCACCCGGTCGGCGACGGCCACTTCGCGGGCATCCCGCTGGCGCCCGTCCAGGCCCCCGAGGCCGAAGCGGCCCGGACGGCCTTCCGCCCCCGGCAGCCCTGGCGCTCCGTCCCCCAGGTCGAACTGGAGGCCTTCTTCGAGCGCCACCTCGCCGATCAGGGCCTCCATGTCCGGCGCGACCACGAACTGGTCGGCCTCAGCCAGGACGAGGACGCCGTCACCGCGACCTTCGCCGACGGCCGTGCCGTCCGCGCCCGCTACCTCGTCGCCGCCGACGGCGGCCACAGCGCGGTGCGGTCCCTGCTGAAGGCCGAATTCCCGGGCCGGGCAGGCACCTTGACCACCATCGCCGCCGATGTGCGGCTGAGCGGCGCCGACGGCCTGCCGACGCACCACCGCGCTGCCGACGGCGCCTGGGCGGGACTGTTCCCGCTCGGCACCGACGGCCGGGGCCGGCCGCTGCGCCGGCTCGCCATGGGCGGGCCGGGCCGGTCGCTGCCCAGGGACGTCCCGATCACCGAGGAGGAGATCCGCGACGGGCTGCGCGCCGTGTTCGGCGAGCGGGTGCAACTGCTCGAACTCTGCCACGCCCGCCGGATCACCAACGCGGCCCGGCAGGCCGCCCAGTACCGGCACGGGCGGGTGTTCCTGGCCGGCGACGCTGCCCACGTCCACCTCCCGCTCGGCGCCCAGGGCATGAACGGCGGCATACAGGACGCCTTCAACCTGGGTTGGAAGCTCGGCGCCGCCGTACGGGGCTGGGCGCCGGACGGCCTGCTCGACAGCTACCACGCCGAACGCCACCTGGCCGGGGCGCTGGCGCTGCGCAACGTCCAGGCGCAGAGCCTGCTGATGGACTGGGTGGGCACCCGCGACCCGGACGTGCTGGCCACCCGGGACGTCTTCGTCGAGCTGAGCGAACTGCCGGACGTGCGGCGCCACTTGGCCGCCCTGATGTCCGGAACGGCCATCCGCTACCCGATGCCGGACGGTGGCGACCACCCGCTCCTGGGGCGGCCCGTGCCGGACGTCGACCTCGGCCCGGCCCGGGTGTACGAACTCCTGCGGTCCGGGCGCGGCGTGCTGCTCGACCCCGAGGGCACCCTCGCCGAGGCCGCCGCGCCCTGGTCGGACCGGGTGGACCGGGCCGGCCGGGGTGCGCCCGTCGAGCCGATGCTGATCCGTCCGGACGGCCATGTCTGCTGGGTGAGCACCCCGGCGACCCTGCGGCCGTCCCTGGCCCGCTGGTTCGGCGCGCCCTCGGCCGGCTGAGCGTGACCGGGCCCGCCGGTCGCCTGGTGTTCAGGTGGCCGGCGGGTAGCCGCGGGCGCGGACGAGGTCGTGGACGAGGGCGGTGAAGGCGCGGGTGGCGGCGCTGCGGTAGGCGTCGGCGCGGTGCAGGAGGGTGACGGTGCGGGTGGGCAGGGGCGGGTCGAGCGGGATCCGGGCGAGCCGGGGGTGGTCGTGGGTGACGGCGTCCGGCAGCACGGTGGCGAGCGGGGTGCGCTGGACGACCTCGGTGAGGGCCTGGATGGAATTGGCCTCGACGGCGATGCGCGGGCTGACGCGGTGGCGGGCGAAGTAGTCGTCGATGTGCCCGCGGGTGGCGAAGTCGCCGCTGAGCAGGGCGAGTCGGTGCTCGGCGAGGTCCCGCACGGGCAGCGGGCCAGCAGGCAGCCGGCCGACGCCGGTGACCAGGGTGAGGGTCTCGGTGAACAGGTCGGTGGCGGTGACGCCGGGCGGGTGGGGGCCCCGGAAGGCGATGCCGAGGTCGAACTCGTCGGTCAGCAGGCCGGTTTCGATGCCGTCCTGGCTGGTCTCCCGCACGGTGAGGGTGATGCCGGGGTGCCGCTCGTGGAGTCCGGCGGCGAGCGGGCCGACGAGGTAGGCCGTGAAGGTGGGGGTGATGCCCAGGCGCAGTTGCCCGCGGGAGAGGTCCTGGACGTCGTGGACGGCGCGTTCGGCGGCGGCGAGGTCCCGCAGCGCGCGGCGGGCGTGGTGGGCGTAGGCCTGGCCGGCGTCGGTGAGGCGCACGGTGCGTCCGGTGCGGTCCAGCAGCTGGGTGCCCAGGGTCCGTTCGAGCTGCTTGATCTGCTGGGAGAGCGTGGGCTGGGAGATGTGCAGTTCCTCGGCGGCGCGGGTGAAGTTGCCGTGGTCGGCCACGGCGAGCAGGTAGCGCAGGTGGCGCAGTTCCAGAGCCATGGTCGAACTATAGACCTCATCGATGGAAACCATCGGTAGCAGCTCTTGGACTCTATACGCCCAGGTCATGCACAGTGGATCTCGCCAGGCCCCCCGGCCCGGCGCCACGAAAGGGAGTGATTCCATGCGTGACTTCGCCGACGGCATCGCGCACTTCCAGCGGGACGTCTTCCCCGGCAAGGAGGAGCTCTTCGCCCGCCTGGCCGGCCACCACAGCCCGCACACCCTGCTCATCGGCTGCTCCGACGCCCGCGTCGTGCCGGAGCTGATCACCGGGTCCGAGCCGGGCGAGCTGTTCGTCATCCGCACCGCCGGCAACCTGGTGCCCGCCTACACCCCCGGGGCCGACGGGGTCACCGCGAGCATCGAGTACGCCGTCGCCGCCCTGGGCGTCCGGGACATCGTCGTCTGCGGGCACTCCGCGTGCGGGGCGATGACCGCCCTCGCCCACGGCCACGACCTCAGCGGCGTCCCGGCCGTCGCCGACTGGCTGCGGCTCGCCGACGCCTCGGTGGCCCGGACCGCCACCGCCGGGGACGTCCCGGCCCTGGTGCGGCACAACGTGCTCGCCCAGCTGGCGAACCTGGCCACCCATCCGTCCGTCGCCCGGGCCCTGGCCGAGCGGACGGTCACCCTGCGCGGCTGGGTCTTCGACATCGCCACCGGGCGCGTCGAAGACCTCACCGCCGCCGACCGGACCGCACTCGCGGCCTGATCGCCCAGTCCCCGGGCCGCCCCGTCCGCGCGACCCGGACCCCTCGACCCGCGCGCTCCGCGCCACCGCGAAGCGCCGTCCACCCGAAGGAGCCCCCCATGGTGCACGCCCAGTTCGACCCCACCGCCCGCCAGGCGCTCGCCGTCGCCGCCGTCGACGCCAAGACCCGCAAGGACCTCACCTGGCAGCAGATCGCCGACGTGTCCGGCCTGTCGGTGGCCTTCACCACCGCCGCCGTCCTCGGCCAGCACGCCCTGCCGAAGACCGCCGCCGAGGCCGTCGCCGAGCTGCTCGGCCTGGACGAGGACGCGGCGCTGCTGCTGCAGACCATCCCCACCCGCGGCTCGATCCCCGGCGGCATCCCCACCGACCCGACCATCTACCGCTTCTACGAGATGCTCCAGGTCTACGGGACCACCCTCAAGGCCCTCGTCCACGAGGAGTTCGGCGACGGCATCATCTCCGCGATCAACTTCAAGCTCGACGTGAAGAAGGTCGCCGACCCCGAGGGCGGCGAGCGCGCCGTCATCACCCTGGACGGCAAGTACCTGCCGACCAAGCCCTTCTGACCCGCCCCTGCTGACCCGACTCCCGGTGGGGCGGGCCGCCGCCCGCCCCACCTCCCCCTCCACACCCCCGCCCGTCCCCGCACTCGCACCCGTACCGCACCTGCATCCGACCCGGAAGAGGCCACCGTGGACTTCGCCCAGCGCACCATCGACATCGCCCGCCAGAACGTCGCCGAGGGCGGCCGCCCGTTCGCGACCGTCATCGTCAAGGACGGCCGGATCCTCGCCGAGAGCGCCAACAAGGTCGCCCAGACCAACGACCCCACCGCGCACGCGGAGATCCTCGCCATCCGCGAGGCCTGCACCAAGCTCGGCACCGAGCACCTGACCGGCACCACCATCTACGTGCTGGCCCACCCCTGCCCGATGTGCCTGGGCTCGCTCTACTACTGCTCGCCGGACGAGGTGGTCTTCCTCACCACCCGCGACGCCTACGAGCCGCACTACGTCGACGACCGCAAGTACTTCGAACTCGCCACCTTCTACGACGAGTTCGCCAAGAACTGGGACGAGCGCCGGCTGCCGATGCGCTACGCCCCGAGCGAGGGCGCGGTCGACGTCTACCGCCTCTGGCAGCAGCGCAACGGCGGCGAACGCCGCGTCGCGGGCGTCCCGACCGGCCCGAGCGCCCCGAGCGCGGGCTGAGGCCCCGATGCCCCACGTGATCGAGAAGGTGGCCTGGATCCGGCTCGACGAGGGCCGGCTCCTCACCACCCGCACCCACGGCCGCGAGCTGTACTACCTGCCCGGCGGCAAGCCCGAGCCCGGTGAGACCCACCCCCAGGCGCTCGTCCGCGAGATCCGGGAGGAACTCGGCATCACGCTGGACCAGGCCACCGTCCGGCCGCTGCTGACCATCGAGGCCCCGGCCGACCACAAGGCCCCCGGCACCCTGGTCCGCACCACCTGCTACACCGCCGACCACACGGGCACCCCCACCCCGTGCGGCGAGATCGCCGAGCTCGCCCACCTCACCCACGGCGACCACCCCCGCGCCAGCGCCACCACCCGCACCGCCCTCGACCACCTCGCCGCCCGCGGCCACCTCCTGCGCTGGTAGACCGCGCCCTGCCGGCGGGGCGTCAGCAAGGGGGACGTGGCTGCGAGAGACGTGCTGGACGGCCTCGGTGCGGGCCGCCGAGCGCACCCGAGCCGCCGAGCGCCCGCACCTCACCCGGCCCGGCCTCTCGCACCGGTTCCGGCTCAGGGCGGTCCGGGGGCGCCGGACGTCCGCGCGGACGGGAATGGCAGGCTGGGCCGGGAGTGGGCGTGCCAGGGCGAGGGGGAGCAGCGGTGACGGGTGGATCGGCAGTCCGGCGGGTGCCGCCGTTGGATCCGCAGGTGCGGGCGGCGGTGGAGGCCGCCGGTGGGCGGGCGCGGGAGGCGCTCACCCCCGAGGGCCTGGCGGCCTGGCAGGAACGGGACGCGGCCGTCCGGCCCCGGCCGACGCTGGAGCGGCTGCGCGACGGCGGCCGGTTCGAGGTGGCGGAGCTGCGGGTACCGGGGGCCGACGGCGAGGTCACCCTGGTCAGTGCCCGGCCCGCCGGCGTCCGCGAGGTGCTGCCGGTGCTGTACTACCTGCACGGCGGTGGGATGGTGACGGGCAACGCGTGGTCCGTCCTGCCGCGGCTGCTGCGCTCCTGGGCGCTGCCGCTGGGGCTGGCGGTGGTGTCCGTCGAGTACCGGTTGGCGCCGGGGACCCGCTTCCCGGGGGCCGTGGAGGACGCCTATGCCGGGCTCGGCTGGGTGGCCGGGCACGCGGACGCGCTGGGCGTGGACGCCCGGCGCCTGGTCATCGGCGGCAAGAGCGCCGGCGGCGGGCTCGCCGCGGCCCTGGCCCTGCTGTCCCGGGATCGTGGCGGTCCGGCGCCGATCGGCCAGCTGCTGATGAGCCCGATGCTCGACGACCGGGGCGACACCTTCTCCAGCCACCAGATGGCCGGCCACGACACCTGGGACCGCGCCTCCAACGCCACCGCCTGGCAGGCCGTGCTCGGCGACCGCTACGGCGCCGCCGACCTCCCGTCGTACGCGGCCCCGGCCCGCGCCACCGATCTGTCCGGGCTGCCCGCCGCGTACGTCGACGTGGGCTCCGCCGAGACCTTCCGGGACGAGGGCGTCGCCTACGCCGACGCGATCTGGCGGGCTGGCGGCGAGGCCGAACTGCACGTGTGGCCCGGCGCCTGCCACGGGTTCGACACCCTCGCCCCGGACGCGGCCCTCGCCCGGGACGCCCAGGAGGCCCGCACCCGCTGGCTGCGGCGCGTCCTCCAGAGGTGAAACCGCGGGCCGGCTACGCCCCGCTGTCCGTGCGCTCCTCGGGGCGGCCGGGCTCGGCCCAGCGGGTGTGGTAGCTGCCCGGCCGGTCGGTGCGGCGGTAGGTGTGGGCGCCGAAGAAGTCGCGCTGTCCCTGGATCAGGGCGGCGGGCAGGTGCTCGCTGCGCAGGGTGTCGTAGGAGGCCAGTGCGGCGGAGAAGGCCGGTACCGGGATGCCGTGCTGGGCCGCCGCGGCGACGACCGTGCGCCAGGCGGCCTGGGCGTCGGCGATCTCGGTGGCGAACTGCTTCTCGGCGAGCAGGCTGACCAGGTCGGGGTTGTCCGCGTGGGCGGCGCGGATCCGGTCCAGGAAGGCGGCCCGGATGATGCAGCCGCCGCGCCAGATCTTCGCGACCGCGCCGAGGTCGATGTCCCAGCCGTACTCGGCGGCCGCGTCGCGGATCATGGTCCAGCCCTGGTCGTAGGCGATGACCTTCGACGCGTACAGCGCCTGCTCGACGTCCCGGGTGAACCGGTCGGCCTCGTGCGGGCGCATCTCATGCACGGTGCCGCCGGGCAGCGGGCGGTAGGCCGCGCGCAGTTCGGCGCGGGAGGAGGCGACCCGGGCGAAGGTGGCCTGGGCGATGGCGGTGACCGGGGAACCGAGGTCGAGGGCGGTCTGTACCGTCCAGCGTCCGGTGCCCTTCTGCTCCGCGGCGTCCTGGACGATGTCGACGAAGGGCTTGCCGGTGTCGGCGTCGGTGTGGGCGAGGACCTCGGCGGTGATCTCGATGAGGTACGAGTCCAGGCGGCCCTGGTTCCAGCGCCGGAAGATGTCGGCGATCTCGGCCGGGGCGTACCCGCCGACCTCCCGCAGCAGGTGGTAGGCCTCGGCGATGAGCTGCATGTCGGCGTACTCGATGCCGTTGTGCACCATCTTCACGAAGTGCCCGGCGCCGTCGCTGCCGATGTGGGTGCAGCACGGCTCGCCGTCCACGTGGGCGCTGATCTTCTCCAGCATCGGGCCGAGCACGGTGTAGGACTCGGCGGAGCCGCCGGGCATGACCGAGGGGCCGAGCAGGGCGCCCTCCTCCCCGCCGGAGACGCCGCTGCCGACGAAGTGGATGCCGCGCTCGCGCAGCGACTTCTCCCGGCGGCGGGTGTCGGCGAAGTGGGCGTTGCCACCGTCGATGATCATGTCGCCCGGTTCCAGCAGCGGCGCGAACTCCTCGATCACCTCATCGGTGGGCCCGCCCGCCTTCACCATGATCAGCAGCCGGCGCGGCCATTCCAGCGCGGCCACGAGGTCCTGCGGCGACTCCGCCGGGACGAACCGGCCCTCGTGGCCGAACTCCTCGACCAGGGCCCGGGTCCGGGCGGGGGTGCGGTTGTGCACCGCGACCGTGTAGCCGTTGCGGGCGAAGTTCCGCGCCAGGTTGCGGCCCATGACCGCCAGCCCCGTCACGCCGATCTGTGCGGATGCGTCCATGACCTGTTGCTTCCTTCCTCGGAGCCTCCGGAGAGCCCGCAGGCTCGTCCCGCGCGTCGTGCGGCGCCCGTCGGGACCTCGCAGCGGTACCTCGTGGCGCGCACGGAAAGACCGCCCCGGGCGGTCGGACTACAGGATCGCCGCCGGCGATGTGCCGCGCCCGGGGAGTTAGCCCGTTCGGGCCCCCGGGCACCGCTGCCGCTGGTGCGGCAGCGGCCAAGGTGGTCCACCAATCCTCATGACAGCACAACGAGTTGGTGAGGGCAAGGTAAAATCGCGCGGCTCTCCGGGCAGGAGTCCGGCGTTGTTCATGTGCCGGCCGCCGCCGGTACACCAGGACCTCCCACGCTGGGGGCGCACCGCCGCAGTCACCTCACCTCCCCCCTCCACAGGAGACCTCTGTGACCCGTCGTTATGTCCGGCTGGCCGCCACCATCGGCGCCGCCGGAATGCTGGCCGGATCCACCGTCGCCCAGGCCGCCGCCGCCGAGGAGGGCCGCGGCGCCCACGCCCAGCACGTCCTGCTGGTGTCGGTCGACGGCCTGCACCAGTCGGACCTCGCCCGGTTCGTGGCCGAGCACCCGCAGTCGGCGCTCGCCCGGCTGGTCCGCGGCGGTGTCGAGTACACCCACGCCAGCACCACCAACCCCTCGGACTCCTTCCCCGGCATGGTCGCCCAGCTGACCGGCGGCGGCCCCGGCACCACCGGCGTCTACTACGACGACGCCTACAACGCCGCGCTGCTCCCGGCCGGCACGACCGACTGCGAGAGCGCCAAGCCCGGCGCCGAGGTGGACCTCACCGAGGACCTGGACAAGAACAAGGACGCGCTCGACGCCGGCCAGGGCCTGCCCGGACTGCCCGGCTCCATCCTGCGGATGACCGGCCGCCCGCAGACCCTGATCGACCCGGCCAAGCTGCCCGTCGACCCCGACACCTGCAAGCCGGTCTACCCGCATTCCTACCTCCAGGTGAACACCGTCTTCGAGGTGGCCCGCCAGGCCGGGCTGCGCACCGCGTGGTCGGACAAGCACGCCGCCTACGACATCCTCAACGGCCCCTCGGGCGACGGCATCCAGGACCTCTTCACCCCCGAGATCAACAGCAACGCGACCGGCTACAAGGGCGACTGGACCAAGGACAACCAGGCCACCGAGCAGTACGACTCGTACAAGGTGCAGGCCGTCCTCAACCAGATCGACGGCTACGACCACAGCCGCGCGCAGAAGGTCGGCACCCCGGCAGTGTTCGGCCTGAACTTCCAGTCAGTCTCGACCGCGCAGAAGCTCGCCGGCTCCCAGGGCCTCCAGGGCGGCTACATCGGCAAGGGCGTGCCCGGCCCGCTGGTGGAGAAGAACCTGGAGTACGTCGACCAGCAGATCGGCGCGCTGACCGCCGAACTGCGCAAGCAGCACCTGGACGGCTCCACCACCGTCATCCTCTCCGCCAAGCACGGCCAGTCCCCGACCGACCCGGCCGCGCTCAACCGGATCGACGACGGCCCGCTGCTGGCCGGCCTCAACGCCGCCTGGAAGGCCGCCCACCCGGGCGCCGGCGACCTGGTCGCCCACGCCGTCGACGACGACGGCGTGCTGCTCTGGCTCAACGACCGCTCCGAGACCGCCACCGAGTTCGCCAAGAACTACCTACTGGCGCAGAACGGCAACGGCGTCGACATCAACGGCAAGCCCCGCCCCTTCACCAGGAGCGGCGTCCAGAAGGCCTACGCCGGCGAGGCGGCCGCCGACTACTTCGGCGTCGAGCCCGGCGACCCCCGGGTGCCGGACGTCTTCGGCATCGCCCAGTACGGCGTCGTCTACACCGGCGGCAGCAAGATCGCCGAGCACGGCGGCGCCCACCCCGACGACCTCGACGTCCCGCTGGTCGTCTCCGGCGCGGCCACCCCGAACGGCGCCCGCCAGGACGCGAAGGTCGAGACCAAGCAGATCGCGCCGACCATCCTGAAGCTGCTCGGCCTCCAGCCGAACGCCCTGGAGGCCGTCCGCGAGGAGCACACCCGGGTCCTGCCGGTCCGCTGACGCCTGGTCCGCTGACGCCCGGAGCGCCGGCGTCGGGACGCCGATGACGGCGGGGGAGGGGCGCCCCCGTCGTCCTCGTGATCGCCCAGCGCGGTCGCGGTCGCGGTCGCGCCCACGCTCGCAGGGCGGGTGGCATTCACGTTCGGGTGGACCGGGCGAGCGGTCGAGTCGCGGGACGGGTGCTCAGCGCCTCGTCTCGTACCTGGTCAGGATCACGCCGCAGGGAAGCGTCCGCGTCTCCACCAGGTTCAGGTTCACCCAGCTGTCGAGCGCGGTGAAGAACGGCGTGCCACCGCCCACCAGGACCGGCGCGGTGGCCAGTACGTACTCGTCGATCAGCCCGGCCCGCATGGCCGCCCCGGCGAGGGTCGCGCCGCCGACGGCCATCGGGCCGCCGTCCTCGGCCTTGAGCCGGGTGATCTCGGCGACCGCGTCGCCGGTGACCAGGCGGGTGTTCCAGTCGACCTTGTCGGTCGTGGAGGAGAACACCACCTTCGACATGTCCCGCCAGCGGCGCGCGAACTCGATCTGTGCCGGGGTGGCGTCGGGCTGCTGGTCGCCGGTCGGCCAGTAGGAGCTCATCGTCCGCCACAGCTTGCGCCCGTACAGCGACAGCTCGGTGGCCTGCACCTGGTCGGACCAGAACTGGAACAGCTCGTCGCTCGGCACGCTCCAGCCGATGTCGTCGCCGGGTGCGGCGATGTAGCCGTCCAGGGTCAGGTTCATGCCGTAGATCAGTTTCCGCATGGCGCCAGCCTTCCGTGAGTCGGTCCCACGCGTACGGACCGGCGCGCCGCCAGGCTCGGTCCGCCGCTTGAATATTGCCGCGAACTCTGTCGTCACGTCAGGTATCGTCGCCCGTCGCCGAGTTCGCCCACCTGGAACGGACTCGGTTCCGAGCCTTCGAGGAACCATGGGAGAACCACGGATGGTGAACCAGCCCCGTCTGGTCCTGCTCACCGGCGCCGCCGGCCGCATCGGCAGCAGCCTGCGCGAACTGCTGCCCGCCCACGGGTACCGGCTGCGCTGCTTCGACCGCCTGCCGGTGCCCGGCGAACCCGACGCGATCACCGCCGAGCTGGCGGACGCCGAGGTGTTGGCGGCCGCGATGGAGGGCGTCGACGCCGTGGTCCACCTGGCCGGGATACCGGGTGAGGCGCCGTTCGCCGACATCCTGGCGGCCAACATCGACGGGACCTACCGGCTGTACGAGGCGGCCCGGGCCGCGGGCGTGCGCCGGATCGTCTACGCGAGCAGCAACCACGCGACCGGCTTCACCGAGCGCCCCGCCGACGGAAGTTCCGTACCGGTGGACGCCCCGCAGCGGCCCGACACCTACTACGGGCTGTCCAAGTGCTTCGGCGAGGACCTCGCCTCGCTGTACGCCGACCGGCACGGGATCGAGACCGTCTCGCTGCGCATAGGCTCCTTCACCCCCGAGCCCCGCAGCATCCGGATGCTCTCCACCTGGCTCAGCGCCGGCGACTGCGCCCGCCTGGTGCACGCCGCTCTCACCGGCCCGGTGGCCGGCCACACCGTCGCCTACGGCATCTCCGCCAACACCCGCGCCTGGTGGGACCTCTCCACGGCCAGGGCCCTCGGCTACCAGCCACAGGACGACGCCGAGGCCTACGCCGCCGAGCTGATCGCGAAGCTGGGCGAACTCGCCCCCGACGACCCGGAGTACCGCTACCTCGGCGGCAGCTTCACCCAGGCCGGGCGCTGACGCGGATCGCTCCCTCCGTTCGCGGGGTCACTCCACGGCATCGAGCAGGATCCGCGCCAGTTCACGCGGCGTGGAGAACATCGGCCAGTGGCCGGTGTCCAGTTCGACCAGTCGCCACCGCTCGCCCTTCAGCAACTCGGCGACGTCGCCGCTCGGTTCGGCGCCGTCGAGCAGGCATTTGACGTACGTCGCCGGGAGCTGCGCCAGCGGTCGCTCCAGGACGGCCGGCTCGGTGAGCGTCGCACCGGGGTGCGGGGTGGAGCCGCCGACGATGCGGGCGATCTGCTCGTCGGTGAGCCCCTGCCCCTGGTAGTCGGGCGCGGTGAGCGGGGCCCAGAACCCGTCGTCGGTGAGTGCCGCCTCGAAGGCCGCCCGCCCCTGCCACCAGGCGGAGGCGAAGGACTCGCCGTGCGTCGGCACGTTGGAGTCGACGAAGACGATCCGTCGCAGCCGGTCGCCGATCCGCTCGGCGGCCTGCCCGACCGGGATGCCCGAGTAGCTGTGCCCGACCAGGACGACGTCCCGCAGCCCGAGCCGGTCGACCTCGCCCACGATGTCCCGCACGTGCGTCTGCTGCCCGGCCGGCACACCCCGGCGTTCCGCGAGCCCGGACAGCGTCAGCGGGTGCGCGCCGTGCCCGGCCGCCCGCAGCTCCGGCACGACGTCGTCCCAGGCCCACGAACCGAGCCAAGCACCCGCAACCAGTACGAAGTTCACCATGGCCGCACCCTAGCGGGGCGGACTGACAACCCGTCCGAACGGCGGGCAGCGCGCGGTTCCCGGACTCCTGAGCGCGGCAGAGTCCGAACCCGCTCGTCGCAGGCCAGGTGAAACGGCTCGGCAGGCGCTTTCGGTGGCGGCCAGGGAGGCGAGCAGGCGCAGGCCCTCCTCGGCGGGGGAGCCGGGTTCGGCGGTGCGGACGGTCAGATGGGGTCCGGGTTCGGCGGCCCATGCCTTCGACGGTACGGCCTGCCCGCCGCGCGAGGGACGTACTGGCAGTACACCCCTCGCCGGTGCCTCGCCCGCCGCCGGGAAGCGCGGTTAGCTGGAAGAAGGCCCCCGGGCGGCACCGGCCCAGGCCTTCCCCTTTCTCAAGGGCCTGCTCAAGCCCTGACCCCACTCTGGAAGGCAGTTCCATGCAGATCACCCGCAGCTCGACCGACACCCTCAAGGGCCCGGCCGACTGGTTCACCGGCGACGTCTACCTCGACGCCGTCGCCGCCGCGCCCGCGCCCTCGCGGGTCACCGCCAACCTGGTGCACTTCATGCCCGGCGCCCGCACCCACTGGCACCGCCACCCGCTCGGCCAGACCGTCTTCGTCACCGAGGGTGTCGGCCTGTGCCAGCGCCGCGGCGGACCCGTCGAGGTGATCCGGCCGGGCGACCGCGTCCTGTTCGAAGCCGGCGAGGAGCACTGGCACGGTGCCGCGCCGAACCGCCTGATGGTCCACCTGGCCATCAACGAAGGCGACGCCGACCACGACATCGTCCACTGGCTGACGCCCGTCACCGACGAGGAGTACGCCACCGCACCCGCCGCCGACTGAACCCTGCCCCGACCCCCCGCGAGGAGCACCCGCCCATGCGTGTGAACGCCTACGCCGCCCCGGCCGCCGGCCTGCCGCTGGCCGCCACCACCATCGAGCGCCGTGAGGTCGGTCCGAACGACGTCCTCATAGCCATCCAGTACGTCGGCATCTGCCACTCCGACATCCACACCGTCCGGGGCGAGTGGGGCCCGCAGCCGTTCCCCGTCGTCCCCGGCCACGAGATCATCGGCACCGTCACCGAGGTCGGCGCCGCCGTCACCGGCCACCGGGTCGGCGACCGCGTCGGTGTCGGCTGCATGGTCGACTCCTGCGGCCGGTGCGCCCTGTGCCTGCGCGGCGACGAGCAGTACTGCACGGAAGGACCGGTCTTCACCTACGCCTCCGTCGGGCGCGACGGCACCCCCACCCAGGGCGGCTACTCCACCCACGTCGTCGTCGATGCCGGCTTCGTGCTGTCCGTCCCCGACGGCCTCGACCCGGCCGCTGCCGCCCCGCTGCTGTGCGCGGGCATCACCACCTACGCCCCGCTGCGCCACTGGGGCGCGGGCCCCGGCAAGAAGGTCGCCGTCGTCGGGCTCGGCGGCCTCGGCCACATGGCCGTCAAGCTCGCCCACGCCCTGGGAGCCCAGGTCACCGTGCTCTCCCAGTCGCTGAAGAAGCAGGAGGACGGACGCCGCCTCGGCGCCGACCACTACCACGCGACCTCCGACCCCGGCACCTTCACCGAGCTCGCCGGCCGCTTCGACCTGATCGTCAACACCGTCAGCGCCGACCTCGACATCAACGCCTACCTCGGCCTGCTCGCCGTCGACGGCGTCCTCGCCAACGTCGGCGCCGCCCCCGGAGCGATGGCCGTCAACGGGTTCCTGCTCGGCAGCGCCCGGCGCGTCCTGACCGGCTCGATGATCGGCGGCATCGCCCTGACCCAGGAGATGCTCGACTTCTGCGCCGAGCACGGCATCGGCGCCGACATCGAGCTGATCTCCGCCGACCGGATCAACGACGCCTACGAACGGGTCCTGGCCTCCGACGTCCGCTACCGCTTCGTCATCGACACCGCCACCATCGGCTGACCCGCACGGACACGAGCGGCGGCAGGGCCCGGTGTCCTCCCGCCGCTCCGCGCTGCCCGGACGCTCGCCACCGATGCACCGCCGGCCGCATCGACACGCACTGACATGACGCCTCCGCCCGGGACCCGGGTGTGCCGGATCGGCACCGGGCCCCTCTCCCAGCTGCGGCAGGCGGCGACGAGGTGGCGCTGCTCCTCGACGGTGAGCCGGCCGGGTACGTGGACGGCCCCCGGGGCGGGTCCGGTACGGGGCGCGGGCGGCAGCGGGAAGAGCGGCGGGGTCGTGGTCACCGGGTGTTCCCGTTCTGGGGGAGCCGGGTGGTCAGCCGGCCGTGCCGGACCTCCCAGGCGCTGCCGTCCGCGGTGGCCCCGCGCAGGCCGTGCAGGGTGTCGGGGCCGGCGAGGGCGATGGCGCGCGGTTCGGCGAGGGCGGCGAAGCCGAAGGTCCGATCCGGGGCCCAGGCGGTGCTCTGCCGCAGCCGCCGGGCCATCTGGACCCAGCCGAGGGGCGCGGCGGCGACCACCCAGGCGTCCGGGGCCAGGGCGGTGAAGCGTTGGGCCGGGCGCAGCCAGGAGGCGGCCTGCTCGGGCCAGTCGGTGACGGCGAGGACGGATCCGCCGCGGTCCCGCCAGGCCTCGGCGAAGGCCTCGGTGGCCGCCCGGGAGGCGTCGTCGCGGCTGTGGCCCAGGGTGATGGTGTGCACCCGGGGGCGGGCGGCGGTCAACAGGCCGAGCAGCGCGGCGAGTTCGGCCTCGGTGTGCCCGTCGGGGGCGGGCAGGGGCCGGGAGCCGTCGAGCTCGGCGGGGCGGACCAGCGGGGACGGGCCGGGGGTGGCGGGGCTCATGGCTGCTGCTCCTGCTGCTGGGCCTTCCACCGGAGGTACGCGGTGGGCAGGCAGACGGCGCACGGTCGGTGGCCGGCCGCGAGCGCGGTGGGCTCGTCCGCGAAGAACACCCGGCGGCGTACGTCGTGGCCGGCGGCGAGGGGGCGCCGGGCGGACGGGCAGTCGAGGCGTCCGTAGCTGCGGGCGCGCCGGTGGCCGCCGAGGGTGCTGGGCCGGCTGCCGGTGCGGGGGTGGCCGTCGGGGCCGATCAGGCGGTACGTCCGGCTTGCGGCGGTCGAGTCGGGGGTGGTCATGGCGCCGCCTCAGGCGTCGTGGAAGACGAGCCCGAGGGCGTGCCGCCGGCCCGAGCGCACGGTGCTCACGCCGTGGCGAACGGGGCTCGCGGAGAAGCCCCGGGCGGAGCGGACGGGCCGGTCGCGGGTGGTGAAGACCAGGCCGTGGCCCTGCGGGAGGACGGTGGTGGTGCCACGGGACTGCGCACGGGGGCGCTGCTCGACCAGCAGGAACTCGCCGCCGGTGTAGTCGCTGCCGGGCTCGTCGAGGCCGATGACGACCTGGAGCGGGAAGACGAGGTCGCCGAAGACGTCGCGGTGCAGCGCGTTCCAGTCGCCGGGCCGGTAACGGAGCAGGATCTGCGAGGACTTGGCTTGCCCGGCCGCGTGGCACCGCTCGACCCACTCGTCCAGGGTGTCGGGCCAGGGTGCGGGCCGTCCGAGCTTCTCGGCCCAGCCGCGGGCGATGGTGAGCAGCTGCGGGTAGAGGGCCTGGCGCAGCGCGTGGACGGGCTCGGGCAGTTCGTGGGTGAAGTAGCGGTACTGGCCGGAGCCGAAGCGGTGCCGGGCCATGTCCACGGTGGTGCGGAACAGTTCGTCCTGGTCGTACAGCGCGGCCAGGTCGCGGCACTCCCGGGCGGTGAGCAGCTGCGGGGTGAGCGCGCAGCCGTGGGCGTCGAGTTCCTCGGCGAGGGCCGGCCATTCGGCCGCCTGGACGCGCTGCCGGGCATCGGCGGTCGCTGTGCGGCCGCTCTCGGTTCGGGTGCTCACGGGCGTCATGCGGAAGGCCATCGCTCTCGGTTCCTCACCGCGGTCCGTCGGGGTGGCCGCGCTGGTTCCAGAATGCGGCGCTGCGACGGTCGTGGCTGGCGGCTTTCGGACCCGGAGGTTCCGGCCGGTTGCCCTCCCCGGTGCGGGGAGGACAACCGGCTTCGGATCAGCCGACGTTGACGGCGGTGTCGTCGAGGACGAAGGAGGTCTGCTTGGTGTAGTCCTCGGCGCCGGTGAACTTGAGGGTGACGGTCTGGCCGGCGTACGCGGAGAGGTTGAGGCTGTGCTGCTGGTAGCCGGCGGCGGCGTTGACGTTGGAGTAGGTGGCCAGGTTGGTGCCGTTCGCGGTCACCGTGAGCTTGTCGTAGGCGGTGGTGGTGGGCTCGGCGGTGTCGATGTGCAGCCAGAAGCTGAGGGTGTAGCTGTTGCAGCCGGTCGGCAGGGTCACCGTCTGGGCGAGGGTGTCGGTGTTGGTGCTGCCGTTGCCGTCCAGCCAGACGTCGTAGCTGCCGGAGTGCGGCGGCTCGCTGGAGCTGTTGTTGATGGTGCTGCTGCCGCCGGTGTTGGTCTCGGTCCAGCCGGCCGTCGTTCCGGCCTCGAAGCCGGGGTTGGTGAGCAGCTGGGCGGCGGTGCAGCCGGTGCCGCCGCCGGTGGGCTGGACGGTCCAGGTGAAGGTGGCGGAGGAGGACGGGCCGGTGGAGTCCGTCGCGGTGGCCGTCACGGAGTAGGTCCCGGCGGTGGTCGGGGTGCCGCTGATCAGACCGGTCGTGGGGTTGACGCTCAGGCCGGCGGGCAGGCCGGTCGCGCCGTAGCTCAGGGTGCCGCCGGCCGTGTCGGTGCCGGAGAGCTGGAGGCTGGTGGCGGTTCCGGCGGTGGCGGTCCGGGCGCCGGGGTTGGTGAGGGTGACGCCGCCGGTGGTGCCGCCGCCGCTGCCGGCGGCGAGCCAGGCGGTGGCGTTGAGGCCGAGGGCGGCGTCGGTGCCGGCCGGGTCGTCCCAGCCGTCGTAGACGGTCTTGCCGGGTTCGCCGGTGCCGTCGTCGATGGCCGAGCTGTCGCCCCAGATGGCGAGCCGGCCCTTGCCGAAGCTGCTGGTGGCGAAGAAGGCGCCGGTGGTGCCGGAGTAACCGGTGCGGTAGACGATGCCCTTGACGGTGGGGTTGTCGGCGGGCTTGAGGGTGAAGGTGGTGCCGTTGCGGATGATGCTGCCGGTGACGGTGCCGAAGGGGCCGTGCAGGACGGGGTCGGTGGCGTCGTTGACGGCGGTCGGGTTGTCGGTCTGGATGTTGAGCAGGTCGACGGAGAGCCCGAACGGGTCGTTGCTGTTGACCGAGTTGGTGGTCATCAGGTCGTTGATGATGGCGGGGGAGTCCCAGCCGTCGTTGTTGCGGTCGCTGCCGGTGTGGTCGGAGATCAGGAACAGTCCGCCGCCGTTCTGGACGAACGTCATGACCGCGGTCTTCTCGGCGTCGCTGAGCCGGATGTTCGGCTCGGGCAGCACGAACTCGTCGAAGTTGGCGAGGTCCAGCGCGCCGCCGGTGCCGTAGGTGATGGTGGAGCCGCTCGGCAGGGTCTTGAGGCTGTACTGGCCGGTCTTCTGGAGGGCGACGCCCCAGCTGGAGATGGCGCCGGTCCAGTCGGTCCCGGACTGGGGGTTGGCGTTCTGGCCGAGCGGGTCCGGCTGGCTGGTGCTGATGATCCAGTCCGCGTTGCCGGCGGTCTCCGCCTTGCTGTCGTCGAACAGGACGCGGTGCTGGGTGGTCGTCGTGGTGGGGGCCACGCTCTTCGCCGGAGCCGCGACGGCCGGGTGGGGGGCGGCGCTCGCGCCGGCGAGCACGGTCAGGGCGGCGGCGCCCAGGGCGAGCGGGCGTACCGCGTCGATGCGTCTGAACATGGGTCAAGTCCTCTGTGGTGTGGGGAAGTACAGGGGAGAGCTACGCGCGTAGGCGCGCTGACACCGTTCCATGATGGGGTAAGCGGCGCTTGAACGGAACGCGACGAATCGGCGCAGCGCACGACGGCCCGTTGTCGGCAGGGGGCCCCTGAGCAGCTGCGACACCGGCAGAGCACCATGGGCACACCGAATCTCCCCCGCTGCCGGGAGGCAACCGGCCCGGTTGGCACCCCGGCCCGGCTGCCCCCCGGCCCCGCTACCCCCGGGCCAGCCTCCCCAGGGCCAGGCCGGCCAGCAGCGCGGCGCCGTCGGCGAGGACGCCGTCGTCGAACTCGGCCTCGGGGGAGTGGTTGTAGGGCGCGGTGTACGGGTCTCGGCCGTCGGTGGGGGTGGCGCCGAGCATCAGGTACGCGGTCGGGACGATCGCGCTCAGCACACCGAAGTCCTCGGATCCGGCGACCGGTTGGGGCATCTCGACGTACCGTTCCGGCCCGACCAGCCGGGCCGCCAGAGCGGCCGCGAACTCCGCCTCCACCGGGTCGTTGACGGTCACCGGGTAGCCGGGCTCCAGCTCGGCGACCGCCTCCAGCCCGTGCGCCGCCGCGATCCCGTGCACCACCCGCAGCGCCTCGCGGTGCACCAGTTCGCGCGCGTGCGGCGAGAAGGAGCGGATGGTCGCCGAGAACCGGGCCTCGTCGGGGATCACATTGGCCGCCGTGCCGGCGCTGAGCGTGCCGACGGTGAGCACCACCGGGTCGAAGACGTCGATCCGCCGGGTCACCATCGTCTGGAGGGCCAGTACCGCCTCGCACAGTGCCGGCACCGGGTCCAGCGCCGAGTGCGGGCTGGAGCCGTGCCCGCCGCGCCCGCGCAGGGTGACGTGCAGCGCGTCGGAGGCGGCCAGGACCGGCCCCGGGCGGGTGGCGATCAGCCCGTTGGGCAGCAGGGCGGCGGCCACGTGCAGCGCGTACCCGGCCACCACCGGCTTGCCGGCCGCCTCCAGTACGCCCTCGTCCACCATCAGCTGGGCGCCGCCCGCTCCCTCCTCGCCGGGCTGGAACATCAGCACCACGTCCCCGGCCAGCTCGGCGCGCCGTTCGGCCAGCAGCCGGGTGGCGCCGACCAGTGCGGCCATGTGCAGATCGTGTCCGCAGGCGTGCATGGCGCCGGGGATCGTGGACGCGTACGGCAGCGGCAGGTTCTCCTGTACGGGCAGGGCGTCCATGTCGGCGCGCAGCAGTACGGCCGGGCCCGGGCGCCCGCCGCGCAGCACCGCGGTGATCGAGGTCAGCCCGGTGCCGAGGGTGAGGTCCAGGGGCAGTCCTTCGAGCGCGGCGAGCAGGCGGTCGCGGGTGCGGGGCAGGTCCAGTCCGAGCTCCGGCTCCTGGTGCAACTCCCGCCGCAGTGCCACCAGTTCGGGCTGGAGGCGGGCGGCTGAGCGGGCCAGTTCGGTCAGGGACAGCTGGTCGAGCAGGGCGTCGGAGCCGGGCAGGTCGGACACGGGGCCTCCAGGGGGGGCGGGTGGTCTGTCTGGCTCGATGATCGGGGTTGCCCGTCGCGTTGCGGCCGGGTTCACGGATCCGACACGAGCCGAGGGCCGGGGCGTGATGGCGCGGCCGACCCCCCCGGCTCGTTGAGATAGTCCGACGGAGTGACTATCGTCATGGGGTGAGTGAGCGTGTGATGCAAGAACCCACCGTGATGGTCCTGACCGCCCTGGCAGACGCCCCCCGGCACGGATACGCCATCGCCCAGGAGATCAAGGCGATGACCGACGGCCGGGTCGCCCTGCGCACCGGCGCCCTGTACGGGGCACTGGACCGGCTGCTGGCCGACGGCCTGATCGACGTCGACCGCGAGGAGATCGTCGACGGCCGGGCCCGGCGGATCTTCACCCTCTCCCCGACCGGACGCGAACGGCTGGCGGCCGAAGCCGAACGCCTCGCCGCGACGGCCCGGGAGGCCACCCGCCGCCTCTCCGTCACCCGTCCGGCAGCGACCGGCACATGATCCAGCACGTCCTCCGGCTGTACCCCACCGCCTACCGCCGGGCCCACGGCGAGGAGATCGCCGCGACCTTCCACGAGATGACGGCCGGCGAGCCGCTGCGCGCGCGCCTGCGGGACGCGGCGGAGCTGGCGGCCAACGCCCTGCGGATGCGGGCGGGGCTCGGCCCGGCCGCCCCCGCCGCCCGGGCGCTCGGCCTGGCCTACCCCCTCGTGCTGGCCGGCTCGGCCACCGCCTGCGGACTCCACCTGCTGCGCTGGTACACCGCCCTGGTCACCTCGCCCGCCCCGCTGGGGCCGCAGCTGCGCGTCGACCTGGCGGGGGCCTGGGGCGCGCTGCTGGTCTCCTCGCTGCTGGTCTTCGCGGGCGCGGCCGCCGCCCTGGCCGGCCGCCGGCGCTCGGGCGTGCCCTGCACGGTGCTCGGGCTGCTCACCTTCGCGGCGGCCGCGGTGGTGAGCGGGCCCGCCTACGGTGACCCGGTCGCCGCCCCGGCCGCGGCGACCCTGGCGGCGGCCCTGCTGCTCGCCTGCCCGCCGGACCGGCGCGCGGAGGGCGCGGGGCCGTTCCGGGTGGGCGGGGCCGGGGTCGTGATCGCGCTCGTCCTGGTGCCCCGGGCCGCCGTCGGCGCACACGCCCTGCCCGGGGTCAGCACCGACTACGGATGCTGGCCGCTCCTCGTTCTCGCGGCGGCGGCTGCCGCGTCGGCCTGGCGCAGCGGATCGCGGGGCGGCCGCGACCTGGCGGCGCTGGCCCTGGCCTCGCCGCCGCTGCTCGGCCAGGCCGGCACCACGGCCTGGGGCGACCCGACCGCCGTCACCTGCCTGGCGACCGTCCTGGCGGCGGCAGCGGCCGGCGTCCCGCTCGCGGGCCGCCTGGGGCGGGCCCTCCGCCGGGCGTCCTGAGCGGTCACCCGGCGCGGGGAGCGGCTCGCCTCTGGACGTCCTCCAGGGTGTCGCCCGGCTCGCCGTGACCGCGCTGTGCACCGGCGGGGGCCTCTGCTGCCGGCACGACTGACCACCTGGCGTACCCTCACGCTCAGCCGCCCAGCCGGTGCCGGACATAGTGCGGGTGGGCTTCACCCACCTCGATGTCGTTCTCGTCGAGCCCGTTGGCGATCTGCAGGCGGCCCCCGGCGAAGCGGAATTCCACCGCCACGGTTCCGGCCGCCAGGTCATGGCCCGCCGGCCGCCACTCCAGGAGTGCGGCCTCGCGCAGTTCCTGGCCGACGAAGGGTTCGAGGCGCTCATCGCGCCGGGACCACCGGGGTGTCAGCTCGGACCACTCCCACCCGGAGATGGCCCGCGCGGTGTCGATCGAGTCCCAGCCGATGGAGAGGTTGTCGAGCTGCCGGTGGCACACCTCCACCTGGACACCGTCGAAGTCCAGCACCACCGGGCAGTCGGCGAACCAGTCCCCGTCCTCGGCGAACCGCACCACGGCGAAGCCCGTCAGCCGTCTGCCGGCGAGCGCCGCCAGGCGCGATCCGTGCGCCTGCCGGACCGCGTCGATCCCGACCAGGAAGGACGGCTCGAAGCCGTAGATCCCCATGTCCACGGGCCGAGTCTCCCGGCTTTCCGCCCGATCGGCCACCACATTTCGACCGGGCGGATCCTCCGCTGCGGACGGGGCCCTGTCGTGCGGTGTTCGCCGACCGAGGACGGGGTTCGGCGCGCGGTTATTAGTCCGTTTGACGTAGCATTCCGTTCGACGGACTATCGGTCCGCCCGAGAGGATGCCCATGCCGTTCACCCTGTCCCACCCCGCGGCCGTGCTGCCGCTGCTGCGCCGGCCCTTCAGTGGGGCCGCGCTGGTCGCCGGTGCGGTCGCGCCGGACATGCCCTACTTCGTGGCCACCGTCGGCCTGCCCGTCAGCGCGCAGTCCTGGTACGAGCCGTTCACCAACGCCACCACCACCCACACCCTGCCCGGTGCCCTGACCGTCGGCCTGCCGTACACCCTGGCGCTGTGGGCGTCGTTCCTGGCGGGCCGTCGGCCGCTGGCGTCGCTGCTGTCGCTGCCGGTCGACGTGCCGCAGGCCCGGACGGCGGGCGCGGTGATCCAGCGGGCGGCCTGGGTCCTGCTCTCCGCGCTGATCGGCCTCGCCACCCACCTGGCCTGGGACTCCTTCACCCACTTCGACGGCTTCGTGGTCGCCCGCACGCCCTGGCTGAACTCCCCGTTGGCGGGCAGCCTCACCTGGGCCCGGGCGTTGCAGCACCTGAGCACCGTCGGCGGCCTGGTGGCCATCGCGGTGTACGGCTGGCGCAGGCGGGACCGGCTGCGCATCGGTGCGGGTGCGGGTGCGGGTGCGGGTGCGGGTGCGGCGCCGCGCCGGGTCCTGCTCGCGCTGGCGCTGTGTGCGGCCGCCGGGGCCGTCGCCCACGCCTGGCGGTGGCTCGCCGGGCCGGACGCGGGGACGGCCGGTCAGCCGCTGGGCGCCGTCCTCGAAGGGGTGCTGTCCGACGCGGCGAAGGGTGCGGGCGCGGGCCTGATCGCCGCCCTCGCCCTGTACGTCGCCGGCTGGTGGCTCCGGCGCGCCGTCGCCGCACGTCGGGGGACCGCGTACGAGGACGGCTCGCGCGCGGGAACCGCTGCCTGAGGAGGCGTCAGCCGAGTGGGGCGGGTGTCAGCCGAGCAGGGCGCCGCCCAGGAGCAGGGCCACCACGAGCGCGGCGAGCAGGGAGTGCCGCCAGTCGCCGGCCCGGAGCCAGCGGGCCACGGTGACCAGGATGCCGAGTCCGGGGGCGACGGCGAGGGTGAGCAGCCCGAGGCCGAGCAGCAGGGGGCCGGCGCTGTGCTGGGAGGTGAGGTCGGCGAGGGCGAGCGGGCGGGCGGTGCGGTCGCCGGCGGCCAGCGAGGTGACCAGGCCGGCCAGGATCAGCGCCAGGGCGAGGGCGCTGGTGGCCAGCAGCGCGGTGGCGGTGAACCGGTTGGTGCGGACTTCCTCGGCCAGCGGGTCCGGGGTCGGAGCGGTGGCGGTGCGGCCGGGTTCGGTGGTGGGGAGGTCAGACATTGATCACTCCGAAGGCGCCGAGGAGGAAGGAGAGGCCGGAGGCGAGCACGACCGTGGTGTAGACGGCCTCGATGGTGCTCACCGAGAGCCGGCCGGAGAGCCGGGAGCCGAGCAGTGACCCGGTGGTGATGCCGAGCACGATCGGGGCCACCAGCAGGGGTTGCACCACGCCGGCGGCGAAGTAGACGACGAAGCTGGCCACCGCCGTGATGCCGATCATGAACTGGCTGGTGGCGGTGGCCACTCGGACCGGCACGCCCATGCCGACCGTCATCGCCGGCACCTTGAGGAAGCCGCCCCCGATGCCCAGCATGCCGGAGAGCATCCCGGCCACCATCGAGGCGCCGGCGCCGAGGAGCGGGCGCCGGGCCCGGTAGGCGCGAGCGGTGCTGTCGGTGTCGTCCGCGATCAGACCGGTGAGGGCGTCCCGGCCCTCGCAGGCGCGCAGTCCGTGCCGGGTGAGGGCGTCCGGCGGGGTCGCGGCGGTCACCAACGCCCCTGCGGGGGAGGGGAGTCGTTTGCGGCGGCGGGTGAGCTCGGCGGACAGGAACTGGCTCAGGCCGAAGACGGCCTCCAGGGCGGGGCGCGGGATGAAGGCGGTGACCAGGCTCCCCGCGATGCCGCCGATGGTGGTGGTCACCTCCAGGCTGAACGCGAGGCGCTTGTGGGTGAGGCCCTGGCGCAGGTAAGCGGCCGAGCCGGCGGCCGAGTTGGCGATGACGGCGGCCAGTGAGACGGCCACCGCCGAGCGGAACGAGACGCCGTAGCCGAGCACCAGCACCGGCACCACGACCGCGCCGCCGCCGATCCCGGTCAGCGCGCCGACGCCGCCGGCCGCGGCGCCCATCAGTATCAGTACGAGCAGGGTGGAGAACGTCAGCGTCATCGGCATGCCCTTTCCGGGGGCGGGGGACGGGGGCGCGTGCACTGCGCGAGTCGAAAGGTCATCTTCCGGCGGTCGAACGTTAGTTGACGCAGGATCAGTGGAATGCCCGACTGTGACGCACACCACCGATCTGGATCGGACAGTTTACTTGTCGGTAACATGGCGGGCTTTCGGGAGTGGCATTGTCGGTTCCGCTCGCACCGGAATGTGCGACCGGCGCGAGCCTGCAACCTCTCCTCCGAGGAAAGGGCAAAACCGTGACTTCCTTAGCCGTTCAGCCGCGTCCCGCCGCCGCTGACCACCTCGACCAGACCGCCGGAACCGAAGCGGCGGCCTTTCTGGACGACGTCCGGAGCTTCACTCGGGAAAGAGTCGCCCCGGTGGCCGGGCTGATCGACCGCAGCGACGAGATCGGCACCGAACTCTTCGGCGAAATGGCCCGCCGCGGCCTGTTCGCCAACTCCCTCGGCTACCGCGCCGACCAGCCCCACGGCGGGCCCGAGCGGGTGCGCTTCCTCCTCCAGGTGCTGGAGGAACTGGCCCGGGTCTCACCGTCCGTCGCCAAGGCGGTGATGGACCAGAACATGGGCCAGATCGGCATGTTGCGTGAGTACGCGGGCCGCGAGCTGCGCGAACGCTACCTCGACGCGATCGCCACCGGCGAGCAGCAGGCCGCCTTCGCGATGAGCGAGCCGCAGACCGGTTCCAACGTCGCCCGCTTCACCACGGTGGCGACCCCGGTGGAGGGCGGCTACCGGATCAGCGGCGAGAAGGACTGGATCACCGGCGCGGCCCGTCGGACGGTCCATTTCGTGGTCGCCAAGCCTTCCCCCGAATCCCGCGAGGTCGGCCTCTTCCTCGTGGACCGGACCCGGCTCGGCGCCGGCGACGGAACGGTCGAGATCGACGACCGCAAGGAGAAACTGGGGCTGCGCGGACTGGGCGAATTCCACGTCCGCTACCACGATGTGTTCGTACCCGTCGAGCAGGTCGTCCTCGGTTTCGACCGGAGTTCGCTGCGCCGGATCATGCGCCACTACAACGGAAAGCGCCTGGGCCAGTCGGCGATCTGCCTCGGCCTTTCGAAGAGCGCGCTGCGGACGGCCTTCGACTACTCCAGTGCCCGCCTTCCGGCCGGTTCCCCGGGCCACCTCGCGATGCGGACCGCGCTGGCTCCCCTGGTCAGCGAGTTGCGCGCGGCGCAGTCGCTCATCGACTGGGCCGCGGGCGAGTGGGCCGCCGGGGACGACACCGGTGCGCCCAGCGCGATGGCCAAGTACGTGACGGGCGACCTCGCCCAGCGGATCACCAACACCGCCGCCCAGGTGTGCGGCGCCAACGGGCTGTCGGACAAGATGCCGCTGGCCCGGCTGATGCGGGACGCCCGGATGCTCACCATGGCCGGCGGTGCGTCCGAGGTGCTGCGCGGTACGGTCGCCCAGCAGCTGGACCGCCTGCTCGACTGAGCCCGCCAGCACCCACCACCCGGCCGACGCCCCGGCCCACCACCGGCCGGCCCGTACGCCGGTCGTGCAGCGCCCGTACGTCGGTCGTCCGCAGGCCGGCCGGGGCGTCGACCGACCTGTCCCAAGGGACGGGCGGGCGCCGTGACCGCTACCGGCGCCCGCCCGTCCCGCCGAGCGCGAGAAGGAGAAACGATGCGCCTTGCGACCATCCGGACCGGTGGAGCGGAGAGACTCGCGCTGGTCGACCCGGACGGCGCCGCCCTGACGCTGCCCGCCCCCGGCCGGCCGGGGCCGGCCGACCTGCCCGACCTGCCCGACCTGCTCCGCCGTGGACCGGAGGCCTGGACGGAGCTGGCCGAGCGGAGCCCGTCCGGGTCCCGACTGCCCTTCAGTGACGTCGAGTTGCTGGCGCCACTGCCACGCCCGGCGAACAACCTGTTCGCCCTGGGGCTCAACTACACCGACCACGGCCAGGAGGCCTACCGCGCGGCGGGCCGGGAGTACCGCAGGCCCCGACACCCGGTGGTGTTCACCAAGGACCGCCGCAGCGTGGCCGCACCCGTCGGCCCGCTGGGGATCGACTTCTCGCTCTCGAAGGAGATCGACTGGGAGGTGGAACTCGCGGTGGTGATCGGCCGCCCCGCCTGGCGGGTCGACGAGGCCCGGGCGCTGGACCACGTCTTCGGCTACTGCGTGGCCAACGACATCACCGCGCGGGACCTCCAGACCCGGCACAAGCAGTACTACCTGTCGAAGAGCCTGCCCGGCAGCTGCCCGCTGGGCCCGTGGATCACCACCGCCGACGAAGTCCCGGACCCGCACGACCTGGCGATCACCCTCAGCGTCAACGGTGTGGCCCGACAGGTCTCCCGGACCGACCAGATGGTGTTCTCCATCCCGGAGACCATCGCCGCGATCTCCCGGATCGTGCCGCTGGAGCCGGGCGACGTCATCCTGACCGGCACCCCGGCCGGGACGGGCTTCGCCGCCGACCCGCCCGGCTACCTGGCCCCCGGCGATGTGGTGGAGTGCTCGATCGAGGGGCTCGGGACGCTCAGTAACCGGATCACGGCACTGGACTGAAGCCCCGCCCGGGCCGCCCCGGCCACACCAGCAGTACCGCGCAGCGGGCGTGGTCGACCACGAAGCGGGCTGCCGGGCCGAGGCTGTGCGGCCCGGGGTGGGCGGAGTCGCCGTCGCGGGCGAGGACGAGCAGGTCGGCCGCGTCCGCCACGGCGAGGACCTCGTGCTCGGTGCGGCCGGTGCGCTCCAGCCGGGTGCAGGGACGGCCGAGGCGATCGGCGGCGGCGTCGAGGAGCTGCCGGCCCGACGCCGCCGCCAGCGTCTCCACCCGGTTGCCCGGGTCCTGCTCGCGATGGCCGCGGCCGAGCAGGCCGGCGAACGCGCCGTGCGCGACACCGGGCACGTCCTGGCCGCTGACGTGCAGCAGGACGACCTCCGCGTCCTGCGGTGCGTGGGCGCGGGCGGCGTCGACGCAGGCGGGCCAGGTGCCCTCGGTGATCCAGACGACGACGGTCACGGCGGTCGGTCTCCTCACGATCCGATGACGTGCAGGGACCCCCACAGTGCCACCACGGCCAGCGTCAGGGCGACGGGCACGACGAGCAGCCCGAGCCGGGTGAACTCGCCCAGGCCGACGTCGGTGTCGTGTTCGCGGACGATACGCCGCCACAGCAGGGTGGCCAGGGACCCGGCGTAGGTGAGGTTGGGGCCGATGTTCACCCCCAGAAGCACGGCGAGGACGGCGCCGGAGCCGGAGGGAACGGCCAGCGGGAGCAGGACGAGGGTCGCGGGCAGGTTGTTGATGACGTTCGCCAGCACGGCCGCCAGCGCCGCGGTGCCGAGCAGGGCGGGCAGCGAGGTGCCGTGCGGGAGCAGGTGCCCGAGCCCCGAGGCCAGCCCGTTGTCGACCACCGCCCGGACCACCACCCCGAGCGCCAGGACGAAGGCCAGGAACGGCACGGCCGCCGAGCGGACGATCGCCGCCGGGGTGGTGCGCCGCTGCGCCAGGGCCCGGACCGCCAGCACCAGGGCGCCCGCCAGCGCCGCCCAGGCCGGATCCACCCCGAGCGCGGAGGTCAGCACGAAGCCGCCGAGCGTGCCCGCCACCGTGACCAGGGCGAACACCGGCAGCTCCGGTGCCTCCGGCGAGGCCGGGGCCGGCGCGCCCGCGTCCAGGTCGGCGGCGAAGAACCGGCGCAGCACCACGTACTCGACGGCGATGGCCGCCAGCCACGGCAGCAGCATCAGCGCGGCGAAGCGGGTGAAGCTCAGCCCGCTGGCGGCGAAGGCCAGCAGATTGGTCAGGTTGGAGACCGGCAGCAGCAGCGAGGCGGTGTTCGACAGATGGGTGCACGCGTACAGGTGCGGCTTGGGCCGGGCGCCGAGCCGGGCCGCCGTGGCGAACACCACCGGCGTCAGCAGCACCACGGTGGCGTCCAGACTGAGCACGGCCGTGATCACCGACGCCACCACGAACACCTGCGCCAGCAGCCGCCGCGGACTCCCGGCGGAGGCACGCGCCATCCACGCCCCGCAGGCCTGGAACAGCCCCTCGTCGTCACACAGCTTGGCCAGCACCAGCACGGCCGCCAGGAACCCGATCACCGGCCCCAGCCGCCCGGCCTCCGCCAGCGCGTGGTCCAGCGGGATCGCCCCGGCGACGATCGCCACGCCCGCAGCCGGCACCGCGACCACCGCCTCCGGCCAACCCCACGGCCGGACCACCGCGCCCACCAGCACCAGCACCAGCAGCACGACGGACAGGGCCTCGGCGAACGACGTACTCAGGGTCTTGCTCCTCGCAGGCGACGGTGACGGTGCCTCCATCGAACCAGAGGCCCGGACACCACGGCACACGGGGCGGTGTACACGCTGTCGCGGACGATCGGGGGTGCCCGCGCGGGTGCGTGGCTGTGGGTGAAGACACTCAACCCGTGGGCACGGCTGACGGAGTGAATGTCACGCAATGACCACGGGGCATCCACCGACGTGTCTGCTCCGGGCCGACGGCATCGTCGGCCCGAGGATTTGGTAGGCGCTGGACCGGTGGGCCACCCCCCTGGAACGTCCTCACCTGCTGACGGACCGCCGACCGCTGCGGCGCGCCGAAGCCGCCGGGATCCGGTCTGCACCGGGCGCCGGCCGTCACCGGCCTGAACGCCCTTCGGGGCGCGCGCCGATGATCCCCGCGGTCGGCTCCGCAGCCCGGCCCTCGGCCTCGCGGACCTTCCCGCGCAGCCGGTCGTGCGGTTCCTCGACCAGGCCCGATGCCTCGCGAAACGGCGATGGCCGAGCGCTCCGGAAGCTCCCGGCGCACGCCCGCTCGCGACCGTCTACTTGCAAGCGGGCATCCCCCTATCGGGTGATATACCCGCCTTGCGAGCGTCCCTACATTGGCGATGGCACATTCCGCTGGCATCCGTCTCGGAGGCATCATGTCATCGCTGCGCACCGGCCTCACCGCCGTAACCGTCGCCGTGCTCGTGGGCGCCACGACCGTCGCAACCCAGAACACCGTCACCGCGGCGCCGGCGGCGCCCACGGTGGTCCGAGGAATCGCCCACCTCAACACGGTGGTCGACCTGCCGCCCGGTGTGTGGACCAACACCCCGCTGGAGGTCACCCTGCCCCGGGCCGGGACCTACGAGCTCGACGCGAACGTCCGTGGCCGTCTCGCGGGCGTTCCGCCGGTCAACACGTACATCACCGCTCGGCTGTGGGATGCCACATCGAACACCGCCGTCGCGGACAGCGAGCGGCTCGTCTACCAGGTCATCGACCTGAACCCCGGCAACGCCCAGGCCGGCGGTAACGCGACCGCACCGATCAGCGAGCTGATCCACGTGAACGGGCCGACCACGATCCAGCTGCAGGGCATCCGACGCGACGCGGTCGGGACGGCGTCCGTTGCCCAGATCTACTCCGACGCCGCCGGTCGCACGTCGCTGCGCTACGACCGGGTCGGCCCCTGAAGCCGGAACCAGAGCTCCGAGGAAGCCTCTGTTACGCGAGGCGTCTGAGCTGCGCTCGGTGTTGAACCTCGCGGGTCACCCGACCTGCTGACCTACGGTTCGTTCCGGGACAGCGGAGGCGGCCGTTCTCCACGCTTCGAGATGTCGAGTCACGAAGCGCGAGAGAACGGCCGCTGTCCATGAGCCCTCCCGTCGACGCGCCCGTAGGGGACCAGTTGAGCCTTCTGTCCCGCTGTCGGGTCGAGTTCCACGAGAGCCTGACGCGCTGTTGTGCACGGAGAGCCGGTCAAGACGCCGGCTCACCAGCACCACCCGCCCGCAGGTGCCCCAGGTGTCCAGGCCGATCGCCGCGCTCCAGGCCGGCATCACCGCGGACTTCACGAATCCGCGGGCCGGGCCCGGGTGCTCCGGGGCCGGACCGGCAATCCGAGCGCGAGGACCACCAGCCACCCGAGTACTTGTCGGCGTTCTTGATCGTCGCGGGGCCGAGGGCGCTTTAGGACGCCGATCAGCAGGGCCGTATCCTGCCGGAGGCGAGGCAGGTGCTGTTGATGCGTCGCAGCCGGGCTACTCCCACTTCGGGTGCCAGGTCATTCGACGAACGAGCAGGGAGTTGACCGGTGATCACTCTGGCCGCAGCGGGAGGAGTGGCCCTGGTCGAACTGGGCATGGCCCTGACCCCGGGACCGAACATGATCCACCTCGCCTCCCGCGCCATCACCCAAGGCCGCAGGGCAGGCCTCGTCAGCCTCAGCGGGACCGCCGTGGGATTCCTGTGCTACCTGCTGGCCGCGGCTGCGGGCCTGTCCGCGGTGTTCACCGCTGTGCCGATGGCGTTCACGGTGGTCAAGCTCGCCGGAGCCGCCTACCTGGCCTACCTCGCCTGGGGCATGCTCAAGCCCGGCGGCCGCTCGCCCTTCACCCCGGCCCAGGACCTGCCGCCGCTCTCCGACACCCGCCTGTTCTCGATGGGGCTGCTGACCAACCTGCTCAACCCCAAGATCGCTCTTCTCTACGGCGCCCTGCTGCCCCAGTTCCTGGACCCACAGTCAGGTCCGGCCTGGAAGCAACTGCTCCAGCTCGGTGGTGTGCAGATCATCGTGGGGATCTGCGTGAACGCTGTGGTCATGCTGGGCGCAGCACGCGTGTCGGGGTTCCTGGCCGTCAGGCCCCGCGTCATGACCGCCCAGCGGTTCACGGCAGGCGCCCTGCTCGGCGCCTTCGCGCTGCGCACGGCCCTGTCCCGCGCTTCCGTCTCCAGCTGAGCCAGGCCCGCGTGAGCCGGACCAGGACGCCGGTCTCGTCGAGGACTTCGGGTGCCAGGCGGTCGGGCGTTTCCTCCCGAATCGGCACCCGCGCCAGAATCGCCTCTTTCGCGTCTCGGCCACGTTGACGAACCCCGGCTTTGCTTGCCGTTTGACCTGCGCCCGACCTACGTGGCGTCCGAGTAGGCGCGGTGGGTACCGCAGCTGCGGCACTGGAAGAGGTATGCGGTTGGCTGACCGTCCTTGGTCAATGCCTTGAGGTACTGCTCGGCCTGCGACGCGGGCCAGGATGCGAGTTCTTGCCGAAGCGATGTCCAGGCCTCGAGGCAGGCGGCGAGCTCAGCGGCTCCGGCGGTTCCCAGGAAGGCAGCGCCGTCTTCGCAGTGGATCAGCCAGCGTTCCTGCTGCCATCCGCTGAATCCTGGCGTGCGTTGCGTGATCGCGATCAGCCGATCCAGCGGGACGTCGTCGACCACGTCGGTGAACTGTGCCTCGAAGCGGTCAGCCGCGCTCCCATCCGCGATGCACCATGGGCAGAGCCGGTGACGAAGGTTCTCGACTGCGTAGACGGGGCCGGTGTAGATGTGGCCGCGGGCTCGACCGCAGCAGCTGCACTCCGCGTCGGACCGCACGATGGCACCCGTGGCGACCGGGTCGGGGTGATACGGGAACACAGGAAGCGGCTCTGTCACGGCCAGCGACCGTATCACCCCAGCTCCGGGTGCTCGGATGAGCCGGTCCGCCGGGGTGCCGGCGGCCTCGGCGCCGAACAGGGCGGCGAAGAGCAGGACCAGCAGCACCGAGGCGGTGGCCATCGCCCAGGCCGCCCGCGCCGTCCAGCGTTCGGTGGCGTCGGGGAGTGGAAACCGGAGCGGATCTTGCCCCAGAAGTGCACTGTCCACGAAGCCGTCGGGCCAGTCTGCCGGGACGGGGGGGCACGGTGGGTAGATCGGCGACCCACCGGATGGGAAGCGGGTACGACTTGGCTGCTCTCCGGTCCGCCGTGCCGGTTTCCGGGGGCGGCCTACCATGAGAGGTGGTCCTCTTGATCCCCGTGGCTGCCATGGCGAGATGGTAGGGAGGCCGGGATGGAGTTCGGGAGCGGGTCCGGGCGGGTGGGCGGTTCGCGCTATCCGCCGATCTCCGAGCACGGGCTGATCGGTGATCTCCGGACCGCCGCGCTGGTCGCGACGGACGGGACCATCGACTGGTACTGCTGCCCGCGGTTCGACGCGCCGAGCGTGTTCGGGTCCATCCTGGACGCCGAGCGGGGCGGGTCGTTCAAGCTGGCCGCCGACGTGCCGGCGCGGACCAGACAGTTCTACTTCCCCGACACCAATGTGCTGATCACCCGGTTCTACGCGGCGGACGGCGTCGCGGAGATCCAGGACTTCATGCCGGTCGTCGACGAGTCGCGCGAGTCCTCCCGGCACCGGCTGATCCGGCGGGTGATCTGCGTGCGGGGGACGCTGCCGTTCGCGGCACGGGTGGCGCCCCGGTTCGGTTACGGGGCGGAGCGGCACACGGCGCGGGTACAGGCCCACGAGGCGGTCTTCGAGGCGCCGTCGATGTCGTTGGCGCTGACCTCCACCGCGCCGTTGGAGTGCGACGGCACGGACGTGTGGTCGCACTTCAAGCTACTGGAGGGCGAGTCCGTGGTGTTCGCGCTCGACCGGATCGGCGGTGACGTCCGGCCGCGGGCCTGTCCGCACGCCGAGGCGGAGGAGCAGTTCGAGGCGACCGTCCGGTTCTGGAGCAACTGGATGGGCCGCTCGCGCTACCGCGGCCGCTGGCGGGAGATGGTGCACCGCTCCGCGCTGGTGCTGAAGCTGCTCACCTACGCGCCGACCGGTGCGATCGTGGCCGCGCCGACGACCAGCCTGCCCGAGCGGGTCGGCGGTGAGCGCAACTGGGACTACCGGTACGTGTGGGTCCGCGACGCCGCGTTCTGCGTCTACGCCATGCTCCGGCTGGGCTTCACCTCCGAGGCCGAGGCGTTCATGGGCTTCCTGTCCGAGCGCGGCATCATGCGGGGCGCCGGCCCGACCGGCCCGCTGCAGATCATGTACGGCATCGACGGGCGCAGCGACCTGCCGGAGTCCGAACTGCGCCACCTGGAGGGGTACCTCGGCTCCGCCCCGGTGCGGGTCGGGAACGCCGCCACCCATCAGCTCCAACTCGACATCTACGGGGCGCTGATCGACTCCGTCTACCTGTACGACAAGTGGGGTCAGCCGATCAGCAGCGACCACTGGGACGAGGTCGGCGCCGTCGTGGACTGGCTCTGCGACCACTGGGACCAGCCCGACGAGGGCGTCTGGGAGACCAGGGGTGGCCGCCAGGACTTCGTCTACTCGCGGCTGATGTGCTGGGTGGCGATCGAACGGGCCATCCGGATGGCCCACCGGCGCGGCCTGCCGGCCGATCTGCCCCGCTGGCAGCGCAACCGGGACGCGATCTACCGGCAGATCATGCGGGAGGGCTGGTCCGCCGAGCGCGGGGCGTTCGCCCAGTCACTGGGCGCCGACGTGCTCGACGCCTCCGTGCTGATGATGCCGATGGCCAAGTTCGTCTCGCCCACCGACCCCAAGTGGCTCGCGACTCTGGACGCGCTCAGCAGGGACCTGGTCTCCGACTCCCTGGTCTACCGCTACGACCCCGGGGCCAGTCCGGACGGGCTGCACGGCTCCGAGGGGACTTTCTCGATCTGCTCCTTCTGGTACGTCGAGGCGCTCACCCGCGCCGGACGCCTCGAGGAGGCCCGGCTGGCCTTCGAGAAGATGCTCACCTACGCCAACCACCTGGGCCTCTACGCCGAGGAGATCGGCCGGACCGGGGAGCAACTCGGCAACTTCCCGCAGGCGTTCACCCATCTCTCGCTGATCAGCGCCGCGTTCAACCTGGACCGCGCCCTGGGTTGAGTGGCCCCCGCCGACCGGCACTGGCCCGCACCCCGACCCCCGGGGGTGCGGGCCGTGGCGTATCAGCTGGCGTGTTGCGGCGAGTGGAGCGTGGTGACGTAGGGTGATAGGAGATCAACAGGGGGGAGTCGAAGTCGTTCCCCCCATCGGCCTCGGGTGTCCGCCGTCGCGTCACCACGGCCCGCCCGAAGGCCCGCCCAAGGCCCGTCCGAGGCCGGTTGACGGCCTCCGGACGGCCCGTAGACAGGAGAGTCGAGTTGTCGTCTGACAGCACCCGGAGCCCGCAGAGGACCCAGCAGCGCCCCGCCACCGCCGGTGCGCCCAGAGCGGAACTGCTGCTCGACGGCCGCTCGCTGACCGTCAAGGAGACCGCGGCGGCCGCCCGTCGGCCGGGGGCGTGGCGGGTGGTGCTGGCGGACGGCGCGGTGCACCGGATGAAGCGGTCGGTGGACCTCAAGAACGCGATCGTCGACTCCGGGCAGCGGGTGTACGGCGTCACCTCCGGTTTCGGTGACAGCAACACCCGGCAGATCTCGCCGCGCAAGGTCGAGGCGCTGCAGGCCAACCTGATCCGCGGCTTCAACTGCGGTGTCGGCCCGGCGGCTTCGCCCGACGTGGTGCGGGCGACGGTGATCGCCCGGGCGAACTGCCTGGCGCGCGGCAACTCCGGGATCCGCCCGGAGGTCGTCCAACTGCTGCTGGACTGCCTGGAAGCGGACATCCTGCCGGTCGTGCCGGAGCGCGGCTCGGTGGGGGCGAGCGGTGACCTCGTGCCGCTCAGCTACCTCGGGGCGATGCTCACCGGGCACGGCACGGTGCTCCACCGGGGTGAGGCCCGGCCCGCCGCCGAGGCGCTCGGGGAGGCGGGGCTGGAGCCGGTGGTGCTCGCCTCCAAGGAGGGACTGGCGCTGGTCAACGGCACCTCCTTCATGGCCGGATTCGCCGTGCTGGCGCTGCGGGACGCGACCGAACTCGCCTTCGCCGCCGACCTGTGCACGGCGCTCGCCTCCCAGGTCCTGAACGGCAATCCGCGCCACTTCGACCCGTTCGTCTTCGACCACAAGCCGCACCCGGGCACCGCGGACTCCGCCCGGACGGTGCGCCGGCTGCTCGGCCGGGACGGCGTCGGCCCCTTCGCGGGGGACGGGGGCGTGGGCCCGGCCGACGTCATGCCCGACGGGACGGGCTACCGCCGGCTCGCCGAGGCCGTCCAGGACCGGTACTCGATCCGCTGCGCCCCGCACGTCAACGGCGTGCTGCGGGACACCCTCGGCTTCGCCACCGACTGGACCCACGTGGAGATCAACTCCTCCAACGACAACCCGCTGTTCGACACCGAGGCGGGCGTGGTCGTCAACGGCGGCAACTTCTACGGCGGGCACATCGGCCAGGCGATGGACTCGCTGAAGACCGCCGCCGCCAGCGTCGGCGACCTGCTGGAACGGCAGTTGCAGCTGGTGGTGGACGAGAAGTACAACAACGGGCTCACCGCGAACCTCATCCCGCGCTTCCCGGACGACAGTTGGGAGGCCGGGCTGCACCACGGCTTCAAGTCCCTCCAGCTGGCGGCCTCCTCGCTGGTCGCCGAGGCACTCAAGCTGACCATGCCCGCGACCTCGTTCTCCCGCTCCACCGAGGCCCACAACCAGGACAAGGTCAGCATGGGCACCATCGCCGCCCGGGACGCCCGGACGGTCATCGAACTGGTGCGTCAGACAGCGGCGATCCACCTGCTCGCCCTCTGCCAGGCCGCCGACCTGCGCGGCGTCGAACGGCTCAGCGGCCCGACGGCGGCCGTGCACGCGGCGGTGCGCGGGGTGTCGCCGGTGATGGACGGGGACCGGGGGATGGAGCGGGACATCGCGCTGGTGGCGGAGCTGATCGCGGCCGGAAGGCTGCGGGAGGCGGCGGCCGAGGGGTGAGCCCGGTCGTCAGGGCCCGCGCGGTCGGGCCCGGCTACGCCGTCGGCTTGGCGAAGTGGCCGATGACGGCGGCGTAGCTGTCGGCGGCGTGGCCGCGCGCCGCCACCGCCTCCATGACGGCCGTCAGGTGTCGGGGCAGGGCGGGGTTGAGGCCGCGCCGCTCGCTCTCCGCCAGGAGGTGGGCGGCCGCCGCCAGGTGGGTGCGCAGGGCCGAGTCCTCGGCCGGGTAGTCGCCCTCGTCGATCTGCCGGGCGTAGCGGGACAGGAAGCCGTCCATGCTGCCGAACAGCAGCTCGGCGCTCGGCGCGAACTCCGTCGCGCCGATCCCGGCGGTGCGCAGCAGCGCCGCCGCGTGCAGGAATCCGTTGAGGCCGGACCACAGGACGGTCAGCAGCGCGAGGTCGTGCAGCGAGGCGAGCCCGGTGCCCTCGCCGAGGTAGGTGGGGCAGCCGCCGAGCGCGGTCAGGGTCGGCTGGTGGGCGCGGAAGGCGGCCTCGGGGCCGCTGTAGAGCACGGTGGTCTCGGTGAGGCCGATGGCGTCGGGGGTGGCCAGCAGGGCGCCGTCGAGGCTCTGCGCGCCGTGGCGGGCCGCCGTCGCGGCGACGGCGGCGGCGTCCGCGGAGGTGCCGGAGGTGACGTCGACCAGGACCCGGCCGCTCAGGGCGGCGCCTGCGGCGTCGAGGACTTCGGCCACGGCGCGATGGTCGCCGAGGCACAGCACGACCAGCGGCGCCGCCGCCACCGCCTCGGCGGGGGTCGCGGCGCGGTGGGCGCCCCGGGCGGCCGGGCCGTCGGCGCGGGCGGCGGTGCGGTTCCAGACCGTGGTGGGGTGCCCGGCGCTCAGGAAGGCGTCGGCGAGGGCCGTGCCCATCAGGCCGAGGCCGAGCACGGCGACGGGGGTGCGGGTGGTGGTCATGGGGTTTCCCTCCGGTCGGCGGTGGCGAGGAGTTCGGCGGGCCGGGCGCGGCGCGGTCCGTTCAGGACGCGCACCATCGGCTCCTCGACGAAGGTGTGCAGCAGCCAGGCGGCCGCCAGCGAGGCGGCGGCCAGGACGACCGTGTACAGCGGCCGGCGGAGTCCATCGGCCGTGCCGTAGGGGTCGAGCAGCGCGTCGCCGTGCTCGATCACCAGGTAGTGCGTCAGGTAGAGCGTCAGGGAGAGCGCCCCGAGCCGCTCGGCCAGCGGGTGGGCGAGCCAGGACGGCCGGTCCAGCCGGTCCGCGTTGGCGGCTCCCGCGATCAGCGCGGCCAGGGGGAGGGCGGTGATCGCGGCGACGCCGAACAGCAGCGGGGAGGCGTGGTCGAGCGGGTAGAGCAGCGCGAAGGCGGCGGCGCCGTGCCAGGTCCGTACGCGGTCGAGCCGGCCCTCCTGGACCAGCCGGGCCAGCACCATGCCGAGCAGGAACTCCGGTATCCGGGTGGGCGGGAAGGTGTAGCCCAGCCAGATCTGACGCAGCGTCAGTCCTAGGCCGAAGGGCGGCCCGCCGAGCAGCGGCCGCGCCGCCGTGAGCAGCAGCGGGATCAGCAGGATCGCGGCGACGGCCGCCGCGGCCCAGTGCCAGAGCCGCTCGGAGCGGATCGCGGCCGTTCGCCGGGCGATGACGGGGAACAGCAGGTAGAAGGCCAGGTCGCAGCAGAGCGACCAGGACACCCCGTTCACCCCGGGGTCGAGCAGGTCGAAGCCGGGCGACCAGGTCTGGACGAGCAGCGCGTTGGGCAGCCAGGCCCGCAGCGGCACGGTCTGCCCCGCGGCCGCGAGCAGCAGCACGCCGGCGAGCAGGGTCACCAGGTGGGTGGGCATGATCCGGGCCGTCCGGCGGCGCCAGAACACCCGGACCGGCTGGTCCGGCCGCCACGCCCAGGTCAGCAGGAAGCCGCTGAGCAGAAAGAAGAACGTCACCGCGGCGAAGCCCAGCCGGAGCAGGGTGGCGCTCTCGCCGTGCCCGTGGGTCCAGATCAGGCTGGAGTGCTGGGCGACCACCGCCGCGGCCGCGACGAAGCGCAGGCCGGTGAGCGAGGGCAGCCGGGACGACCTGCCGAGTGCCAAGAGTGGTCCCGAGAAATCGGATTGGGTGGGGAGGGCTCGGTGATCGTATCCGAACATGCCTGGAGGAAAGGCATTGTGACGCTGCCTCGGAAACGCCGGGCCGATTGCATGCTCTGCATACTTTCCTGGTCGAAATGTTGACGGCGGGTCAGATCTGATAGAGATCAGCTACCCGGCTAGGGTGCGTCCGCGATCGTCCGACGTCGCGCCGCCCTGCCCGCCCGACCCAGGACCGGAGACCCACGTGGCCGACAATGACACCCTGCGCCAGTACCTCAAGCGCGTGGTCGCCGACGCCGTCGACACCCGGGAACGGCTGCGGGCCCTGGAGGAGCGGCAGTCCGAACCGGTCGCGATCATCGGCACCGCCTGCCGCTACCCCGGCGGCGCCGACTCCCCGGAACTGCTCTGGAAACTGGCCGCCGACGGTGTCGACGCGGTCGGCGGATTCCCGGCGAACAGGGGCTGGCCGCTCGACTCCCTGTTCCACCCCGACCCCGACACCGTCGGCACCAGCTACGTCGAACAAGGCGGATTCCTGTACGACGCCGATCGATTCGACGCCGAATTCTTCGGCATGTCCCCGAGAGAGGCCCTCAGCACCGATCCCCAGCAGCGCATTCTGCTGGAAATCGCCTGGGAGGCCTGCGAACGCGCCGGAATCGCGCCCGAGACCCTCCGCGGCAGCCGCACCGGGGTGTTCGCCGGAGTGATGTACAACGACTACGGCAGCCGGCCCCACCTGCCCCGCGAGGACTTCGAGGGCTACCTGTTCAGCGGCAGCGCCCCCGGCATCCTCTCAGGCCGACTCGCCTACGCCTTCGGCCTGGAGGGCCCCGCCGTCAGCGTCGACACCGCCTGCTCCTCCTCGCTCGTCGCCCTCCACCTGGCCTGCGCGGCGCTGCGCCGCGGCGAGTGCGACCTCGCCCTGGCCGGCGGCGTGACGGTGATGGCCACCACCGCCGCCTTCCTCGGCTTCTCCCGCCAGCGCGCCCTCGCCCCGGACGGGCGGTGCAAGGCCTTCTCGGCGTCCGCCGACGGCGTCGGCTGGGGCGAGGGCGCCGGGCTGCTGATGCTCGCCCGGCTTTCCGACGCGCGCCGGGACGGCCGACGGGTGCTCGCCGTGGTCCGGGGTTCGGCCGTCAACCAGGACGGTGCCTCCAACGGCCTCACCGCGCCCAACGGCCCCGCCCAGGAACGGGTGATCCGCGCCGCCCTCGCGGACGCCCGGCTGACCACCGAGGACATCGACGCGGTCGAAGCCCACGGCACCGGGACGGCGCTCGGCGACCCGATCGAGGCCCGGGCCCTGCTGCGCACCTACGGGCAGCGCTCGCCGGGGCGGCCGGTGTGGCTGGGCTCGCTCAAGTCCAACCTCGGGCACGCCCAGGCCGCCGCCGGGGTGGGCGGGGTGATCAAGACGGTGGAGGCGCTGCGGCGCGGCCGGCTGCCCGCGACGCTGCACGCCGAACAGCCCTCCCCGCACGTGGACTGGGACTCGGGGGCGCTCGCCCTGCTCACCGAGGCCCGCGACTGGCCTGCGGTCGACCGTCCGCGCCGGGCGGCGGTGTCCTCCTTCGGGCTCGGGGGGACGAACGCGCACGTGATCCTGGAGGAGGCCCCGCCGGAGGAGCCGGTCGAGCCGTCGGTCGTGCTGCCGGTGGTGCCGTGGGTGCTCTCGGCGCGCTCCGCCCCGGCCTTGGCGGAGCGGGCGCGGGACCTGCTGGCGCTGGTCGGCGGCCCGGGGGCGGTGCCGGACCACCGGGATGTCGCCCGGGCGCTGGCCGTCACCCGGGCGGCGCTGCCGTACCGGGCGGCGGTGGTCGGCCGTACGGCTGCCGAACTCATCGACGCGCTGGGAGAGTTGGCCGGAAGGGTCGGAACGGACGGGGTCCGGCGGACGGAGGGGGAGGCGCGGACGGTCTTCCTGTGCCCGGACGGGGACGGGCCCGGTTCGAATGCGGTGGCTGAACTCCGTTCCGCCTTCCCGGTGTTCGCGGCAGCGTACGACGAAGCGGCCGCGGTTGCCGGGGCGGCGGGCGGGTTCGCCGGGCAGGTGGCGCTTCACCGCCTTTACACGGCTTGGGGATTGAGGCCGGTGGTGGTGGGTGTGGGGAGTGGCGAGGTGGTGGCCGCCCACCTGGCCGGGGTGCTCTCCGCGCCGGACGCGGTGGCGCTGCTCGCGGCCCGCGGGCGGTTGCTCCGGCAGGGCGACGACCCGGCGGCCCGGGCGGAGTTCCGGCGGGAGGTTTCGGCGCTGGCCTTCGCCGCGCGGACCTCGCCCCTGGGGTCGGCGGTGAGCGGTGGTGAGGAGCGCGTCGAGTGGTGGGCGGATGCGGAGGCCTGGGCCGAGCGCGCCCTGGCGGGGGAGGGGCCGGTGACGGAGGGGCCGGCAGCGGAGGGGCTGGGGGGCGTGCTGGTGGCCGCGGTCGGGGAGGACGCGCCGCATGCCGTCGTACGGGCGCTGGCCGATCGGTACGTGGCCGGGGCGGCCGTCGACTGGTCCGCCTTCTTCGCGGGGACCAGCGCCCGGCACGTCGACCTGCCGACCTACCCGTTCCAGCGTGAGCGTTACTGGCTGGAGCCGACCACACCGGCGAATCCCGGGGTCCCGCCCGCTTCGTCGGCTCAGTCCGCTCCGTCTGCCGCGGCGACGGTCGACGCGGGGGCGCTCGCCCGGCGCGTCGCCGAGCTGCCCGCCGGGGAGCGGCGCGCCCAGCTGCTGGACGCGGTGCGCACCGAGGCGGCGGCCGTCCTGCGGATCGCCGACCCGGCCACCATCGAAGTGTCCCGCCCCTTCCGGGAGTTCGGCTTCGACTCGCTCACCGCCGTCCAGCTGCGCAACCGGCTGGCCGCACTCGCCGGGATCGAGCTGCCGGTCACCGTGCTGTTCAACCACCCCACCCCGGACGCGGTGGCCGACCTGCTGCTCGACCGGCTGGCCGAGAGGAACGGGCCGGACCAGCTCACCGTGCTCGCCGAAGTCGACCGGCTGGAGGAGGCGTTGGCGAGCCTGCCGGTCGGCGGCGCGGACCTCCTCGCCGTCACCGAACGTCTGCGGGAACTGCTCGACCGCTTCGGGCGGCTGGAAACCGCCACCAAGGACGAGCTGTTCGACCTCATCGACAACGAGCTCGGCCGGGCCCGGAGCTGACAGCACCGGTCGGTTCCGGAGCTGACAGCACGCCCGCCGAGAGAGGAATCCACCATGTCGGACGAGGAGAAGCTCGTCGACTACCTGCGCTGGGTCACCGCCGACCTGCGCGAAGCACGCCGCCGGATCGCCGAACTGGAGTCCGCGCAGCAGCAGTTGACCCGGCCCTCGCCCTCGCCCTCGGGCGAGCCGATCGCGATCGTCGGCATGGCCTGCCGCCTCCCCGGCGGCGTCGCCTCGCCCGACGACCTGTGGCGGCTGGTGCTCGACGCCCGGGACGCCGTCACGCCCTTCCCCACCGACCGCGGCTGGGACCTCGACGCCCTCTACGACCCCGACCCGGCCGTACCCGGCACCTCCTACGCCCGCGAGGGCGGCTTCGTGGACACCGCCACCCGCTTCGACGCCGGGTTCTTCGGCATCTCCCCGCGCGAGGCCACCGCCATGGACCCGCAGCAGCGGCTCCTGCTGGAGACCGCCTGGGAGGTGTTCGAGCACGCAGGCATCGACCCGACCACCCTGCGCGGCACCGACGTCGGGGTGTTCGCCGGCGCCACCGAGCAGTCCTACCTCGGCCCGGACACCCCGGCCGAGTACGAGGGCTACCTGCTGACCGGGCGCCTGGGCAGCGTGGTCTCCGGCCGGATCGCGTACACCTTCGGCTTCCACGGCCCGGCCGTCACCGTCGACACCGCCTGCTCCTCCTCGCTGGTGGCCCTGCACCTGGCCGTACGCTCGCTGCGCGACGGCGAGTCGACGCTGGCCCTGGCGGGCGGGGTGACGGTACTCGCCTCGCCGCTCGGCTTCGTCGACTTCGCCCGGCAGCGCGGCCTGGCCCCGGACGGCCGCTGCAAGTCCTACGCCGCGGCGGCCGACGGCACCGGCTGGGCCGAGGGCGCCGGGCTCGTCCTGCTGGAGCGGCTCGCCGACGCCCGCCGCCACGGTCACCGGGTGCTCGCGGTGGTGCGCGGCACGGCCGTCAACCAGGACGGCGCCTCCAACGGGCTGACCGCGCCCAACGGCACCGCCCAGGAACGGGTGATCCGCGGCGCCCTGGCCGACGCCGGACTCACCCCCGCCGAGGTCGACGCCGTCGAAGGACACGGCACCGGCACCAGGCTCGGCGACCCCATCGAGGCGCAGGCCCTCCAGGCCGTCTACGGCGCGGACCGGCCGGTCGGACGACCGCTGCTGCTGGGCTCGGTCAAGTCCAACCTCGGGCACGCGACGGCCGCCGCCGGGATCGGCGGGGTGATCAAGACGGTGCAGGCACTGCGGCACGGCGTGCTGCCCCCGACGCTCCACGTGGACGGGCCGACCCCGCTGGTCGACTGGCCGTCCGGCGGGGTCGAACTGCTCACCTCGCGGCGGCCCTGGCCCCCGACAGGTCGGCCGCGCCGCGCGGGTGTGTCCGGGTTCGGCGTGAGCGGGACCAACGCCCACGTGCTGCTGGAACAGGCACCCGAGGCTGAACCCGTGTCTGAGCCCGCGCCCGAACCCGCGCCCGAGGCCCCGCCACTGCCCGCCGTCCCCTGGCTGCTGTCCGCCGCGACGGCGACCGGCCTGCGCGCCCAGGCCGCCCGGCTGCTGGAGCACCTCGAACGCCACCCCGGAACCTCACCCCGGGAGGTGGCCGAGACCCTCGCCACCGGCCGCGCCGCGCTCAGGCACCGGGCCGCCCTGGTCGGCGCCGACGAGGACACCCTGCTGCGCGGCCTGCGCGCGCTCACCGACCGGCCGGACGGGGAGTCGGACCGGGAGCCCGTCCGGCCGGGGCGGCTCGCCTTCGTGTTCCCCGGGCACGGTTCGCAGCGCCCGGAGCAGGGGCGCGGACTCCACCGGGCGTTCCCGGCGTTCGCGACGGCCTTCGACGAGGTCTGCGCCGCGCTGGACCCGCACCTGTCGGCGCCGCTCGGCGAGGTGCTGGACGGCGGGGGAGCCCTGGAGCGCTTCGGGTACGCGCAGGCCGCGGTGTTCGCCTTCGAGGTCGCGCTGTTCCGGCTGCTGGAGTCCTTCGGGGTGCGGCCCGACGTGGTGGCCGGGCACTCGGTCGGCGAACTAACCGCCGCCCACGTGGCCGGGGTGCTGTCGCTGCCGGACGCTGCGACCCTGCTCGCCGTCCGCGGCCGGCTGGTCGAGGCGCTGCCCGCCGACGCGGCGGTGGTGGCGCTGGAGGCCTCCGAGGCGGAGGCGGTCGAGCTGCTGGCGCGGCACGGCGAGCAGGTGTCGCTGGCGGCCGTCAACGCGCCGGCGTCGGTGGTGGTGTCCGGCGACGCCGAGGCGGTGGGCGAGGTCGCCGCCGAGGTCGAGCGGCGCGGCCGCCGGGTGCGCCGGCTGACGATCAGCCGGGCCGTGCACTCGGCCGGGCTGGACGCGATGCTCCCGGAGTTCCGGCGGGCGGTGGCGGGCGTCCGGCTGGCCGCGCCGACGCTGCCGCTGGTCTCCACGGTGACCGGTCGCCTCGCCACCGCCGGGGACCTGTGCTCCCCGGACCACTGGAGCGCCCAACTGCGCCGCCCGGTGCGCTTCCTGGACGCCGTCCGCACCCTGGCGGCCCAGGGGGTCGGCGTGGCGCTGGAGGTGGGGCCGGACGCGGTGCTGTCGCCGCTGATCGGTGCCTGCCTGGACGGCGGCGACCGGCAGGTCACGGCACTGCCGAGCGTACGGGCGGGTACCGCCGAGGCGCCCGGCCTGATCGGCGCGCTGGGCGCGCTGTGGGCGGCCGGGGTGCCGGTCGACTGGCGTACGGTCCTCGGCCCGCCGCGGCGGACGGGGGCGGCCGAACTGCCGACGTACCCGTTCGAGCGGCAGCGGTACTGGCTGACGCCCTCCCGGACCGTGGGGCAGGCAGTCGGCCGGGCGCTCGGACACCCGCTGCTGACCGGCGTCACGGAACTGGCCGGGCGCGGCGAGCTGGTGTTCGCCGGCCGGCTGCCCGGCGGCTCGCCGGCCGAGCTGGTGGAACTGGCCCTGCGGGCGGGGGAGGAGGCCGGGTACGGCGTGCTGGACGACCTGGTGGTGGACGAGCAACGCGCGGCGGTGGAAGCACAGTTGGTGCTCGCCCCGGCGGACGGTGACGGCCGACGGGCCTTCACCGTCCACACCCGGGCGGGGGAGAGCGGGGCCTGGGCGCCGTCCGCCTCGGGCGCGCTCAGCCGGGGTGCCGCCCGGCCGGTCGCGGATGGTGCGGCCTGGCCGCCGCCGGGCGCGGAGACGCTGGACACGGACCTCGACGGGGTGACGGCGCTCTGGCGGACGGACGGGGAGCTGTTCGCCGAGGTGGCCCTCCCGGAGGAGGCGGACGACTGGGGCCTGCCGCCGGAGCTGCTGGACGCGGTGCTGCGCTGCACCGGCCCCGGGCTCGCCGCCGAGTGGCGCGGGGTCCGGCTGTACGCCGCCGGCGCCACCTTGGTACGGGCCCGGATCAGCCCCGGGCCGGACGGTACCGCGCTGCGGCTGACCGACCCCGTCGGCCGTCCGGTCGCCTCCGTGGACGCCGTGGTCCTGCGGCCGTCGGCCGGGCGCGACCAGGCGGCCGAGGCGGAGCGGGCCCGGGCGCGGGACGGGCTGTTCCAGGTGGACTGGGTGCCGGTCACCCCGCCGGCCTCGGTGCCGCCGTTGACCTGGGCCGTGCTCGGTGCCGGGCCGACCACGCCCTTGGGCCGCAGGGTCGAACACCTCGCGGAGGTACTGGACACGATCGGCGGGTACGACGCCGTGCTCGCCCCGCTGACGCCCGTGGCCGGCGCCGACGTTCCGGCGCAGGCTCATCAACTGGCCCTGAGGGCGATGGAGTTGGCCCAGACCTGGCTGGCGGACGAACGCGCCGCCACCGTGCCGCTGGTGGTCGCGACCAGCGGAGCCGTGGCCGGGGCGACCGACCCGGCGGCCGCCACCGTGTGGGGTCTGCTGCGCTCGGCCCAGTCCGAGGCCCCCGACCGGATCGTCCTCGTCGACCTCGATCTCGACGGCGACCCGGCCGCCACCGCCGCCCTCCCCGGGCTGCTCGCCTCCGGCGAACCCCAGGCGGCGATCCGGGCCGGCCGCCTCCTGGTCCCGCGCCTGGCCCGGGCCGTGCCGATGACCCCGTCCGACACCGGAACCCCGTCCGACACCGGAACCCCGACCATGCCCACCGGCGGCACCGTCCTGCCCGCCCGCCGCACCGTCCTGCCCACCGGCGGTACCGTCCTGCTCACCGGCGGTACCGGCGCCCTCGGCGCGGTGTTCGCCCGCCACCTGGTACGCCGCCACGGCGTGACCCGCCTGCTGCTCACCGGCCGGCGCGGGCTCGCGGCCCCCGGCGCGCCCGCCCTGGTGGCCGAACTCGCGGCGCTCGGGGCGCAGGCCACCGTGGCCGCCTGCGACGCCGCCGACCAGGCCGCGCTCGCCGCGCTGCTGGCGACCGTCCCCGCCGACCGGCCGCTGACCGCCGTCGTGCACGCGGCCGGGGTGCTGGACGACGGCCTGCTCGCCGCGCTGAGTCCCGAGCGGCTGGCCGCGGTGCTGCGCCCCAAAGTGGACGCCGCCTGGCACCTGCACGAGCTGACGCTCCCGTACCGGCCGTCCGCCTTCGTGCTGTTCTCCTCGGTCGCCGGGATCGTCGGCGGACCGGGCCAGGCCAACTACGCCGCCGCCAACACCTTCCTGGACGCCCTCGCGGAGCACCGGGCCGGACTCGGCCTGCCCGCGACCTCGATCGCCTGGGGCCTGTGGCAGGGCGAGGGCGGCATGGCCGGGCACCTGGGCGAGGCGGACCTGCGGCGGATCGCCCGCAGCGGGCTGCGCCCGGTCACCGCCGCCGACGGCCCGGCGCTGCTGGACGCGGCGCTGGCCGGCCTGCGGCCCGCCGTACTGGCCGCCCCGCTGGACCTCGCCGTCCTGCGGCGCCGGCCGGCCGACCTCCCGACGGTGTTCACCGGCCTCGCGCCGCTGCCGCCCCGGCCCCGCGCCGGGACGGGCGAGGGCGAGCCGGAGCCGTTCGCCCGGACGATCGCCGCGCTGCCGCCGGAGCGGCGGCACGCGGAGGCCGTCGAGCTGGTCCGCCGGGAGGCCGGCCGGGTGCTCGGCCATCCGGACGCGGCCGCCGTCGGCGCCGAGGACGCCTTCCCCGCGCTGGGCTTCGACTCCCTCGCCGCCGTCCACCTGCGCAACCGGCTGGACGCGTTGACCGGCCTGCGGCTGGCGCCCGGGGCGGTGTTCACCCACCCGACCCCGGCCGCGCTGGCGGACCACCTGCTGGCGGCACTCGCCGCGACCGCCGCGTCCACCTCGACCACCTCGACCAACTCGACCACCACGACCACCGGGGCCTGGGACTTCGCGGCCGACGTCCGCCTGGACGAGGAGGTGCGCCCGGCCGCCGAGGTGGTCGCGGAGGCCGCCGAGCCCCGGGAGGTCCTGCTGACCGGCGCGACCGGCTTCCTCGGCGCCTTCCTGCTGCGCGACCTGATGCGCTCCACCAAGGCGACCGTCCACTGCCTGGTGCGCGCCGCCGACCCCGCCGCGGCCTCCGAACGGCTGCGCGAACGGCTGCGCTGGTACCGGGTGTGGGACGAGATCGACCAGGACCGGCTCGCGATCGTGGTCGGCGACCTCGCGCAGCCCCGACTCGGCCTGACCGAGCTGGAGTTCGACCGGCTGGCCCGGATCGTCGACGTGGTCCACCACGCCGGGGCCGCCGTCAACTGGCTGCGCCCGTACGCCGAACTCAGGGCCGCCAACGTGGACGGCACCCGGGAGGTGCTCCGGCTGGCCGCCCGGCACCGCACGGTGCCGGTGCACCACGTCTCCTCCACCGCCGTGTTCACGCCCGAGGCCGCGGTGCCCGGTCCGCGCGCCGTGTCGGCCCCCACCGGCCCGCCACAGGCGCTGGCCAACGGCTACGCGCAGAGCAAGTGGGTGGCCGAGCAGGTGGTGGCGATCGCCCAGGAGCGCGGACTGCCCGTGACGGTCTACCGGGCCGACGTGATCTGCGGCGACCAGGTCCACGGAGCCTGCCAGACCAGGGACTTCTTCTGGCTGAGCCTCAAGGGCCTGGTCCAGGCCGGGGCCGTCCCGGCCGGGCTGGCGGCCGCGGGCGCCGTTCATCTGGCCCCCGTCGACTACATCAGCGCGGCCATCACCACCCTCGCCGGACAGCGCGGGAACGCCGGCCGGACCTTCCACCTGCAGAACACCAGCACCGAGGGGTACGGTGAACTGACCGGATATCTGAGGGAGTTGGGGTATTCGCTGCCCGAGGTGGAGTTGTCGGCCTGGCGGCGCGCGGTGCGTGCCGACCCGGGCAACGCGCTCACCCCGCTGCTCGACCCGTTCGAGCGGATCGCCGGCCACGAGGCCGTCCACCCGCTGATGGACGTCTCCGTCGCCGAACGGGCCCTGGCAGGCACCGGCATCGCCTGCCCGCCGATCGACTTGCCGCTGTTCCGGCGCTACGTGGACTTCTTCGTCCGGACCGGCTGGCTCCCGCCACCCCCGGCCGGCGCCGGACCCGCCGGACCGCCCGGACCCGCCGGCCCGCCCGTACCCACCGCCTGACCGCGCCCCGCCCGACCAGGAGGACGACCATGCATCTGGAGATCACCCCGATCGACGCGCTGCGCCGCGCGGCCCAGCGGCCCGGAGCCGGCCCGGCCCTGCACTACGAGGAAGCCGTCATCGGCTACCCCGAGCTGCTGGACCGGGCCGGGCGGCTCGCCGAGGTGCTCGCCGAGGGCGGGGTGACGGCCCGCAGCCGGGTCGCCTACCTGGGGCTGAACAGCCCGACCCTGCTGGTCACGTACCTCGCCTGCAGCTGGCTCGGCGCCGCCTTCGTCCCGGTCAACCACCGGCTCGGCGCCGCCGAGGTGACCGAGCTGCTGCGGGACTGCGAAGCCCGCACGGTGGTGGCCGAGCCGGGCCACGCGCCCTTGGTGGACCGGGCGTTGGGGGCGCGGCTGCTGCTGGTGGACGACGACCCGGCCGCCCCCGTGACCGCACCGCCGGGCCCGGTGACCGAAGCGCCGGACGCGCACTGGACGCCGCTGGCCGCCGCCCTGGCCGCCGCCGCGCAGCCGCCCCGCCCGCCCGCGCCGCTGGACGCCGAGGACCTCGCCGTCCTGCTGTACACCTCCGGCACCACCGGCCGCCCCAAGGGCGTGCGGCTCACCCACGGCAACATCTGGTGGAACGCCGCCAACATCGACGCGGCGATGGCCACCCGCGAGGACGACGTCAACCTGGTGGTCACCCCGCTGTCGCACATCGGCGGGCTCAACTGCTTCACCCTGCGCAACCTCGGCCACGGCGGCACCACCGTGCTGCGCCGCCGCTTCGACCCCGAGCGCACCCTGCGCGACCTGGTCGAACTGAAGGTCGACACCTTCTTCGCCGTCCCCTCGATGTACGCCCTGCTCGCCCGCCAGCCCGGCTTCGCCGAGGCCGACCTCTCCGCGCTGCGCGGCGCCGTGGTGGCCGGCGCGCCCGTACCGGCCGGGCTCGTGCTCGACTACGCGGCGCGCGGGGTGATGCTGCAGCAGGCCTGGGGACTGACCGAGACCGCCTGCTTCGCCAGCTACCTGCCGGCCGGACTCACCGTCACCAAGGCCGGCTCGGCGGGCCGGGCGATGCCCTTCACCCAGCTGCGGATCGTCGACCCGGAGACCGGCGCGGACGTCGCCGGGCCGGACGAGCCGGGCGAGGTGTGGGTGCGCGGCAAGCACGTCTCACCCGGCTACTGGCGCGGCGAGCAGACCCTGCGGGACGCCGACGGCTGGTTCCGCAGCGGCGACCTGGGACGGCTGGACGCCGACGGCTGCCTGTACCTGGTGGACCGGCTGAAGAACGTGATCATCCAGAACGGCGAGAAGGTCTACCCGGCCGAGGTCGAACGGGCCCTGGCCGGCTGCCCCGGTCTGCGGGAGGTCGCCGTGCTCGGGGCCGCGCACCGGGAGTGGGGCGAGACCGTGGTGGCGGTGGCCGTGGCCGAGCCCGGCGACGCCCCGACCCTGGAGGCGCTACGGGAGTTCGCCGCCGACCGGCTGGCTCCGCACAAGCTCCCGGTCCGGCTGCACCTGGTCGAGGAGATCCCGCGCAACGGCGCCGGGAAGGCGGACCAGGCGGCGCTGCGGGCCTTGCTGCCCAGTGGGGACGACGCCCTGCCGGCCCCGCGCCCGACCGACCCCTGCCCGACCGATCCCTGCCCGACCGATCCGCGCCCGACCGGCCGGGACGGCCTGGCCGCCCTGGTCGCCGCCGCCACCGAGACGGCCCTCGGTTTCCCGCCCGGCCGCCGCTACGGCGCCACCACGAGCTTCGCCGCGCTCGGCATGGACTCGCTCAAGGCCGTCCTGCTACGCGACCAGCTGGCCGCCGCGACCGGCTTGACCCTGCCCGTGACACTCGCCTTCGACCACCCGACCCCGGCCGCCGTGGTCGAGCTGCTGCGCGCCCGCCTCGGCGAAACCACTCCAGCGGACGAGCAGCCGCCGCCCCCCGAGGCCGCCGAGGACGACCCGGTCGTGATCACCGGCATGGCCGTCCGGCTGCCCGGCGGCATCACCACCCCCGAGGCGCTGTGGCAGCTGCTCACCGAGGAACGGGACACCGTCTCCGGCTTCCCCGAGGACCGCGGCTGGGACCTCGCCACCCTCGGCGACCCCGACCCCGAGGCCCCCGGCCGCTCCGACACCCGGCACGGCGGCTTCCTCGCCGCCGCCGCGCTCTTCGACGCCGACTTCTTCGGCATCTCCCCGCGCGAGGCCGCCGCGATGGACCCCCAGCAGCGGCTGCTGCTGGAGACCACCTGGGAGGCGCTGGAACGCGCCGGCATCGCCCCCACCGCCCTGCGCGGCCAGGACGTCGGGGTGTTCACCGGCGTGTTCGCCAACGGCTACACCGAGCGCGTCCCGGTCTCCCGGGCGGCCGACGGCTACCGGGTCACCGGCGGCGCCACCAGCATCGCGGCCGGCCGGGTCGCGTACGTCCTCGGCACCCACGGCCCGGCCGTCGCGGTGGACACCGCCTGCTCCTCCTCGCTGGTGGCCCTGCACCTGGCGCTGCGCTCGCTGCGGACCGGCGAGTGCACCATGGCGCTGGTCGGCGGCGCGACGGTGATGGCCACGGCGGACGCCTTCGTCGAGTTCTCCCGTCAGCGCGCCATCGCCCCCGACGGGCGGTGCAAGCCGTTCGCCGAAGCCGCGGACGGTACCGGCTGGGCCGAGGGCGCGGCCGTCCTCGTGCTGGAACGGCTCTCCGCCGCAAGCCGGGCCGGCCGCCGCCCGCTCGCGCTGGTGCGCGGCTCCGCCGTCAACCAGGACGGCGCCTCCAACGGCCTCACCGCGCCCAACGGCCCCGCCCAGCAGCGGGTGATCCGCCGGGCCCTGGCCGACGCCGGACTCGGCCCGGACGAGGTCGACGCGGTGGAGGCGCACGGCACCGGCACCGTGCTGGGCGATCCGATCGAGGCCCAGGCGCTGATCGCGGCCTACGGGCCGGACCGCGCCGAGCCGCTGCTGCTGGGCTCGGTGAAGTCCAACCTGGGCCACACCCAGGCGGCGGCCGGCGCCGTCGGCGTGGCCGCGACGGTGCTGGCGCTGCAGCACGGGGTGCTGCCGCGCACCCTGCACGTCGACCGGCCGAGCAGCCGGGTCGACTGGTCCGGGGGCGCGGTGCGGCTGCGGACCGAGACCAGCCGCTGGCCCGAGCGGCGGCGCCCGCGCCGGGCCGCGGTCTCCTCCTTCGGGATCAGCGGGACCAACGCCCATGTGGTGCTGGAACAGGCCCCGCCAGAGCGGGCGGACGCCTCTGACGGTGAGTCGGCACCGCTCGTGCCGCCGCTCGTGCCGCCGTTGGTGCCGCTGCCGGTGTCCGCGCGGACACCGGAGGCGCTGGCGGCCCAGGCCGGGCGGCTGGCCGAGCTGCTGGACGGCGGGGTCCGCCCGCAGGACGCGGCGCTGTCCCTGATCACCGGGCGGACCCTGTTCGAGCGGCGGGCCGTCGTGATGGCGGCGGAGCCGGCGGCCGTCCGCGCGGCGCTGCGGGCCCTGGCGGCGGGCGGGGAGGCGCCCGGACTGGTCACGGGAGCCGTACCGGCCGACCGGACGGACCAGGACGTGGTCTTCGTCTTCCCCGGCCAGGGCACCCAATGGGCAGGAATGGGGCGGGAGTTGTGGCAGGCCGAGCCGGTCTTCGCGGAGCGGATGGCCGCCTGCGAGCGGGCCCTCGCCCCGTACGTCGACTGGTCGCTCGCCGACGTCGTCCACAGCGCGCCGGACGCCCCGCCGCTGGACCGGGTGGACGTCGCCCAGCCGGTGTCCTTCGCCGTGATGGTCTCGCTCGCCGCCCTCTGGGAGTCCTACGGCGTCCGCCCGGCGGCGGTGCTCGGCCACTCCCAGGGCGAGATCGCGGCGGCCTGCGTGGCGGGCGCGCTGTCCCTGGCGGACGCCGCCCGGACGGTCGCCCTGCGCAGCCGGGCCATCGGCGAGCGGCTCGCGGGCAGCGGCGGGATGCTCTCCGTACCGCTGACCGAACGCCGGGTCCGGGACTGGATCCGCGCCTGCGGCAAGGGAGTCGAGATCGCCGCGGTGAACGGGCCGGAGCGCACCGTGGTCGGCGGGGCGAGCACGGCGCTCAGCGACTTCCACGGCGAACTGGCGGGCCGCGGCATCGACGTGCGGATGATCCCGGTCGACTACGCCTCCCACACCGCGCAGGTGGCGGAGCTGGAACCTGAGCTGCTCCGGCTCCTGGACGGGGTGCGCTCCTCGGCCCCGGCGGTGCCCTGGTACTCGACGGTCGACGGCGCGTGGCTCACCGGCCCGGTCGGGCCCGACTACTGGTACCGCAACCTGCGCCGGCCGGTGCGCTTCGAACCGGCGCTACGGGCGCTCGCGGACGAGGGCTTCGCGGCCTTCGTCGAGATCAGCGCCCACCCGGTGCTGGGCGCGGCGATCGAGGCGACCCTCGCCGACACCGGGGCGGGTCCGGCGGCCGCGGTCTGCGGGACGCTGACCCGCGGCGACGGCGGCCGGGACCGGTTCGCCCGCTCGCTCGCGGAGGCGTTCGTCCGGGGCGTGCCCGTCGACTGGACGCCGCTGATCCCGCCCGGCGCGCGCCGGGTCGACCTGCCGACCTACCCGTTCCGGGGGAGGCGGTACTGGCCGGAGACACCCCGGTCGCAGGCACCGGCCGACGGGGGAGCGCTGTTCCGGATCGCCTGGCGCGACCTGCCCGCGCGGGGCGCGGAGCCCGTCCGCGTGACGCCGGTCGCGGACCTCACGGCGCTGCCGGAATCCTCGGACTGGCTGCTGCTCCTGCCGATGGCCGACCAGGCCGCCGACGACGCCGAGAGCGTCCGGCGGTCGACCACCCGGGTGCTGACGGCCGTCCAGGCCTTCCTCGCCGAACCCCGCTCCGAGGACCGCCGCCTGGTCGTGGCCACCCGGTACGGCGTCGCGACCCAACAGGACGAGCCGGTGGACCCGGCGCAGGCCGCGGTCGGCGGACTGGTCCGCTCGGCGCAGACCGAGCACCCCGGCCGGCTCCTCCTCGCCGACCTCGACCTGCCCGCCGACGCGACCCCCGAGGCCTGCGCCCGAGCGGTCGGCGCCGCCCTGGCCGAGGCGGTGGCGGCGGACGAACCGCAGTTCGCCGTCCGTGGCGCGGCCGTCCGGGTGCCCCGCCTGGCCCCGGCCGCGCCCGCGACCGACGGCCCGGTGCTCGATCCCGCCGGTACCGCACTGATCACCGGCGGCACCGGACTGCTGGGCCGGCTGATCGCCCGCCACCTGGTGACCAGGCACGGCATCCGCCGCCTCTTGCTCGCCTCCCGGCGCGGCCCGGCGGCGCCGGGCGCCGCCGAACTCTGCGCCGAACTGGCCGAGTTGGGCGCCCACGCCGAGGCCGTCCAGTGCGATGCCGCCGACCGCGAGCAGGTGCGCGCGCTGGTCGCCGGCGTCCCGGCCGAGGCGCCGCTGACCGTCGTCGTCCACGCCGCCGGCGTCCTGGACGACGCGGTGGTCGGCTCGCAGACCCCCGACCGCCTCGCCACCGTGCTGCGCCCGAAGGCGGACGCCGCCCGCTGGCTGGACCAGGCCACCCGCGACCTCCCCACCCCCGTCGCCCTGGTGCTCTGCTCCTCCGCCGCCGGAGTCGTCGGGACAGCCGGCCAGGCCGGCTATGCGGCGGCCAACGCCTTCCTGGACGCCCTCGCGACGCGCCGCCGGGCCGCCGGCCGACCCGGCGTCTCGCTGGCCTGGGGCTCCTGGGACGCCCCCGACGGCATGACGGCCAGCCTGGGCCGCGCCGACCGCGCCCGACTGGCCCGCACCGGCGTACGGCCGCTCCGGCCCGCCGAGGCGCTGCGGCTGTTCGACGCGGGCCTCGCCGACGGCCGTCCGGTGCTGGTACCCCTGGCCCTGGACACCGCAGCGATCCAGCACCCCGCCCCCGCGCTGCTCCGGGACCTCGCCGCGCCGCACACCACGGACCCGGCGCCCGGCAGCGCCGAGCCGCAGCCCGTACGGCTGGTCGCCACCGACCCGGGCGCCCTGCTCGAACTGGTCCGCGCCGCGGCCTCCGAGGTGCTCGGGGCGGACGAGCGGATCCCGGCCGGGGAACCCTTCGAGTACGCCGGCTTCGACTCCCTGATGGCCCTCGAACTGCGCGACCGGCTCGCTCAGCTGACCGGCGCCAAACTCCCCGCGACGCTGGTCTACGACCACCCGAACCCGGCCGCCGTCGCCGAACAGCTGCGCCACCTGCTGGGCTCCGTCCAGGAACAGCGGGCCGCCACCGCCGCCCTCGACACCCTGGAGCGCACCCTCACCGCCGTGGACGGGGCCGCCCGCGAGGACCTCACCGCCCGGCTGCGCACGCTGCTGCAGCGGCTCGAACCGGCAGCTGCTCCGGAGGCCACGGCGACCGCCACCGTCGCGGCCGACGAGCTGGCCGACGCCGACGACGACGAACTGCTCCGCTTCATCGACACCCGGCTCTGACCGGCACCCCCAGAGAGGCACCGCGATGACCACCACCGGTCTGGCCGAACCGTTCCTCCGCGCCCAGCTGGAAACCCTGGGCCTGGCCGTCGAGTACGTCCGCGCCGAGGGCGACACCCTCTACCGGCGTGGCGAGGACGGCCGCGAGATCCCCGTGCTCGACCTCGTCGGCGGCTTCGGCGCCACGATCCTCGGCCACCACCACCCCGAAGTCACCTCCCTCGCCCAGGAGTTGCTCGCCGCCCAGGTGCCGGTGCACGCGCAGTTCTCGCTGCACCCGTACGCCGAGACCGTCGCCCGGCGGCTCAACGACATCCTCCGCCGGGAGACCGGCGACCCGGGCCCCTACCTGGCCGTCTTCGCCAACAGCGGGGCCGAGGCGGTGGAGGCCGCGGTCAAACACGCCGAACTCGACCGCGGCCTGAAGGCGGCCGCGCTGCTCGAACGGATCGGCGAGTCCATCGAGCGGGCCCGGCGAGCCGCCCGCGACGGCGCGCCCCTCAGCCCGGCCGCCCAACGGCTCGCCGACGGCGGGGACTTCGAGGCACTGGCCGCCGCCGTCACCGCCGTCAACCGGGCCCGCGCCGAGGAGCCGCCGGTCCTGCTCGCCCTGTCCGGGGGCTTCCACGGCAAGCTGATCGGCAGCGTCCAGCTCACCCACAACCCGGCCGTCCGGGAGCCGTTCCGGGCCCTGGCCGCGCCGTGCCGGTTCGTCCCCGCCGAGGACCCGGAGGCGCTGGCGGCGGCGATCGCCGAGGAACGCCGGACGGTGCTCGGCCTCGCGCTCTGCGGCGGCGCCGTGGACCTCGTGGAGCACCAACTGCCCCGGCTGTGCGCCCTGTTGCTGGAACCCGTCCAGGGCGAGGGCGGAGTCCGGCCGCTCACCGCCGGGTATGCGCGCGAGGTGCAGCGGATCTGCGCCGAGGCGGACTGCCCGATCGTGGTGGACGAGGTGCAGAGCGGCATGGGTCGCACCGGCACCTTCCTGGCGAGCTCGGCCATCGGGCTGCGCGGCGACTACTACGTGCTCGCCAAGAGCCTCGGCGGCGGTATCGCGAAGGCCGCGGTGACGCTGGTCCACCACGGGCGCCACCGGCCCGAGTTCGAGCTGCTGCACAGCTCCACCTTCGCCAAGGACGCCTTCTCCACCCTGATCGCCGCCCGCACCCTCGACCTGCTGGAGGCGGACGGCGGCGCCCTGTACCGGCGCGCCGCCGAGCGCGGCGAACGGATCCTGAAGCAACTCTCGGGCGTGCGCGACGACTTCAAGGACGTCGTGGTGGACGTGCGCGGTCGCGGACTGATGCTCGGCCTGGAACTGCGCGACCAGAGCGACTCCCCGTCACCGGTGCTGCGCGAACTCTCCCGAGCCGGCGTCCTCGGCTACGCCGCCGCCGGGCACCTCCTCAACGCCCACGCGCTACGGGTCTTCCCGACCGCCAGCGCGGTGACCACCCTGCGGATCGAGCCCTCCGTCGGGATCACCGACGCCCGGATCGACCAGGCCGAGGCCGCCCTGCGCGCACTCTGCGAGGTGCTGCGCGCCCAGGACGGCGAGCGCCTCCTCGGCCGCTGACTCCCTCAACCCCCTCCAGGTTTCGGTGTTTCCGTACGCGCCGATGGGCACACTGTTGTACGTTCGGCGCGTACGGTAGCCGGCGGGGCGGTGCGGGGAGCCTCCGAGGGACCTTCAGGAGAAGCTCTGGCACGGCACCGCCGGGAGCCCTGAGGGGGAGGCACCGTGTACCACGTGGAGTTGCCCGTCGATGTCGACGGCGGAGCGCAGAACGTCGTCAGAGTCGAGGTCTCGCCGGTCGGCGAGGACGGCCTGGTCCGGGTGGCGCGGCCGGGGCAGGTGATGGCCCGGGCCACCCGCTCCCTCGGGGAGATGGTGACCGGGATCCGGCCGGTCGCGCAGAGCTTCGTCGACGGTTTCCGCGGCATGGCCCACGCGCCCGACGAACTCAACCTGGAGTTCGGGCTGTCGTTGTCCGCCGAGGCCGATGTGATCATCTCCAGTACGGCGGCCCAGGCCAACTTCAAGGTCTCGCTCACCTGGCACCGCCCGCCGGAGGAGCCGACGGTACCCATCGCACCGACGGAACCGACCGCACCGACGGTACCGACCGCACCGACGGAACCGGCAGAGGTGGAGCAGGCGGAGCCGACGGCGTGACGCCGCCGGCTCCGCAGCCGCCCCAGGGCATCGGCCCGAAGGCCCTGAACTCGGCCGTGCTGCGGGTGCGCGACCCGCGCGGTGACCCGGTGGGACTGGGCTTCCTGGTCTCCCCAGAGCTGGCGCTGACCTGTGCGCACGTGGTGTCCGCCGCCCTCGGGCTGCGGCCGGACGAGGAGCCCGCGGCCTCCGCCCGGCTGGAGGTCGACCTGCCCCTGCAGCCCGCCCCCGCCGGAGAGGGCAGGGGTGTGACCGCGAGCGTCGAGCACTGGATGCCGCCCCAGGAGTCCGGCGGCGGCGACGTCGCCGTCCTCCGGCTGGACGCCCCGCTGCCCGGCGGCCGACCGGTCCGGCTGATCGAGGCGGACGAGGTGTGGGAGCACCCGGTGCGGGCCTTCGGCTTTCCGGCCGGCCGCCCCGGCGGGGTGTGGCACTCGGGCGTCCTGCGGGCGGAGCAGGCGCACGGGTGGGTGCAGGCCGACCTCGCCGGGCAGGGCTACCCGGTCTCCCGGGGCTTCAGCGGCGGCCCGGCCTGGGACGAGCACCTCGTCGGCGTGGTCGGCATGATGGCGGTCGCCGAGTCGGGCCGGCCCCCGGTCAGCTACCTGATCCCGACGGCCGGCCTGCTCCGGGCCTGGCCGCAGCTGCGGGAGCTGGCCCTGCCGCCCTCCCCGTTCCGGGGCCTGGCGGCGTACCAGGAGGCCGACGCCGCGCTGTTCCACGGCCGGCGGGCCGAGAGCGCGGAGCTGGCCTCGGCGCTGCTCGCCGAACAGTGGGTGAGCATCGTCGGCGCCTCCGGCTCCGGGAAGTCGTCGGTGGCCCTGGCCGGGGTCGTCCCGCTGCTGCGGGCCACGGGGGCCGAGGCGGTGGTCGTCCGGCCGGCCTCGGGCAGCAGCCCGCTCACGGCACTCGCCGCCGGGCTGCTGCCACTGCTGGAGCCCGGACTTCCGCAGGCCTCGGCGACCTCGGCGACCTCGGCGACCTCGGCGACCTCGGCGACCTCGGCGACCTCGGAGCCCTCGGAGCCCTCGGAGCCCTCGGAGATCGAACGCCTGGACCGGATCGCCGAGTTGGCGGAGCGGCTGGCCGACGGCGGTCTGGCCGATGTGGTGGCCCGGGTGCTGGAACTGTGCGACTGCCACCGACTGCTCGTCGTGGTGGACCAGTTCGAGGAACTGCTGGCCCTCGACCCGGCCGCTGTCGACGCCCTGGCCGACGTCCTCTTCGACGACACGCTGCCGCGCACCGTCCGGGTGCTGACCACGCTGCGGGCCGACTTCCTGGAACTCGCACTGGCCCACCCCCGACTCGGCCCCCGCCTCAGTCGACGGGTCCACGCACTCGGACCGCTGGGCCCCGAGCGGCTGCGCGAGGTGGTGACCGCGCCGATCGACGCGACCCCCGGCGTGCGCTACGAACCCGCCCTGGTGGACCGCATCCTGGAGGACACCGGCACCGAACCGGGCGCCCTGCCCCTGCTCGGCTTCACCCTCGACCTGCTGTGGCAGCGCCAGCACGGCGGCCTGCTCACCTACCAGGCGTACCGCGAACTGGGCGGCGTCACGGGCGCGTTGAGCGCCCACGCCGACCAGGCCTGGTCGGAGCAGGTCCAGGCCGCGGACGAACCGGCGGCCCGCCGGCTGTTCACCCGGCTGATCCGCGTCCCGGCGGGCTCCCCGGCCGCTACCCGTCGCACGGCGCTGCGCGGCGAACTCGGCGAGGACGAGTGGCGGATCGCCCAACAGCTCGCCACCACCCGGCTGTTGGTCACCGGCCGGAACGCCGAGGGCGACGAGACGGTGGAACTCGCGCACGAGGCACTGATCACCAGCTGGGACCGGCTGGCCCGGTGGGCGGCCGAGGACCGCGCCTTCCTGATCTGGCTGGAGTCCGTACGCCACGACCTGGCCGAGTGGGAGGACTCCGGGCGGACGGCGCCACCCCGGACCACCATGCCCGAGAGCACCCGGCGCTGGGTGGACGAGCGGGGCGCCGACCTGAGCGCCGCCGAACACGCCTACCTCGCGGCCGTCCGGGCCCACCGCCGCTCCCGGACCCGCCGCCGGCGGGCCGTGGTGTCCGTCGTCGCCGTCCTCACCGCACTCGCCCTGGTCTCCACCACGCTCCTGGTGGCGGCCCGCCAGGAGAGCCGCGACCGGGAGGCGCTGGCCACCTCCCGTGCCCTGGCGCAGGCCTCGGAGGACGTCACCGCCACCGACCCGGCCCGCGCGGTGATGCTGGCACTGGCGGCCTACCGGACCTCGCCCACCCAGGAGGCCCGCAACCAGCTGCTGCGCCTGTACCTGGCGCACAGCGACGACGGGCGGGTGCTCTCCGGCCTGCTGGGCACGGTCAGCCACGTGGTGACGAGCCGCGACGGCAACGTGGTGCTGGCCACCTCCCAGGAGGGCCGGGCGACGCTCTTCGTGCACGCCGCCACCGGAGCCGTCCGCAGCGCCCAGGTGCCCTCGGTCGGACAGGTGCTGTACCCGCTGGTCTCCGCGGACGGACGGCGGGCCGGCTACCTCCAGGAGGACGGCAAGGCCGTGTGGTTCCCCGTCGACGCCGACGCCGACCAGCCGGTCGGCGGGCTTCACCGGCTGCCCGGGGCGCCGGGGGCGGACACCGGGACGGACAAGGGGCTGGGGCCGTCGATGTCGCTGGACGGCAGGCTGATCGTCGCCCGGGTGCTCGACCACCTGGTCTGGTGGGACCTCGACCGCGACGCCCTGGTCCGCACCACGCCCGCGCCCAAGGACGGTGGCGGCGACAACGGGCCGCTGTGGATCGGTGCGGACGACAGGACCCTGCTGCTGCGGCGCACCGGCATGGGGAAGAACGACAGCGGCCTGCTGGCCTACGACCCGGACTCCGGAGCCACCCGCCCCGTCGTCACGGGCGTGGACGACCTCGAAGTCTCCGGGGACCGCAGCGGAGCCGTGGTGTGCCGCCGGGGGGCCGACAACTCCACGGTGAGCCTGGTCCGGATCTCCGACGGGGCCCCGCAGGGCCATCCGTTCAGCGAGCAGGACGAGAAGTTCCAGGGGAACATGTGCTTCAGTCGGGCGGTCGACGCGACCGGGGCCCGGGTGGCTGTGGGGCACATGGACACCATCCGGGTGGTGGACCTGAACCAGGGGAAGGTGACCGCCACCGTCCCCGCGCCGAGCCTCACCTACGGGACGAACTCCCTGGTGGAGGCCGCCGGGCACCTCTACCAGATCAGCTGGGACGGAGCGGCGATCATCTACACCGAACTCCCGCCCGCCGCCGACGTCCTGTCGGTCGGCCAGCAGGGGCTCACCCGCGACGGCACCCGGACGGTCAGCATCCTCTCCGACGGGTCCGGCCTGCAGCTGCGCCCCGCGGCCGCCCGTGACAGTGACCGGCTGCTCGCCGAGGCGACCCGCCGTCAGCCGTACTGGAAGCCGGGGGATGCCGACCCGGTCAGGTTCAGCCCGGACGACGCGCTGCTCGCCGACCAGGAGGCGAAGAACGTGGTGTCCGTCCGCGAGGTCTCCACCCTCCGGGAGGTCGCCGCGATCACGGCCGCCGAACCCCCGCCCCTGCCCGTTCCCGAACCGTCCGTCGTGGAGCCCCCGCTGCCGCCGGGGGAGGCCTGGAAGTGGGGCTTCGCCCATTTCTTCGATCCCGAGGGGAAGATCCTGACCATCTCGGGGAGCGTGGTGCAGCGCTGGGAACCGCGCACCGGCCGGGAACTCGCGCGGTTCGATGTGAAGCCCCTGCTGCCGGACGGCAAGCCGGAGGTCGTGATCGCCCCCTACCCGGCGCCGAACAAGGTGGCCGTCATCGTGCTGGGCGATCCCGAGGTCCGTATCGTCGACATCACCACCGGCACCGTCACGGACACCGTGCGGACCAGTGAGGACGTCCTCTCGATCCAGTTCGACCCCAGCGGCCGCTACTTCGCGCTGATGCGCCGCGGGTCGATCGTCGAACTGTGGCGCCGCGACCCGCTCCGCCGGGAACTCGGCCCGCTGCAGAGCGTCGCCGAGGATCTGGTGACCCCGTTCGTCGCCTCCTTCCTCGACGGCGACGGGCACTTCCTGCTCGCCGCCAACAACGCCGTGCGGACCTACCAGGTCGGGGAGCGCGTCCCGCAGGACTCGTACGAGTTCGGCAAACCGCCGGGCCGGACGGACAGCTCGTACCAGTTCATGGACGTCTCCAGGGACGGCCGGACCGTCATCTACGCGCGCTCCTCGGGCGCCGGCGGGCCACTGACACTGGATCCGCAGGTGTGGCGGAGCGAACTCTGCCAGATCATCGGCTACCGGACCTTCACCGCTGATGAACGGGCCGGCCTGCCCGCAGGCCTCCCGGCACAGCCGCCGTGCGCGGCGCCCGAGCAGCCTGCGGGCGGGTAGGCCCCGTTCGCGTCAGGCCCGCTGCCCCGGCTCGTGGGTCGGTTCCGTCACCGCGAACTCCGGGCCGTCCTGCGGCCCCTTGTCCTCCTCGTGCTCCGGTGGCGGACCGCCCTCGCCGGTCATCCGGGCCTCCGGCGTCTCGACCGGCGCCGGCGGATCCGGTGGCACGGGCTCTCTCGTGGTGCTCATCGCCTTCACCTCCTGGTCGCCTTCCCCTCCTGGCGACGGGACGGGCCCGCCGGGTACGGGGGTCAGTCCTTGCCGGCGTCCTTGACCTTCTCCGCGGCCTGCTTGAGGTCGCTCTTGATCTGGGTTCCCCGGCCCTCGGCCTCGACCACCCGGTCGCCGGTGGCCTTGCCGGCAACCTCCTTGGCCTTGCCCTTGGCCTTCTCCGCCGCGTTGCGCAGCTTGTCCTCGGTACCCATGGGATGGGCTCCTCTCCTGGTTCCGACGGGTGGGGGCCGGCGGTGGTGGGCCCCTGAGCGGCGTCTGCCCCGGACGGGCGCTTCCACACGGACCCGGCAGGAATCAGCCCCCGGCACGTCCGGCTCGGCCGGCCCGGGTCAGGACGACCAGGCCCGGGGGAGCCGCCGGTCACCGCCGCGGTCCTCCTTCGACCAGCGCGCGACGAGGCCGGGATGTGCGGGAGGCAGGCCGGCGCGGTGGCCGCCTGGAAGGCGCCGATGGCGGGCCGGGTCATCGGTGCCGGGCCCCGGTCGCCACCGCTCGCCCGGTGCGGGGCCTGGCCCAGGGGGCCAGCTGGAGGAGCCCGAACGTCACCTCCAGGACCAGGAAGACCGACAGCAGCCGGGGTCCGTCATGCAGCAGCGCGTAGGTCTCCCACAGCGAGAACAGGACGCGCGCGGCCCCGTCCAGGAGGCCGTGCAGGGGCAGCGGCCGGAGGATCCGCAGCAGCGACCAGATCACCACGACGGAGCCCATCAGATTGGCGTAGAGGGTCTGCATCGGCGTCAGGGCGGGCATCGCGCCGAGGCCGGTGGCGGTCCCGGCGGCCGACAGCAGGTGGTGCAGCAGCGCGTACGTCCAGGGCGTGGCGAAGCCGGCCGTCACGATCAGGTCGTACCAGCCGCTGGAGCGGACGAGGCGCAGGTAGGCGGGGCAAGTCGGGGACACCGGGGCTCCTTCGGAGGTTTGCTGAGGTGCCGCCGACGCTAAACCGTGGAGTACGCTCCAAGGTCAAGTCGGACGAGCCGGGTGGCCGGCGGTCGACGCGATCGACGGGAGGGGCATGCGGATCGGAGAACTGGCCAGGCGCACCGGGGTGTCCAGGGACACGCTGCGCTTCTACGAGAAGGTCGGCCTGCTCGACGGCGAGCGGCTGGCCAACGGCTACCGCGACTTCCCTCCGGAGGCGGTCACCTGGCTCCACTACGTCCGCGTCGCCCAGGGCCTGGGTCTGACCCTGGCCGAGATCGCCCGGCACGGCGCGGAGCTGCGGGACGCGCCCGACAGTGCCGAGGCCCTCTCCGCGCTGTTCGAGGAGCGGATCCGCACCATCGACCGGCGGATGGCCGAACTGGCCGCGCTCCGGGCCGAGCTGGCCGCACGGGTCGGTACCGACTGCCCCCTGCGGGTGGGCGGCGCCTCCAGCCCGCCGGGCCCGGCCATGGAGCCGAGGAGCGGCCGGCCGGCGTCGACGTCCGCCCCCTGACGGCAGGCGCGCACGGACCCGGCGGGTGCCCGGGCGGTCCCGTCGCGGTCGCTGTTCGGCGTCGCCGTGGTGTCCGCCACCGCGTCCTCGCGCGGGTGTGTGTAGCCGTGATCCGGCCGGGCAGACGCGCGGCATGGACGGCGAGCAGGTGGTGCGCCAGACCGCGCCCGGGGCAGCCCCGCGGGCTCCGGTCGTCCGCGCGGCCCCCGGTGGTGCGCGGCATGATGGTCGGGACGGCGCCCCGCCGTCCCGACCGGTCAGGGAGTGCGCCATGCCGGGGCCAGCGGAGGATCCCAGCGGGACCGAGGGGGAACAGGACCGGCCCGGCCTCCACGTGGCGGTGGACCGCGAGGGGCCGGTTCTGATCGTCACCGTGGCGGGGGAACTGGACCACGACACGGCGGACGGACTGCGCTCCGCACTGGCCCGCCCGCTGGAGGCCGGCATCGAGCGGATCGTGGTCGACCTCGCGGAGCTGCGGTTCTGCGACTCGACCGGGCTCAACCTCCTGCTGCGCGCCCACATCGAAGGGGAGAAGACCGGGGTGCGACTGGAGCTCGCGGGCCTGCGCCCCATCGTGGCGCGGCTGTTCGCCATCACGGGGGCCGACAGCGTGCTGCGGATCCATCCCGACGTCGGCTCGGCGCTGAGGGCAGCGGGCCCGCCGGAGGGGCCCGGTGCCGCCCCTTCGACGGAACGGCGTGAGGGGGAGTGATGGACCGTCCCGGGAAGCGCCCGCTACGGGGCCGCGAGCAGACCAGGCGGATGTCGTTCGCCGGCAGCTCGGGCGCGGTGCAGCGCAGCCGCGACTTCGGCCGGGACGCCCTGCGGTCCTGGCGGTGGCTGCCCGCTGTCGACGACGAGCAGCGGGCCGTCACCGAGGACGTGCTGCTGATGATCTCGGAACTGGTCACCAACGCCTGTCTGCACGCCCCCGGAGGCCCTCGCGAACTGCGGCTGAGCTGGGACGGAGCCAGGCTGCGGGTGGAGGTCACGGACGCCAGCCCGGTGCGACCGAAGCTGCGCCCCCGCACCGATCCGGGGCAGCCTGGTGGTCACGGTCTGCGGGTGGTCGACCGGCTGGCCGGGGCGTGGGGGAGCGCGCCCGAGGCCGGCGGGAAGCAGGTCTGGCTGGAGGTGCCCTCCCCGCTCGACCACCATGTCCGTCACCCGTTCTGACGGTGGTGGGTCCAGCGGCGGACACACCCGGAGACCGGGCGCGTGCGCCGGCCGGCCCCGCCGGTGGTGTGCTGGGGGACCCCGCCGACGGACACCTTTCCCGCGTGTCAGCCTTCGGCGTCCGGTGGCACAGTGGGAGCAGGGCGGCACCCGCCGCCCTCGGGGCCGGGGAGCGCCGACGGCGCCCCGGGCACGTGGCCGACCCGGGCGGTGGGACGGATGGACGACCAGCCGGTACCCCGTGCGCAGCCCGTGGACCCGGCGGAGCAGGCGTTGCGGCAGCTGCTCGCGGGGCTGACCGCCGTCCGCGACGGGGACTTCCGCACCCGGCTGACCGAGGGCGTGCCCGGTGTGCACGGGGAGATCGCCACGGTCTTCAACGGCATGGCCGACCAGCTGGCGCGGGTGACCTCGGAGGTGACCAGGGTGGCCCGTGAGGTCGGCACGGAGGGGCGGCTCGGCGGTCAGGCCCGGGTCCCGGGTACGGCGGGGACGTGGTCGGATCTCACCGACTCGGTGAACGCGATGGCCGGCAACCTTACCTGGCAGGTGCGCAACATCGCGCAGGTGACCACGGCGGTGGCCCGGGGCGACCTCACCCAGAAGATCGAGGTGGACGCGCGCGGGGAGATCCTGGAGCTCAAGAACACCGTCAACACGATGGTGGACCAGCTCTCCGGGTTCGCCGACGAGGTGACCAGGGTGGCCCGCGAGGTCGGTACGGAGGGGCGGCTCGGAGGTCAGGCCCGGGTCCAGGGCGTCGCCGGGACGTGGCGGGACCTCACCGACTCGGTGAACTCCATGGCGGGCAACCTGACCGCCCAGGTGCGCGGCATCGCCCAGGTCGCCACGGCCGTCGCCGAGGGGGACCTGACCCAGAAGATCCGGGTGGACGCGCGCGGGGAGATTCTGGAGCTCAAGGAGACCATCAACACGATGGTGGACCAGCTGTCCGCGTTCGCCGACGAGGTGACCAGGGTGGCCCGCGAGGTCGGCACGGCCGGGAACCTGGGCGGGCAGGCGACCGTACGGGGCGTCTCCGGCACCTGGAAGGACCTCACCGACAACGTCAATGTGATGGCCTCCAACCTCACCGGCCAGGTCCGTTCGATGTCCGACGTGGCGACCGCGGTCGCCCGGGGCGACCTGTCCCGGAAGATCACGGTGGAGGCCAAGGGCGAGGTCGCGGCGCTCGCGGCCGCGATCAACACCATGGTGGACACCCTGTCGGTCTTCGCCGACGAGGTGACGCGGGTGGCCCGCGAGGTCGGCACCGAGGGCATCCTGGGCGGCCAGGCCCGGGTACCGAACGTCGCCGGGACGTGGAAGGACCTCACCGAGAACGTCAACTTCATGGCGCACAACCTGACCAGTCAGGTGCGCAACATCGCCCAGGTGACCACGGCCGTCGCCCGGGGCGACCTCACCCGCAAGATCGACGTGGACGCGCGCGGGGAGATCCTGGAACTGAAGACGACCGTCAACACCATGGTGGAGCAGCTGGGTTCCTTCGCCGCCGAGGTGACCAGGGTCGCCCGCGAGGTCGGTACCGAAGGGCGGTTGGGCGGTCAGGCCGAGGTCGAGGGAGTGTCCGGCACCTGGAAGCGGCTCACCGAGAACGTCAACGAGCTGGCCGGCAACCTCACCCGGCAGGTCCGGGCGATCGCCGAGGTCACCAGTGCCGTCGCGGCCGGCGACCTCACCCGCTCGATCACCGTGGACGCCTCCGGCGAGGTCGCCGACCTCAAGGACAACATCAACGCCATGGTCGGATCGCTGCGCGAGACGATCCAGGCCAACCAGCAGCAGGACTGGCTCAAGAGCAACCTGGCCCGCTTCTCCACCGCCGTCCAGGGCCGCCGGGACATCAAGGCCGTCGCCGAGATGATCACCGACGAGCTGACGCCCCTGGTCGGCGCCCAGTACGGGGCCTTCTTCCTCGCCGAGGAGTGCGACGGCGGCACCGAACTCGTCCTGATCAGCGCCTACGGCCGCCCGGCCGGGGCCCTGCCGGCACGGCGCCTGCGGCTGGGGGAGTCGCTGGTCGGCCAGGCCGCCCGCAGCCGGCGGATCATCGCCGTCGACGACCTGCCGCCGGGCTACGCCGTCATCGGCTCCGGCGCCGGGGCCACCGACGCCCGCTCGCTCGTCATCCTGCCCATCGCGCTGGAGGAATGGCTGCTCGGCGTCCTGGAGTTCGCCTCCGTGCACCCCTTCACCCAGGTCCACCTCGATCTCCTGGAACAGTTCACCGAATCCTGCGGAGTCAACATCGGTACCCTGCTCGCCAACGCCCGTACCGACGAACTGCTCGCCGAGTCCCAGCGGCTCACCGCCGAACTCCAGGCCAGATCGGCGGAGTTGCAGGCCGGACAGGAGGAACTGCGCCGCTCCAACGCGGAGTTGGAGGAGAAGGCCGAACTCCTCGCCCAGCGCAACCGCGACATCGAGGCCAAGAACCTGGAGATCGAACAGGGCCGGCAGGAACTGGAGGAACGCGCCCGGCAGTTGATCCTCAGCTCGACGTACAAGTCCGAGTTCCTGGCCAACATGAGCCACGAACTGCGCACCCCGCTGAACAGCCTGCTCATCCTCGCCCAGCTGCTCGCCCAGAACTCCGGCGGCAACCTCACCCCCCAACAGGTCGAGTACGCGGGCGTCATCCACTCCGCGGGCACCGACCTGCTCCAGCTCATCAACGACATCCTCGACCTCTCCAAGGTCGAGGCCGGCAAGATGGAACTGACTCCCGAGCCCTTCCCCGTACGGGAGTTGCTGGAGTACGTCGAGTCCACCTTCCGCCCGCTGGCCGACCAGAAGAGCCTCGGCTTCGAGATCAGCGTCGCCGACGCGGTGCCGAAGGACCTCCTGACCGACCAGGCCCGGCTGCGCCAGGTGTTGCGCAACCTGCTCTCCAACGCCGTCAAGTTCACCGACACCGGCCGGGTCGAGCTGCGGATCGAGCGCGTCGGAGGAGCCGGCCTGCCCGTCGAACTCGGCGATGCGGAGGCGGCGGTGGCCTTCCACGTCGGGGACACCGGCATCGGTATCGACGCCGCCCACCTCGACACCATCTTCACCGCCTTCCAGCAGGCCGACGGCACCACCAGCCGCCGCTTCGGCGGCACCGGCCTCGGCCTGTCCATCAGCCGGGAACTCGCCCGGCTGCTCGGCGGCACCCTCACCGTCCGTTCCACCCTGGGCGAGGGCAGCAGGTTCACCCTCTACCTCCCGCTCACCGGGCCGAAGCCCGCCCGTAAGCCGCCCGAGGACGAGCGGGTGGTCCTGGTGATCGAACCGGACCCGCCGGCCCTGCTCACCCTGCTCGTCCGCTCGGCCGTGGACGCGCTCGGCGCACCGGAACACCCGGTGCGGGTGAGTGAGGCCGGATCCGAGGCGGCGCTGCGGGCCGCCCTGGCGGAAGGCGTCCACCACTGCGTCGTCCTCGACCTGACGGGCTCCGGTGAACTCGCCCCCGCCCTGCTCGACGCCCTTCCGGGCGGCACGCCCGTCCTCGGCTACCGGGAGGACGGCGGCCAGGCCGACGCGGCCATCGGGAGCATCGAACTCGCGCAGGGACTGGACGACCTGCGCGACCGCGTGATCCGCCTGCTCGGTGGCCGCCACCCGGCCCGGCCCCGCGCCGCGGCGCCGCCGGCCCACCCCGCGGACGATCCGCTCGCCGGGCGCAGGGTCCTGATCGTCGACGACGACGTCCGCAACGTCTTCGCCCTGGCCGCCGCTCTGGAACAGTGCGGTCTCGCCGTCCTGCACGCCGGCGACGGACAGGCCGGACTCGACCTGCTCCGGGACCACCCCGACACCGATCTCGTCCTGATGGACGTGATGATGCCCGGCCTCGACGGCTACGCCGCGATCGCCGCCATCCGCGCCGACCCACGCTTCGCACACCTGCCGGTCATCGCCGTCACCGCCAAGGCCATGCCCGGCGACCAGGACAAGAGCCTTGCCGCCGGCGCCGACGACCACATCGCCAAGCCCGTCGACGCGCACCACCTGCTCGACCGGATCCGGCACTGGCTGAACGCGTCATGACCGCCGAGCACCGGCCCCCGGACCGTACGGCCATGGCCCTGGCCCTGGCCGAGACCGTCCGACGACTCCAGCACGCGGCCGAGCGGGGGCGTGCCGAGGCCCGCGGCCGTTCGGCCGTCGACCTCGCCACCGGGATCCTCGCCGAGCGGTTCGGCGTCCTGCCCGGCGAAGCCGCCGTCCGGCTCGTCCGGCTGGCCCGCGAGGCGGGCGTACCGGTCGCGTCCCTGGCCGCCGACATCGCCGGACTGCCCGGCGCAGGGCCTGACGCAGGGCCTGACGCAAGGCACGGCGCAGGGCACGAGGCAGAGCCCGATGCCCGGCCCGCGGCCCCCGCGCGCTCCGTGGACGATCCGCTGCCCGTTCCGTCCGCGCTCGCCGTCGCCACCGACCTGCAACGCGCCGCCGAGACCGTGCTGGAACAGTCGGCGGAGTCGCTCGGTACCCACGCGGTCGCCGTCTGGCAGCGGCTGCCCGGCGGCGCGCTCGCCCTCGCTGCGCACGCCGGCCTGCCCGCCGCCGAGGTCGAGGCCTGGAGCCGGGTCCCCCCGGGAGTCCCCACCCCCGCGCAGCGTGTGGTCGCCGAGGGTGCCGACCTGTGGCCGGGGGACCGGGGGACCGAGGGCCCTTCGGTGAGCGCCCGATCGGCCCGGGCCGTCCTCCTGCTGCTCGACCACGGACGCCGACGGGGCGCGCTGGAGGTCCTGTGGCGGCCCCCCGGCCCCGCGCTCAACGTGTTCCAGCGCCGACAGCTCGGCGCGATCGCCGACCTGTGCGCCACCCTGCTCGCCCACGCCGGCCCCGTGCCGCCGCCCGACGAGCCGGCCGCCCTCCTGGAGGCGCTGGTCACCCCCGCGCTCCTGATGGAGCCCGTGCTCCGGAAGGGCCGGGTGGTGGACTTCACGCTGCTGCGTGCCAACGCCCGGTTCCGCGATCCGCTGGGACGCCCCCGGGACGCGCTGGAGGGCGCCTCGCTGCTGGAGGCCTACCCGGCCGCGGCCGCCACCGGCCTCTTCGAACGGCTGGTGCGCGCGCACGAGACCGGCGAGCCGGTCCGCGGTGAGAACGTGCGACTGGTCTTCCGCTACCGCGAACTCTCCGTCCCCGCCACCGTCCTGCTCGGGGCCGCCCCGCTCGGCGGGAAGCTGCTGGTCGAGTGGCAGGACGAGACGGCGCGGGCCGGGCCGACCGAGCAGGACGCCCTGCTGCACCAGGCCCAGCGGCTCGCCCGGGTGGCCGGGTTCGAGGAACGCGGCGACGACGGCCGGATCCGCTGGACGAAGGGGATGCGCGAACTGTACGGGCTGCCGCCGGACGCCGACCCCGTACCGCTGGGCCGGCTCGCGGAGCGCACCCACCCCGACGACGCCCCGGCGGTCCGGCGCCTGCTGGACGGGGTCCGCCGCCGTCACCGGACCGCCTCGGCGGTGTTCCGGCTGGCGCAGCCGGACGGCAGCCACCGGTACACCCGGGTGATCGTCGAGCCGGTCCTGGACGACGAGGGGCGGCACACCGGAGTGCGCGGCGCCTTCCTCGACGTGTCCGCCCAGCACTGGGCGGAGGTCGCGCTCGGCGCCACCCGGGCGCGACTGGCCGACAGCGAGCAGGAGACGGCCGAGCGCGCCGAACTGGCTCTACGGCTCCAGCAGGCCATCCTGCCCGCCGCCCCGCCCCCGCTCGGGGTGACCGGCCTGCGGGCGGCCGTGCGCTACCGCCCGGCCGCCAAACGCGACCGGGTCGGCGGCGACTGGTACGACGTCCTGCCGCTGCCCGACAAGTGCGTGCTGCTCGCCGTCGGCGACGTCGCCGGGCACGGCGTCGGCGCGGCCACCGGGATGGTCGCGCTGCGCCACGCCCTGCGCGGCCTGGCCGTCACCGGGGCGGGCCCGGCCCGGCTGCTGGAGTGGGCCAACACCGTGGCGCTGCGCGAACCGGGGCAGGTCACCGCCACCGCCGTGTGCGTGCTGGTCGACCCGGCCGGCGGCGGGCTGCGCTGGGCACGGGCCGGCCACCTGCCGCCGATCCTGGTCGGACCGCGCGGCGCCGAGGTGCTGCCGCTGCCGCACGGCGTGCTGCTCGGCGCCCTGGACGACGCCCGCTACGAGGAGTACACCGCCCACCTGTCCGCCGGCGACGTCCTGCTGCTCTACACCGACGGCCTGGTCGAGCGGCGGGACCGCCCGGTGGAGGAGTCCGTCGACCAGCTGATCCGGACCGCCGGGGCACCCGGCCCGGATCTGGAGCGCTACCTCGACCGGCTGCTGGAGCTCAGCCCCGCCGACACCGACGACGACACCTGTCTGATCGCCGTTCGGGCCGAGTAGCCCGGCCGGGTGCGCCCCCGGAGGAGGTGGACGGCCCGCCGATCCGGTGATCGCCGTCCTGGGCCACCACGGTGCCGCCGCTGGGCCCGCTGACCGCCCGTGCCGCGCTCACGCGCCGCTCCGGACCCTCCGACCGCTCGGCCGGTGAGCGGTTGGCGACGGCGGGCGGGCGATCGGGCCTGGGCAGCCGTAGCGTCGTCGGTATGACGAGTGACGACATGACAGCGGTGGGGGTGCGTTCGGCGGAGGAGGTGTTCGCCGCGTTGGAGGAGGTGGGTGGGCGGCGCGAGCCGTGGACCGGATACGAGCACGGTTTGCTGGAGGCGTTCCGGTGGGCGGTGGGGGCCCAGGTCGGGGCTCCCGTGACCGGCGCCGCGGCGGTGGGTGCGGTCGGGCCGTGTCGGGCCGAGCTGCTGGCGGAGTGTCAGGCTGCGGCCTCCGGCATCCGTGCCTGGACCGAGCAGGGCCGAGACGGCGGGCGCTTTCTGGGTGCCTACTCGGCGCTGGCCTGGTTGTGCGGTCACCACGACGACCGGCCTTGAGGCCGGGCCGAGAGTGGCGGCACCTCCGGGGCGGACCAGCTGCCTTCGCCACCAGAACGTGGGCATGAACCACGCACTTGGGGGCACCCGAAGCCACAGACCGGTCCGTACGGGCCGGTCCCGAGCGAAAGGGCAGCGCATGAGCGACAACGTCGACATCTGGCAGTTCCGCACCGCGTCCGGCCACACCGCCGGCACCGACCTCATCGGGTTCCATGTCGAGGCCACCGACGGACCCATCGGCAAGGTCCACAAGTTGTCCGAGGAGGTCGGCTCCCAGTACCTGGTCGTCGACACGGGCCCGTGGATCTTCGGCAAGCACGTGCTGTTGCCCGCCGTAACGGTCACCCGCATCGAGCTCGGTGAACGCAAGCTCTACCTCGACCGGACGAAGGACGAGATCAAGAACAGTCCGGACTACGACGAGCGCACGCACGAGGCGGACACGGACTATCGCGACCGTTACGCGTTCTACTACGACCCCTACTACGGCGGCCACATCATCTGAACCGTCGGCTGGTGTGCGCGTACCCCCCAGTGCACTGGGGGGTACGCGCGCGCTGGTCATAAAACCGGGCCATGGTCGGCCTACAACCCGACAACCGCCACGTCCGGCCCACCGGCCGCATGGCCCTCCACCACCTCGGCGAACTCACCCTGCGCGTCGGCAGCCTCGCCGAGCGGCCGACAGTGCGGATCACCCGCTGCGTCCGACTTCACCTCCTCGAACTCCTCGGCGTCGAAGCCACCCGAACCCGCTGGCCACAGACCTGAAACAGTGACCCGCACAGTTCCGCTCGGTTCCGGGCCCCGCTGCTCGACCGAGAACCGAGTGCTGGTTCCGCCGTGCCCCGTTCCGCCGTCCGGGGGCCGTGAGCAAGAATCAGGGGCCACGAACCACAGGGGGAACGCATGAGGCGACGGTGGGCCGCTGCCATGGTTGCCACGCTGCTGCTCGTCGGCGGCGCCGCCGCCTCGGGGCCCGCTTCCGAGCCCGAGGGCGCCCGCCTCTCGCCGCAGGCGCGCGCCTATCTCTCGGACGCCCTGGACCTCCTCCGGCGTGACTCCCTCAACACCGCGAGGGTGGACTGGAAGGACGTCCGCGCCAAGGCCTTCTCCCGTGCCGACGGCGCCCGCACCCCGCAGGACACGTACTCCGCGATCAACGGCGCCGTGGGTGCGCTCGACGACCGCCACAGCCGCTTCGTTCCCCCGGACCAGGTCGACCGGGTTCTCGGCGACCCCGAGGTCGTCGACTCCCCGACCTCGCGCCAACTCCCCGGCCGTATCGGCTATCTCACCCTGCGCGGGGTGAACGGCTCGGACCGTACCTACGCCGAGTACGTCGCCCGGGGCCGCGCCGCCGTCGCCGGAACGGAGCGGGCGGGCGCCTGCGGCTGGGTGGTGGACCTGCGCGGCGAGACCGGCGGCGGAATGTGGGCGCCGCTCGCAGTAGCGGCGCCGATCCTCGGTGACGGCCCGCTCGGCGGCTTCGTCTCCGCAGACGGCAAACGGTCCGCTTGGTCGATCCGCGGCGGCGTGCCGTACCTGGACGACACCCCGCTGGCCGACGCCGACGGCGCCCACCCACTCGCCGCCGCCACCCCGCCGGTCGCGGTGCTCACCGGCCGCTGGACGGCCAGCGCGGGCGAGGCCGTCGCCATCGCCTTCATCGGCCGGCCGGCCACCCGCAGCTTCGGCGACCGAACCTACGGGGTGCCCACCGGCAACGAGCCGCACCGCCTTTCCGACGGTGCCGTCATCGTCCTCACCGGCGCTGCCGAGGCGGACCGTACCGGCCGGATCCTTCAGGGCCCGCTCGTACCGGACGAGACCGTCGATGCCCCCACCACCAAGAACGCCGACCCGGCCCTTGACGCCGCCGTCAACTGGCTTGCCGGCCAAGGTCCCTGCAAGGGCTATTGAACCGACATGGCAGGGGTCCAAGCCCGGTCCAAGCAGGTGTAGGTCCCGGCGGGCACGGTGCGGCCCTTGCCGGTCAGGGAGGCGTTGACGGTGCCGGCCGCGTGCGCCGGGGCGGCTGAACGGGGGGCCGCCGCCTGGACGGGCCGGCGGGCCGGTCCGCCGACGGTGGCCGCCGGCAGGGGTGGCGTCCTACCCGGCGGTGAGCCTGCGGTGGGTGCTCCGGACGATCTCGTGCCAGAACGGCGCGGCCGACAGGTAGCCGCCGAGCGCGGCGAGCACGCCGAACGAGACGTCGACGCTCACCCGGCCCTGCTTGGTCCAGTAGACGTCCTGCAGGTCCAGCAGCAGCGCGAACTCGTCGGTGATCAGGGCCGCGCCCGCGCCGTACACGGCGGCCACCGCCGGGTGGCCGACCGCAGGCTCGTCGCCGCGGACGGCCACCAGGCCGACCCCGGCCAGCGCCGCGATGCCGAGGTTGTAGTGGTGCAGGTGCTTCCCGCCGGCCGAGACGTTGCCCCAGGGCAGCCAGCCGCCCTTGATCCCGTGCGTGATGAGGCGCACCGCGCCGAAGGTGGTGCCGAACGCCGCCCACATCACCACGAGTGACCGCTTGGTCGGCGTCAGGTGCCGATCCGCCGCCCGCCGCCACTCCTCCGCCAGCCGCGCGAGTGCTGTTGTTGCCATGCCGTCGACCTCCGACCACTGTCCGGCCCCCACGCCCGACGCTAACCGGAGAGTCGCCCGTCCACCCGGCGGACTGCGGCGGCCGGGCCGTCCGGAGGCCGGGAGCGTCGATCCGGCGCGGCCGCTGGCGCCGGTGGGCGGGAACCCCTCGGGTTCCCGCCGTCAGTTCACCCGGGGCAGGATCCGCTCGCGGTAGAAGTCGAAGAAGCCCTCCTGCTCCTGGCCGATCTGGCCGACGTACACCTCGTCGAAGCCGGCCTCGACGTAACCGCGGAGGCGGTCGACGTGCTGCCGGGGGTCGTCGCCGCAGGTCACCGACCGAGCCACCATCTGCTCCGTCACCAGCTCGGTGGCCTGCTCGAAGTGCTGTGGCGTGGGCAGGATCTGGGCGAGTTCGCCGGGCAGCAACTCGCTGGGCCAGAGCCGGTGAACGGTCTTGACCGCCCGCTCATGGTTCTCCGACCAGCACACCTTCACCCCGCCGACCACCGGCCCGGTGCCGCCCGCCGCGCGATAGCGCCCGACCAACTCGGCGTCGGGGGTCATGGTGACCAGCCCGTCCGCGTACTCCGCCGCGGATTCGGCGGCTTTGGGGCCGAACGCCGAGACGTACACGGGCAGCCGACAGCCTTCCGGCGGGGTGTAGAGCCGGGCGTTCTCCACGGTGTAGTGGGGGCCGTAGTGCGACACCACGCCGCCGGTGAACAGCTCGCGCATCACCGCCACGGCCTCCTCCAGCATCTCGGCCCGTACGTCGAACGGTGGCCAGCGGTCGCCCAGGACGTGTTCGTTGAGCGCTTCGCCGGTGCCCACGCCCAGCCGCAGCCCGCCGGGCAGCTGCACGTCCGCGGTGGCCGCCGCCTGGGCGGTGACCGCGGGGTGGAGCCGGACGGTCGGGCAGGTGACCAGGGTGGTCACCGGCAGCCGGGTGGCCTGCGAGAGCGCGCCGATCACGCCCCAGACGAACGGGCCGCTGCCCTGGGCGTCGTTCCAGGGGTGGAAGTGGTCGGAGATCGCCAGCCGGGTGAAGCCGGCCCGCTCGGCCAGCCGGGCCTGCTCGACAAGCTGGGCGGGGGTGAACTCCTCGCTGGACAGGAAGTAGCCGAACTCGGTCATGGCAGCCTCGCTTGGTCGGTGGGCTCGTCGGACGTCGTTCGCCGAGGCGGCTAACCGGACCGGCCGCGCCGAAACCTCGGCCCGGTTTGCCCGGTCCGGCATCGGGTAGCCGGTTGGCTCGGAGGCGCTCCGTCGGAGCACCCCTGTCGTACGGAGGCGGCCACCATGGACGCGCGCGAGGCGATGAGTCCCGTCCCGGGTCCGCGCGGACCCCTGTCGGAGGCCGTGCTCGGCCTGGTGACGGCCGGCCCGCCGGGCGAAGGGCGGCTGTCGGCCCCGCCCGGCCCGTTCTCCGATCCCTGGGGCGAGGACCACCAGCTCGCGCTCCACCTCTGCTACGAACTCCACGACCGGGGCCTGCCGGGTGTCCACCCCGACTGGGAGTGGGATCCTGAACTCATCCTCCTGCGAGCGGAGTTGGAGCGGCCCTTCCTCGACGCGGTACGGGCGGAGGCGGAGCCGGTCCGGCCGCTGTCCGAGGCGTTGGAACACCTGCTCGTGGAGCCGGTCGAGGGCCGTGGGCCCTCGTACTTCCTCCAGGCGGAGGGGGAGCGCCGCCATGTGCGGGAGTACCTGGTGCACCGCTCGGTCTACCACCTCAAGGAAGCGGACCCGCAGCTGTGGATGCTGCCGAGGATCCACGGCCCCGCGCAGGCCGTGCTGATGGCGATCGCCTACGACGAGTACGGCTCGGGGCGGCCGGAACGGGCGCACGCGCTGCTGTTCGCCCGGATGATGGCCGCGTTCGGGCTCGACCCGCGCTACGGCCACTACCTGGACCTGGTGCCCGCGCCCTCGCTGGCGATGGTCAACCTGATGACCCTCTTCGGCCTGCGTCGGGCACTGCGCGGCGCGGCGGTCGGGCACTTCGCGAGCATCGAGATCACCTCCTCGCCCGGCGCGGCCCGGCTGGCGGCGGCGCTGGAACGTCTGGGCGGCGGGCCGGACGGGACGCTCTTCTACCGTGAGCACATCGAGGCCGACGCCGTACACGAACAGCTGGTGCGCCGCGGAGTGATCGAGGAACTCGTCTCCGGCGAGCGGGAGTCGGCGCAGGACATCGCCTTCGGCATCGCCGCTGCGGAGGTGCTGGACAACCGCTTCGCCGACCACCTGCTGGACTGCTGGCGGGACGGCCGCAGCTCCCTGCGCTCAGCTCTCCCCGACGGCCCGGCCTGAGGCCTCGCCCGGGCGGGTGTGCCGCCGGTGACTGGTGTCGCAGAACGGCTGGATCCGGCTTCGCCGGCAGGCGCACAACGCCACCACGGGGCGCTCGCAGATCCGCACCGTGCCGTCCGGCAGGACCACCTCGACGGGCCCCTCGACCAGCAGTGGACCACCCGGCACCACGACCACCCGAGGGAGAGGCCGCTCGGCGTACCCGGACGACCGGTCAGCGTTCCCGGACACCGCGCACCACCACCAGTTCCTCCGCACGCTCACCGGGCCCGATGAGCCCCCGCCGCTCGAACAGCTCCGCCCGGGCCGACATCACCGGACCGAAGGGCTGGTGCCGCCTGGCCGCCACCCGCACGCGCAGCCCGGCGGCGCGCAGCAGCGACACGGTGGCCGGGACGTTCGCCAGGGCGGACTGCACCACCAGCAGCACACCGCCGCCTGCCAGCACTCCGGGGGCCGCCCGGCAGATCCGGTCCAGCACCAGCCGTCCGTCCCGCCCGGCGTCCCAGGCCAGCGCCGCGCCGCGACCGGGGTGCGACCGGCCGGGGTCGGCGGGGAGGTAGGGCGGATTGGCGGTGACCAGGTCGAAACGTCGGCCGACCACCGGCGACAGCAGATCGCCGTGGTGCAGCCGGACCCGGCGATGGTGCAGCCGGGTGTTGCACCAGGCGGTGGCCACGGCACGGACGGAGAGGTCGACCGCCGTGACCCGCGCCCCGCTGTGCGCGGCCGCGAGCGCGACGGCTCCCGTGCCGGTGCACAGGTCGAGCACCCGGCTGGAGTCGTCCAGCGGCTCCAGCCGGACGCACTCGGCCAGCAGTTCGGTGTCACCCTGAGGCGGATAGACGCCGGGTGGTCTGAGCATCAGCATGCCGGGCGGCTGCCCAGGAGGGTGCGGCTCACACCTTCCGGAGGGCTCCACCGGGTACGACTTCCGGGCACGACAGGGCCGTAACGGCCCGTGTACACGGGAGTCGCGGGGGGGAGGACAATCGGGCGCACCGGGGTGGGAAGAAGGAGAGCCCCGCCATGACACGCCTCAACCGCCGTTATGCGGTGACCCTGCCCGGTGCGATCAGCGGGCACGGGCCGGCGACCGTCGTCGTCGTCCACGCGACCGACACCGTCGGTCCCGGGGGAGGGCTCGTCTGGGAGAACGAGGCCGGAGACCTGCGGGTGGAGATCACGGGCGAGACCGCAACGGTGCTCGCGGCTCCCGCCGAGGGCGGCCGCCACCCCTGTCTGCACGCGGTGCCGCTACCGTGACGGACTGCCACCGGTGGCAGTCGGAGCCTCCCGGACGGTGATCAGGCGGGCGTCGGCCCCCTCCCCGTACCCGGCGTACCTCCGGAACCTCGGCCCGGACCCGGACGGACGCCCGGAAGCAGCGGCGGCAGTCCTGCTCGGCGGCCCCGCGTTTGCCTCCCGGCCACCCGGGGACACGCCCGGTCGGGAACGTGTCGAGAAGGAGACGAACGATGTCGAACGATGCGATCGTCCTGCTGCGGGAGGACCACAAGGAGGTCCGCCACCTGTTCCGCGAGTACCGCGGACTCGCCGAGGACGGCGACGACCCGGCCCGGGCCGAGACGGTCCGACAGATCATCCAGTCGCTGACCGTCCACACCTACCTGGAGGACGAACTGGTCTACCCCAGGATCCGTCAGGAGGTGCCCGGGCTCGCCGAGGAGATGGACCGGGCCAAAGAGGAGCACCACGTGGCCGACCTGCTCTGTGAGGAACTGAGCCGGATGTCCCCAGGCGACGAGGGGTTCGACGCCAAGACCGCCGTCCTGATCGATGCCGTGGAGCGGCACATGGAGCAGGAGGAGGATGCGTGGTTCCCCACGGTCCGGGCCGCGCTCGGCCGCAAGGAACTGCAGGAGCTGGGTGTGCGGATGCAGGCCGTGCGCGAGTCGGCGCCCCGGCGCCCGAGCGGCGGCGGCGTGCTGCACCGCATCGCCGACGCCCTGGAGGGCTGACCGGGCCCGTTCACCGGGAGCGACACCCGGGAAGCGACACCCGCCGGAAGGGGCAGCCGCGCACCACGACGAAGACCCGGCCGGGTGCGCCCAGCACATGCGGGTAACCGTCGGCGGCCGGTCGAAACCGCCGACCCTCGGCTGCCCGAGCGGACGGGGGCCAACGGACCGGGCGACAGGGGAAGCCGGAAACAGGCTTGCGGAAACCGGTATTGGAGTTCGTATGATGGGCATATGGCCGAGGTCCAGGAGCCGCGCACCAAGTGGACGTTCCTGACGCAGCATGCCCGCATCCTGCTGATGATCGCCCGCGAACCGGATGTGCGCCTGCGGGACATGGCCGCCGCGTGCGGGGTCACCGAGCGGGCCGTGCGGGCGATCGTGACCGACCTGGAGCGCGCCGGCTACGTCATCCGTACGCGGCACGGCCGCCGTAACCACTACCGCGTCGTGCGCGGTACGCACTTCCGCCACCCGGCCGAGGAAGGCTACGAGGTCGCCGGACTGCTCGCCGTGTTCGCCGACCTCGCCCGGCTCCCGGTCCGCTCCGAGCGGCCCGACCCCGCCGCAGGGCTCCCGGTGTGCGACGGCGAGCGCGGCCGGACGCGCCGGCTCAGCGAGACCACGGCCGGTCGCCGTACCGGCCGGTGGTCTCCGGGCCTGCCCGCCGCCGACCCGGACCCGCGGACGGAGCCCACGGCGGAGCTGCCTCCACCCCGGCATCCGGCCGGTGTGTCGGTACCGTTCGGCGAGGTCGCCGCGCCGCACCTGGCGATCCGGCTCACCCGGCACGGTACCGGCCGCTGCCGCGCGGTGGTCCGCGGCGAGATCGACGCGGACGTCGCGCCCGCGCTCGCCCGGGCGCTCGCCATGGCCCTGCGGGCCAGCACCACCGGCGTGGACGTGGTGATGACACAGGTGTCCTTCTGTGACTGCCGTGGCCTGAACGCCCTCCTCACGGCGCGGTCGGCGGCCGGGACCACTGGCAAGGACGTGGTCCTGGCGAGCGCTTCACCCCAGGTCCGGCGGCTGCTCGACCTGACCGACACCACGGACCTGTTGGCGACGCCCGGGCGTGCCCACCACTGAGCGAACCCGGCCGCGGGTGGGGGCGGCCTACGCCGGCTCCTGGTCCTGGTCCCGGGCGGGGTGGACCATAACGCGGCCGAACAGCGCGCCGCCGTAGATGGTGTAACCGACGCCCACGAGCCAGGACACGACGACCAGGACGGTGCCGATGGTGCCGTAGGAGACGGCGTTGGCGACCAGCAGTGGCGCCAGGACCAGGGTGGAGAAGAACCACAGGCCCACCAGGGCGACCACCACGGACACCGCGCCCGGCAGCAGCAGTCTCCAGTCCACCCGCGATGCGAGGAGCAGCCGCTGCAGCCACCAGAACACCAGGACCCCGCCCAGCAGCGTCACCGCGATCCGCAGACCCGGCTGCCAGACGCTGTGACGGCCGGGCTGGCCGCTCCACGCCGCCGCGAGGATGTAGCCGAGGAGGCCCGCCAGGCCCACGGCCTGGCGGGCCGCGCTGTGCCACGGGCCCCTGGGGAGGTCCCAGATCCGCTCGAACGCGCCTTGCACCGAGGCCATGAGCGAGACCCCGAACACCGCGACGGCCGCCACGCTGCCCGCCGTCGTCGTGCTCAAGGTGCGGCCCCGGGCGGCGAACAGCTCCCGGACCGCCGCGGCGCCCTTGCCCGACAGTCCCATCGCGTCCGTGATCCACTGGGCCAGCCCGTCGCCCCGGGTCACCGAAGCCGCCGCGATCACCACCAGCAACGGCATCAACGTGACCAGGAACAACGCCGCGAAGGCCATCGAGCGCTCCAGCAACTGGACCTCGCGCCCACGCTGCCACAGCTCCCGCGCCCGGTCCGCCAGTACTCGCATGCCACTCCCGTCCACATCGAAGCCCACACCGCCCCGGGACACGGCGGGCCGGTGCCCCCGTGGTTCAGGGGGCGGAGGGGGCGAGCGGAGCCGTGACGGCGTCGGGGGCGGGTGGGGTGTGGGTGGTGGCGATCCGGCAGGTGCTGCAGGTGTGCCAGTGGGGTGGGTGGTCGTGGGTGGTCGGCTGTGGGGCGATGATCATGTCGGAGGTGTCCAGGCCGCAGAAGGTGAGGGGTCCGCAGGTGCCGGACGGTTCCGTGGGGGCGTGGTGCGCGCTGCGCACGGGGTTCTCGGGGATTGCCGGTGCGTGGTCGGGGTGAAGGCCCCGAACGTTGGTCGGCGCATCCAGTTCCAGCACGACGACGATGTCCATCTCCCCACGGTGGCCTCGGACGCGGCGTGCCGCACTCGTGCGGCGGCATCCGGACCAGTCGGCCGTGTGGCGTGACCCGGGTGGATCCGTCCGCGGCCGCCGCGCGTCGGTCCATCCGGTGCCGTTCGGGCCGGCGCCTGCCTCCCTGACGTCGGCCGGCCTTCATCCGGTTCCTCGCTGATCGGCTCGGCCGGTTCAGTCGCGCGGTTCGCGCGGTTCGGGTTCCTGGGCCTGTTCCGGCGCCGTGCCCGCCTGCGGCCGCCGTGCGGGGGCCGGATCCGTCGGCTCCTGCGGTTCCAGTCGGTGGGCCATCTCCGTCGCGTCGTAGTCGGGCCCGTCCTGCGGGCCTTCGTCCTCCTCGGGCTCGGGTGGCGGTCCGCCCGCACCGGTCATCCGGGACTCCGGAGTCTCGACCGGCACGGTCGGGTCCTTCGGGCCGGGCTCTCCCGGGGCGCTCATCGCGTTCACCTCCCGCAAGCGTCTTGCCCCGCGTGCGGGGCCGAAACGTCACGGGCCGTCGTCGTCGCCGCGGTCGCTGCCGTCGTCGTCGCTGCTGTCCTCGCCGGCGGCGTGGTCGCCCGGCGGCGGGGTGTCGTGGCCGTTGCGGCGGTAGAGGTGTCCGACCGGCAGCAGGAGCCAGCAGAAGGCGAACCACAGCATGACGGCGGCGGTGATCCAGCCCGAAACGGCCGAGCCGGTCGCGACCCGCAGCAGGAGCAGCAGCGCCGAGCCGATGGTGAGGGCCAGGAGTATCAGGCCGGTGGTCACCAGTCGGGCTGCGGCATCGACGAGTTGGGGCTTCAGGCGGTGTCCGGCGAAGATCCGGTGGTAGGCGACGGGGGAGGTGAGCGCGCCGGTGGCGAGTGCCCCGAGCACGACGGTGGCCACGTAGAGTCCCCGGTCGAAGGCGCCGAGTTGGGCGAAGCGCGGCATGAAGGCCACGCTCAGCAGGAACCCGAAGAGGACCTGCGAGCCGGTCTGGGCGACCCGGACCTCCTGGAGGAGGTCGCGCCAGCGCCGGTCCGCGCGCTCCTCGGCCGACTCCCGGCGCCCCGTCCGGGGCCGGGAGCCGAGGCCGTCGCGGCCGGTGCCCGGCGTCGTCATGGTGATCACCTCCGCCTCCTGTGCGTCGGCGCGGGTGGCGCGGGTGGTGCGGGTGGCCACGAGGGGGTCGTCCCGTCCGGCGGAGTCGACGGTTTCCGGTGGGTGCCCGGCCTGTCACCGCTGCCCGGGGTGCGGCGTCGGCGGTGGTGCCGGGTCGGGGGCCGGGTAGGGACCGGGGTCCGGGAGCGGCGGGATGGGCGGAGGCACCGGATCGGGGCCCTCGCCCGGCCGGGGCGCGGGGTTGGGGTGGGGGATCGGCTGGGTGTCCGGATCGGGGGGCGTCGGAACGGTCATGGCGCACCTGCCTCGGCAGTCGGGTCGACGGGTGGGTTCAGCGGCCGAGCGCGTGGGCCAGTTCGCGTTTGTTCATCTTCGAACGGCCCTTGATGTTGCGGTGCTTGGCCTCGTTGTACAGCTGGTCGTAGGTCGGGCCCTGAGCGCCGCTGTGCGAGCGCAGCCCGCCGCGCCGGCTCGAGGACATGTCGTGGGTGGAGCTGCGGCTCCCGGTCTTGGACTCGCCGTGCCGGGCGCGTTCCTTGTTGACCGTCCGGGCGGCGATCTCCTCGGCCCGCTTCTCGCTCTCGCCCCGGTCGAGCGCGCTCTCCTTGATGTGCTCGTACTGGCGTTCCCGCTTGGGGCTGGATCCTCGGGGCATGGTTGCCCCTCCTCTCGTGGTCCGGGGCCTTGCGTGTCTGCGTGTACCCGGACGAATCGCAAGAAACCGGCCGAAACATGAATTCAATGTCGTATGTCGGGTAGACCATTCGTGCGACAGGTTCGCCGGACGAACGGTCGCCGGCACCCGAACGGGTGCCACCGGGACCTCCACCGTCGAATCCGGGCCGGGTCCCGGGGAAGAGCCCCCGACGCCACGGACGCGAGCCCGCAGGCGTCGCCGGGCGTCCGCCCGATGCCGAGGAGGACACGTGTCCACCCCTCCGGAAACAGTTCCCCGTGGTGGGTCCGAGACCATCACCCGCTCCGACCTGCCGACCAGACCCAGCAGGACCGAACTGCGCGCGATGGGCAAGACGGAGGCGCGCGAACTCAGCGACGCGCTGTTCGAGCGACTGTCCGCCCTCGAGCGCGAGAGCAGCGCCTACAGCTACGTCCGGGGCACGATCATCGAGCTGAACATGCCGCTGGTGCGATTCATCGCGGCCCGGTTCCGGCACCGTGCCGAGGACATGGACGACATCCTCCAGGTCGGCACGATCGGCCTGATCAAGGCCGTCGACGGCTACGACCGCAGTCGCGGGGTCGAGTTCGTCACCTACGCCATCCCCACCATCGCCGGCGAGATGAAGCGGTTCTTCCGGGACACCTCCTGGCCCGTGCGCGTCCCGCGCAGCATGCAGGAGCTGTACCTGACGGTGGCCCGCGGTTCGGACCGCCTGGAGCAGGAACTCGGCCGCCTCCCGCAGCCGGCCGAGATCGCCGAGGACCTCCATCTGAGCGTCGAGGAGGCCACCGAGGGCCTGGTGGCGGGCCGGGTCTACCGCCCCAGCTCGCTGGACGCCCTGCGCGACCAGGACACCGACGAGAGCGGCAGCGCCATGCTGGACCGCCTCGGCGGCTGCGACCCCGGCATCGAACTCGCCGACTTCCGTACCGCCGTACGCCCCCTGCTCGCCCACCTCCCCGAACGCGATCAGATCGTGATCAAGCTCCGCTTCTGGGACGGCTGCACCCAGTCCGAGATCGCCGCCCGGATCGGCGTCTCCCAGATGCACGTCTCCCGGCTGCTCACCGCCACCCTCGCCCGGCTGCGGGAACAGCTGGACGACCGCGACGCCCCCGGCTGGGCCGGGGAACCGGCCGAGGCCGACTGACCTGCTCCTCCTGGCCCCCGCAGCGGGTAGCCCGCGTCGCGGGGGCCGTCGCGTGAACGCGAAGGGCCCCTCGGCTGCGCGCCCGTCCCGACCCGGCCGGTCTCAGCGCGCGGGCGCGAACTCCGGCAGCCGGGCCAGGCTGTCGGCGACCGCGGCGAAGCCGCGGTCGAGCATCTGCAGTTCGTACTCCTCGACGGCGGCGGTCAGTTCGGCCTCGCCGCGGTGGACGGCGGTGAGCGAGCGGCAGAGCAGCTCGGCGTCGCGGAAGGCCGTGTTCGCGCCCTGGCCGGCGCTCGGCGGCATCGGGTGGATCGCGTCGCCGAGCAGGGTGACCGGCCCGGTGCCCCAGTGGGGTACGGGCTCGGCGTAGCGGATCGTCAGCGGGGAGCTGTTGCCCACGTCGGACTGCCGGACCAGCTCGACCAGGTCGGGGTGCCAGCCGTCGATCAGCGTGAGCAGCCGGTCCCGGACCCCCGTCCAGTCCGTCGGCTCGGGCGAGCCGGGCTCCCCGGTGAGCGGCGCTGGCAGCATCACCACCCAGCGCAGATAGCTTCCGGTGTCCGGCAGCCGGACCTCCGGTGCCAGCTCGGCCGCCGCCAGCCGCGGTGACCGGCGGAACTCCATCCGGCCGATCAGCAGGCTCACCCCGGCGCCCCGCACCAGCGTGCCGGCGCCCGGCACCAGGGCGGCGAGGCGCTCGGTCATCGGGGTGCGCCCGAGCAGCGAGTCGCCGGGCAGGGCGACGACCCCGGCCCCGGGCAGCAGCTGCCGGCGTACCGCCGAGCCCACGCCGTCCGCGCCCACCAGGAGGTCGCCCAGCACCGTGCCGCCGTCCGAGAGCCGTGCCGCCACCCGGCCGTCCGCCCGCTCCTCGTACCCGACCACAGCGCGGCCGAACTCCACCCGGTCCTCCAGCCCGGCGAGCAGCAGCTGCCGCAGCACATGGCGGTCGGCGGCGGTGCCGCCGTCGGTCGGGCCGAGTCGGCGGAGTTCGTTCAACTGCTCGTCCACCAACCGCCGTTCACCCGCGAGCGGGCCGGTCACGGCCTCCAGCAGCCCGTGCAGCCGGGGCGGCAGACAGTGGCGCAGCGCGTCCAGCCCGGGCGCGTCCAGCCCGATCCGGAAGCCCTGGTAGCGGCTGTCCGCAGCGTCCTCCCGCTCGAAGACCCGGACATCGACCCCGGCCCGCACCAGCCCCTGCGCCAGGCACAGCCCGCCGATCCCGGCGCCGGCCACCAACACCTTCATGCTGACGTTCCCCGTCTCTCGTCGTTCCCGTCGAACGCCCGCCGCGCGCGGGGCGCGAACTCCTGCCGACGGGCGTCCGGTTGATGCGTGATCAGTTTCACCGAGCGCGGCGCCCGAGGGACAGGCCACTCCGTCACCGATCGGACCTGACAGCTGTCACACGCGGGCGCCCTGGCAGGGGGCACGGCGGCGACCGCTGGTCGGCGAGGAGGTCCCGAAGTGGTCACGGACTCGCCACACCGCCCACACCGAACCACCCGCGCCGATACGTTGCCCGCACTGCCCGCACCACGTCCCAGGGGGACCATGCGGGTCACCGGCGTCACCCGCTTCCCGGCGCCCTGACCCCGACGGCCGGAACGCCCCCGCCCGGCGCGCGAGCGTTCCGGCCGGTGCCGCTCAGCCGGCCCGAAGCCGCGCCGACGCCCCCTTCGACAGACTGACCCGGACGAGCGCGGTGGCCAGCCGGGCGTACTCCTCCGGCGGGACCAGCCCGGCGAGGCCGTGGGCCGTGTGCGGCAGCCCGAGTTCCGCCGCCGCCCGGCACGCCCGCTCGTCGAAGGACGGGCGCAGCCACGGCCACACCGCCTGGACCTCCCGGCAGAAGATGCCCGCGCCGACCGGGCCGATCCGTGGGACCTCCCGCAGCAGCTCCCGCAGGGCGGCGGGGTCGCGGCCGGCCTCGTCCGGCAGTCGGCGCAGGTCGCCGTGCCAGCGGTCGAGCACCAGCCGGGCGCCCTCGCCGAGCGCGGTCGCGGTGCTCTCGTCGTACCGGACGTAGTGGGCCCGCCCCAGCGCGTCCACCCGGTCCTGCCACCCGGAGCCGGCCATCGCGCGCGGCGTGCGCCACCCGGCGGCGGACAGCTCCCGGGCGGCCCGGACGGCCGTCCCGGCGTTGATCCGGATCGAGCAGAGGACGGTCAGGACCAGCAGCCGGTACAGCGGCGAGGGCTTGTCCCGCAGCGTGATGCCCGCTTCCTCGGCGTACGTCCGGCCGTACTCGGCGAGCAGCCGGGCCGTGATCGTGTCGACCGTCATCGCAGCGTCACCTCCGTCCTCGTTCCACTCTGCCGGGACCGTCGGGCTCGGGCTCGCCGGGCCAGGTCGGCTCGACGGACGGCGCGGGCAGCGCTCCGCCGGGGCGCCGCGCCGCCCGAGGTGCCGGCGTGCAGGTCGATCCGCAGCCGGGTGCCGGGTGGGCCCCGCTGGTGTACCGCGCCCGCCGGAGCAGGATCGGCAGGTGCGGCTCCACCGCGTGCGGGTGGGGCAGGCACCGGGCGCCACCGGCCCTGCCCCGGCCCGGCCCGGTGAAACACCGCAGGTGACGGCCGGTCAGCCGGCTCCCGGCAGCCGGACCTCCAGGTGCCCGGAGAGTATCCGGGTTTCCAGGACGGGCTGGGGCGCGGTGGCGGGGCCGGCGGCCACCTCGCCGTCGCGCAGCCGGAACTCGCTGCCGTGCCACGGGCAGCGCAGGCAGCCGTCGACGACGGTGCCCTCCGAGAGCGGGCCGGAGAGGTGGGCGCAGCGCTCCGCGAGCACGTGGCAGCGCTCGCCGTCGCGGACCACGACGACGGCGAGCTCTCCCGCCGTGCGGCGGACCGGCTGGCCGACGGGGAAGTCCTCGACCCGGCCGAGCGTGGTCCATTCCGGGGGCGCCAGCCGGGGTACCGCGGCGGCCCGGTCGGGCCCGGCCGCCTGCCGGTAGGACAGGTGCCCGCCGAGCGCCGCGCCGCCCGACACGGCGACCAGCCCGGCGAGGCCGAGCAGCCGGCCGCGCGCGCGGCGCCCGCGGCAACGGGCCAGCAGCGAGGCGCTGTACAGCAGCACGCCCCCGGTGTTGGTGACCGCGTGCACCAGTCCGGTGCGGCGCCGCGGCGGGTCGAGCCGGGCCCAGTCCACCCAACCCGCGAGCGCGGCCGGACCTGCCGCCAGCAGGCCCGCCGTCACCAGGACATCGGCTGAGCGGTGCTGGCCGGGTGGGAGGTCGAGCAGAGCGGCCGACATCCAGCAGCCCATGGGCAGCTGGACCAGCGCCGGGTGGAGCGGGTGGCCCAACCACACCCCGTGCAGGGCGTCCCGGTACCGGCCCAGCGGCAGGGCCTCGACCGCGTCGGCGAGCGGCCGGGCCGGGGTGTCCAGGACGTTCCAGTGCGCCGGTGCCTCCAGGGCGCGGCGCAGCCGACGGGACCAACGGCGGGTGTGCAGAGCTGAGGTGTTCATACCGGGCGGCTAGCCGAACCCGGCCCGGTCAAACCCGCCGGCCCCGGCGGGCGCGCCCGGGCGTCCCGCCGTCGGCGGGAAACGCCGGTGGCCTCCGCCCCCGCGAGCGGGAGGGGAGGCCACCGGGCGTCTGCGTGGTCAGGCCTTCGTCCGGGCCTGCGCGACCGCGCCCTGGACGGCGGCGATCCGCAGGTCGATGAAGGCCTGGCGGGGGTCGTTGAAGTTGGTGAACGGCTGCGGGAGGAAGTGGCCGAGTGCCTGGAACTGCTCCAGCGCCTCGGTGGGGCGTCCGGCGCGGGTGAGGGCGTACGCGAGCCAGCCGCGGGCGTACCGGATCCGGGGGTGGCCGGGGTCGGCGGCGGCGAGGTCGGCGAGGGCGGTGTCCAGGGCGGCGCCGACCTCGGGCCGCTCCCAGGCGGTGAGCTTCTCGCGGTCCTGGGCGAACTGCTCCCAGTACGCCTCCAGCTTGAAAGGCGTGAGCAGGCTGCCGGCCGGGGCGGCGGCGATCGCCTCGTCGATGAAGCCGTGCATCAGCTCGTGGCTGCCGTGCCACTTGTCGCACCAGTACTGCAGGGCGCGGGCGTGCGCCGACCAGTGGTGGGGGTCGCGCTTGACCAGCTCGGCCCAGAGCCTGCGGAAGCGGTCGTTGGGCCAGTTGAGGCCCATCGCGATGGAGGTCTGGACCACCCATGGGTTGGGGTCGTCGTCAGGGGCGAGCGCGGCGGCCGCGACGGCGGCCTGCTCGGCCTCCAGCAGGACCCGGCGGAAGCTCTCGAACTGTTCGCGGGTGACCTGGTTGGCCCGGGCGCTGGTACGGATGTTCCAGGCCAGGTAGACCAGGGCGTCGGCGTGCAGCAGTGCGGCCGTCGGGTCCTGCGGGTGCTCCGCGCGCCAGTCGCGCAGCCAGCCGTCGTCCTCGGCGGCCAGCCGGGCCAGCTCGCGCTGGCGCCGCCAGCGGAGGTCGGCGGTGGCGTCCGCGCTGAGGTAGGCGGCGGCGGGGCGCCAGTCGCCGGCCTTCGCGGCGGCGAGCGCGGCCGCCTCCTCGGGGCCGGGCTCGTCGTCCGGGACGAGTTCGCTGCCGGGGACGAGTCCGTGGTCGGCCGGGACGATGGTGTTCTTCGCCCGACCTTCCGCGGCGAGCCTGGCCTCGTGGTCGGCGATGGTGGCCTTGGCCCGCTCCAGCTGGGCCAGCTTGCGCTTGGCCAGCCTGGTCATGACGACCGGGAAGAGCAGGACCAGGCCGACGACGGCGAGCACGATGATGCCGATCAAAGGTGTTCCTTCCGTGGCGCGGCGGTCGGTCCGCCGGGCCGGTGAGCCGGCGGGGCCGGTCAGACCGCGGTGGCGGCGGGCGACGGGAGGCCGGCTGCGGCGAGCAGGGCCCGTAGCGGCGCGGTGTCCGGGGTGTCGCCGCAGGCGGCGTCGAGGGCCGCGTCGAAGCCGTCCTCGAAGCCGTCCGGCAGCCGGAGTTCGGTGGGCCCGGACCAGGAGAGCTCCCAGCCCGCCAGGCCGGCCTCGGCCAGGGCGACGACGGTGGCGTGCGCCAGTTCCTCGCGCAGCCTCGGGCGGGCGAACTCGCGGGCGGCCCGGCCGGTGGCGGCGGCGGCCTGGTCGCTCTTCGGCAGCCGGTCGGTGAACTCCCAGGCCCGGCCGGCGTCGATGCCGTCGAGCAGGCCGTGGGCGCTGGGCGGCAGGCCGAGGCCGGTCAGGGCCTGGCGGGCCGGGCCGGCCGCCTCGCGGGCGTGGGCCAGCATCGCCGCGCGGACCAGCTCGGGCCACTCCACCCGCTGCTTGCCGGCCGCCTCGGGGATCAGCGAGACGACCTCCAGCTGGGTGAGCACCCGCTCGGCCTCGCGCAGCAGGGCGAGCGCGGGCTCGGTGGTGCCGCTGCCGCGGCCGTCGTCGGGCAGCGCCTCGATCGCGGCGACCCGGAGGTGGATCGGCGGGTGCGAGTCGTACGGGTCGGGCTCCTCCTCGGGCAGTTCGAGGATGTGCTCGGCGAGTTCGGCCCGGCGCTTCGGGTCGCTCAGCAGGTGCTGCAGGCCGCCGTAGACCTGGCCGGGCAGCGGGAGCAGGCCGACGTCCCAGCCGATGGTGACGTAGCGGTTGAGGTAGAAGTTCTGCGCGGAGACCAGCGCCGGGATCCTGCGCAGCGCCGCGGCGGTGGCGTCCCGGCCCGCCAGCTGGGCGGCGACCTGGTCGGCGGCGTACTCCTGGCGGCGGCCGACGGCCTCGGAGACCCGGAAGTAGAGCTTGGCGTAGAGGGTGAACAGCCCGGCCAGGAAGCGGTCGATGCCGCCGCCGGCCTGCTCGCCGGAGGGCTTGCGGCCCTTGGCCAGCCGCTTCTCGGCCTTGGCGGCGAGCTTGGCGGCCTCCTCGACCTCGTGCTGGTCGGCGCGCTGGTGCAGCCCGCCGACGGTGTGCAGGAGGGCGCGCCGGCCGGCGACGGTGACGGCGGCCAGCCGGACGTCCCGGTTGCTGTAGTGGCCGAACTCGTGCGCCAGTACGGACTCCAGCTCACCCTCGCTGAGGCCGATCAGCAGCGGGGCGCCGATCACCAGGTGGCGCTTGCCGGGGATCAGGCCGAGCAGCCTGGTCTCCTCCAGGACGCCCGCGTTGACCTCGGGCACGAGCCGGATCTCGGCCGGGCCGCGGACGCCCGTCCGCTCGGCGATCCGGTCGACCAGGGCCCAGACGGCGGGCTGGTGCTCCCGCGTGAGCAGCACACCGGGCAGGTCGCCGTCGTCCTTGCGGCGGCGGGTCAGGAACACGACCCGGACGACGGGGTAGCCGACCATGGCGGTCAGCCCCCAGATCTTGATCAGCCCGGGGCGGAACTCGCCCGAGGCCTGGTACAGGGCGATGTCGAGGGCCAGCAGGCCCGCGAGGATGCCGAGGGCGAGCAGGTAGAAGCCGGCGAGCAGGGCCACGGCTGTGACGGCTCTGGCTGATGTGCTCATGGCAGTGGAACGCCGGGGCGCGCCCATGCGATGGTCCTCCCCCTGGGCGCGACGGCAGGGCGGCGCGCGGTCTTTGCATGGTGAACGGGTGTACGACGAGTGAGGATCGTAGCGGTCGCCGAACCGTCCTCGCACCGCGGTTTCCGCCCACGGGAACCCGCTCCCACCTGCGGGTTCGTCATTGCTTCCGATTCGTGCGGGCTTGCGGGGATTCATTGCCCGGGATCGGCCCGATCAGCCGAGAGTAACGATTCGGCACACCCGGTCCGCGAAGACGGCCGGTCTCCCGCGGATCGCGCCGTCCACGGCGCCGGCCGGCCCGGGCGGACGCCGACCCGCTGGACCGCCGGCGCGCCATGGGACTGGCCATCGGCAGTACGGCGGAGCGGTTCGGCGTGACCCCGCACGCCGCCCTGACCGCCGCTCACCGGCCGGCAGGGCGACCGGCCCCGGCCTCGACACCGTGGTCCGCGGACGGCCGGTGGCAGTGGGGGCCACGCCGGTCCGAGGCGCCCTCCGGGGGTCAGCGGCCGGTGGCCGCGAGCGCCTCACGGACGGTCACCAGGCACGGGTCGCAGTACCGGTCGGGCACCTCCGCGCCGGCACCGTCGCCCGCCGGGACCACACGCTGGGACGGTTCGAGGAACCGCCCGCACAGCGACGCCGTCGCGTCGTCCTTCGCCACCACGTGCCACACCACGGCGGGCGGTGACACCGCCGGGTCGTGCTCGGCCCACATCTCGTACACGGGGACCTCCGGGGTCTCGGGACTCGGTCACCCCATGCAAACCCGGGACACCCCGGTCGGCCACCGGGCCGGACCCGGTGGGATGGTTACGCCGCCCAGGGGCGGGCAGACGCGTGGTCGGCCGGGACGGGCCCGGCCGCACTCGCGAGGAGGCTCGAGGATGAGCATGGTGAAGGAGTCCGTGGACGTCGCCGTCCCGCTGCACACGGCCTACAACCAGTGGACGCAGTTCGAGGAGTTCCCCCGCTTCATGGAGGGCGTCGACGCGGTGACGCAGCTGGACGACCGCCACAACCACTGGCGGACCAGCATCGGCGGGGTCAGCCGGGAGTTCGACACCGAGATCGTCGACCAGCAGCCGGACGAGCGGATCGCCTGGCGGACCAGGGACGGCGAGGTGGACCAGAAGGGCGTCGTGACCTTCCAGCGGCTCGACGACCGGCACACCCGGGTCAACATGGCCATCGACTTCCGGCCCGAGGGCATGGCCGAGAAGGCCGGTGACGTGATGGGCGTGGTCGACCGGCGGGTGAAGGGGGACTTGAAGCGCTTCAAGGAGTTCATCGAGGAGCGCGGCCGGGAAGAGGGCGGCTGGCGTGGCCGGATCAGCCCGGGCTGACCGCATCCGCGGGTCAGGCTCCGTTCCTCCGGGAACGGAGCCGCACCCGCGCGTCGGCGGCGTGAGCCGGCCGGCCCGTCGTGGCCCGCACCGGCGGGTTTGCCCCGGCGGTGCGGGGTAGGCGCGCGGCATGGAGGACATCGGACACCCGGCGGACGGCCCGGCCGACGACGGCACGGAGGAGTTCGACCTGTGCGATCAGTGCGGCCAGGTCGTTCCCGTCCGGGAACTGCTCTGCGCGATGGTGCCGGACTCCTCCGCGCTGCACCCGAGCGACCCGGAGCTGGACGGCAGTCGGGTGCTCACCGCCTGCGGCGTGGAGCACCTGGCCGAGTTGGTCGGGCAGTACCGCCGTCGCCCCTTCGTCCCCGAGGAGCAGTGGGCGGGCAAGATCTGCCGGGCCCTCGCCGGGCAGGACGATCCCGTCCCGCTCAGCCTGGTCGCCCGGCTGAGCGGCCTGTCCGTGGAGCAGGCGACGCGGGGCGTGGAGTGGCACAACGCCCGTGCCCGCGCCTGGCGGGCCCGCTACGGCGGCCCGGCCGAGGGCGAGCAGTGAACCGACCAGCCACGGAGGATGACGAACCATGAGGACCGCGAAACGCTACCGCCTGGTCGCCACCGACCCGTACCGGGAGTTCGTGCTCACCGCCACCGGGGCGATGGGCAGTTCGGGCACCGAGGTGTACGTGGACGAGTCCGGGGCGGTCCGGGTCGAGATCGACGCCGAGGGCGAGGTGCGGACCATCACCACCGCCGTCCCGCTGGGCCGCCCGGTCCGTGCGGAGCCGCTGGACTGACCGCCGTTCCGTCGCTCCGATGAGCCGTCGGCTGGTCCCGAGGTCGCGCCCGGAACCAGCCGGTGCGGTCCGGCGCGGTCCGGTGCAATCGGTCCGGTCCCGTCGGTCCGGTGCCACCGATCCGGGCATGACCGGGCGGAAGCCGGGTACCCGCCGGCACCCGGGGGCGCGGCCGACCGCGCCCGACGCCCGCTGACGCTGCCCAGGAGGAGCGATGACCCACCCCACCAAGGTCCTGGCGATCGTGACGAACTACGGCGTCGAACAGGACGAACTCCTCGTCCCGGTACGGCACCTGCGCGGGAGCGGCGGCCAGGTCGACATCGCGGCCCCGCACCGGGACGACATCCGGACCCTGGTCCACGACCGGGAGCCGGGCGAGACCGTGCGCCCGACCCACGCCCTCGACGAGATCGACCCCGCGGGGTACGACCTGCTGCTCATCCCCGGCGGCACCCTCAACGCGGACGCCCTGAGACTCCGCCTGGAGGCGGTGGCCATCCTGCTCGCCTTCACCACCTCGGGCCGGCCCGTCGCCGCCATCTGTCACGGCCCGTGGCTGCTGGCCGAGGCGGGCGTCGCCTACGGCAAGCGGCTCACCTCCTACCCGTCCCTGCGCACCGACCTCGCCAACGCCGGCGCGACCTGGGTGGACGAGCCACTGGTCGCCGACGACGCCAACGGCTGGCGGCTGCTCACCTCCCGCAACCCCGGGGACCTCGACGACTTCCTGCACGGCATCGACGCCGCCCTGAACGCCCGGGCGGGGAAGGCCGCCTGACCGTGTCGGCTCGTGGCGAAGGCCCGTACGACATCCGTATGGGCCTTCGCCACGAGCCGACACCGGGAAGGCGACTGCTCAGCCCGACGAGCGCGAACCCCGCCCCGCGCGGCGGCCCGTCGGCCGCCGGGTTCTCCTGGGTGCGCCACACTCCTGCGGGCTGCCACCGGCGCGGTCGGCAGACGGCACCGGGCGAGTGGATCGGATCGGATCCGCGGCCGCCGCAGGGGCAGGGCACCGGCCGTAGGCTGAGACCATGACCGAGCGGCGAGCGGGCCTGGGGTGGACCTTCCTCACGAACCACGCCCGCGTCCTGGTGCAGATCGCCCGCGACCCCGGCGTCAGGGTGCGGGACATCGCGGCCAGCTGCCTGCTCACCGAGCGGGCGGTGCAGCGGATCATCGCGGACCTCGAAGAGGCCGGGTACCTCACCCACGAGCGCCGGGGGCGGGTCAACCACTACCACGTGATCGCGGGCAAGCAGCTGCGCCATCCGGCGGACGCCGGGCCCACCCTCGCCGAGCTGCTCGCCGTGCTGCGTTGACGGCGGGCCACCCGCCGAGGCCGAGTACGGTCACCACCGGTACCACCTGTTGCCACCGCCGCGGCCGCCCGCAGTGAACACGAACCCGAGGATCCACACCACCAGGACGGCGAGCGCGATCCACCACAGGACGTGGATGGCGAAGCCCGCACCGCCGAGGATGATCGCCAACAGCAGGACGAGGACGAGGAGAAGCATCGGAATCGGCCCTCTCGTGAGGAACGGACGGTAGGGATCCGGCGTGTGCCCGCTGCGGCCCGGTCCATTCCCCGCCCGGGAGGCCGACTCCCGGCAACCCCGGGAGCCTGATAGCCCCCGGGGTATCCTCGCCGGATGCCTCCACCAGATGTCCGGACCGGTACCCCGCCCGTAGCGGCCGTCGTCCTGTCGGGCTACGGCCCCGTCGGCCGCGCCTACGCCGAGCGACTGCTGGCGCAGGGTGACGGGATCGCGCGCGAGTACGGTGTCCGGCCGGGGCTCGCGGCGGTGCGGGTCGGATCCGCACAGGTGGAGCCCGGTGACGGCGGGCCGGTCCCGCCGCGAGCGGAGTGGGGTCCGCTGACCTCCCTGGCGCGGACCCTCGACCGGACCGGCGCGCGGGTGCTCGTCCAGGCGCTGCCGTCCTCCCCGCAGGCGCGGCAGCAGGCCGCCGAGGAGGCCGTCCTGGCGCTGAGCCGAGGCGTCCACGTGGTCACCGCCACCAAGAGTCACCTGCTGAGCCACTGGAACGAACTCGCCGGGGCCGCGCGAGCGGGCGGCAGCCTGATCAGGATCTCCGGGGCCACCGGCGCCGCCCTCCCGGCGGCGGACCTGGCGCGCACCGGGGTGCGCGGCCTCGGCTGCCGGTCGATCCGGGCCTGCCCCAACGGGACGGCCACCTTCGTGCTCGACCGCCTGGCGGAGGGCGACTCCCTCGACCGGGCGGTCGGTGAGGCCCAGCGCCGTGGCATCGCCGAGGCCGACCCCTCGGCCGACCTCTCGGGCGGCGACGCGGCCACCAAGGTGCGGCTGCTCGCGGCCCTGCTGTGGGGCTGGGAGCCGTCCGCCGTGCGGGTCGGCACCGAGGCGGTGGACGCCGGGGCGGGCGAGGCGGCGCTTGCCGCGGCCGCCCGGGGGCGTCGGCTGCGGGCGGTGGCGAGCGCGAGCGCGGACCGGCCGCTGCTGGTCGAGGTCCGTCTGGAGCAGACCGCGCCGGGCGACCCGCTGTACGCGCTCACCGGCCCGGAGAAGGCGGTCGTCTACGGCTGCCCCGACGCCGGTGACATCACGGTCAGCGGCGGCCGGTCCAGCCCGCTCGGGGCGGCGCTGGCGATGCTGCGGGACACCCTCGACGTGACGGCGCCCCGCGCCCACGGCTTCGGCTGAGCCGAGCCTGCGTCGGGCCTGTGTCGGGCCTGAGCCGGGCCTGCGTCGGGCCTGAGCCGAGCCTGAGCCGGGCCTGCGTCGGGCCGGGCGTGCGTCGGGCCAGGACCGGGCCGGGACTAGGCCGGCGCGATGGCCTGGGGGAAGGCGAAGAGGCCGTCCGGATCGTAGCCGCGCTTCACCCGGCGAAGTCGGGCGAGGTTGCCGCCGTAGTACGCCTGGGTCCAGTCGGCCAGCCGCGGGTCCGGGTAGTTCTGGTACGCCTCACCGCTGGCGTACGGGCGCATGGTGCTCCAGACGTCCTGGAGCCAGGCCTGCGACTGGTCCACGCCCGGGCCCGAACCGGAGCCGGGGGAGGGGTAGTTGGCGATGTACTGGGCCGAGAACAGGGCGCCGCGGTGGACGAAGGCGGTGTCCCCGGGGGCGACCCGGTTGACCGCGCCGCCCAGGGCGTCGAGGGCGACCGAGGCACTCCCGCCCTGCGGCGCGGCCCGTGCGTACCGGTCGACGGCGGCCACCAGCGCCGCGATCCCGGCAGTGCCGATCGGCCTGGTGTAGAAGTCGGACCGGGCCGCGTACGAGGCCCTGGCCAGCCGGCCGTCGGGGTTCTGGCCGGGCAGACTGCCCGGAAGGTGGGCGGCCGCCTCGGACCAGCCGGCCACCCCGCCCATCTCCTTCATGGTGTCCAGGAACGGCGCGGTGTGGAGGGAGGCGGTGGCCGGAGCCACGGTCAGCCGGTCGACCAGGTCCGCGAGTTCGCTCTGCGGACCGAGCAGGTTGACGGTGCTGGTCAGGCGCAGCCGGCCGTCCGGCCAGGTGTCCAGGTGCAGGTTCGCCCAGAGCTGGTCCGGCGCGGCCGCCACCCAGGTCTGCCAGGCCGCGACCACCGCTCCGGCGGCGGACCACGGCCAGGAGAGGAAGCCGTACGCGCAGCTCACCGCCGGGTGGGTGCGGAAGGTGAAGGAGGTGACCACGCCGAAGTTGCCGCCGCCACCGCCGCGCAGCGCCCAGAACAGGTCGGCGTCGGTGCTCGCGTCCACCTGCCGGATCCGCCCCTCCGCCGTGACCACCTGGGCGCCGGTGAGGCTGTCGCAGGTCAGCCCGTACGCCCGGGAGGTGACGCCGATGCCGCCGCCCAGGGTCAGCCCCGCGACGCCCACGCTCGGGCAGGAGCCGGCCGGGACCGTGACACCATCGGCCGCCAGCCCCGCGTACACGTCGATCAGCCGCGCCCCGGCCCCGACCGTCGCCGCGCCGCCCGAGCCGCTGACCCCCGCCATCGACCCGAGGTCCAGGACCATCCCGCTGCCCGAGGACCAGCCCGCGTAGCTGTGCCCGCCGCTGCGCACCGCCACCGGGACGGCGTGGCCACGGGCGAAGGCCAGGCAGGTCGCGACGTCCTGGGCGGTGGCCGGATAGACGATCCCGGCGGGGTGGAGGCCGTCGAACTGCGGCTGGTAGAGCCGGCTCGCCTCCTGGTACCGGCCGTCCTGCGGGCCGATGACGGTGCCGCCGAGGTCCTTGGCCAGCGCGGCCCAGTCGGCCGGGCCGACTGGGGTGGGGCTCGCGGTGCCGGGCCGGGGCGAGGGCGATGGGGTGGCGGCCGACGGGGCCGGGGACGGTTGCCGCTCCGGTCCGCCGCAGGCCGCGAGCACCGCCGCCAACGGCGCGGCGGCGAGCCGCAGCACCCGCCGGCGGGGCATCCCCGCTGGGAGGTCCGGCGTCGGTTCGCTGTCACTCATGTCCACCCCTCACTCCGGGGGGCCGCCCTCCTGCACCGCCGCGGCCCGTGGCCCGACGGTACCCGCCGGCGCCGGCGCCGGGGCCGGGCCTGGGCCCGCCTCGGCCACGGGGTGGTGGGCGGCGACGGCGGCCGCGGCCTCGACCGGGTCGCCGACCGGTGCGGCCGGGTAGCGAGCCGTCGAGTGCGCCCAGGCGTCGTCCAGGGCGAAGAAGTCGACCGGAACCGGCCGGGTGCCGTGCACCAGGGCGTCGTCCAGGGAGGCGAAGTAGGCCGCCCAGCGCGGGGCGTAGAGGTCCGCGACCAGGCCGGACCACTCGCGGGCGGCGTAGTCGTGCAGTCCGCCGTCCTCCGCCTCGGCGCGGGTGCCGCCCCAGGTGGTGAGGATCGACCGGGCGTCGTACTGGAGCCGGTCCCGTTCGGCGGGGGTCGCGGCCCAGTCCGGCACCTGGGCGAGCCAGCCGCCGACCAGGAAGCGCGGGTCCGTCGCGGTCACCCGTTCCAGCTCGGCCTCGGCGCCGTTCCAGCGCTCCACCAGGGACCGGAAGCTGATCAAGTCCTGTGCGGTGTAGGATTTTTCGGTCAGCGGGAGCAGTCGACGGCTCTCGTCGGCCAGCACCTGCCGGGCGAGGTTGACGAGGTCGAACCGGTAGGCGTCGGTGCCGCGCCGCCCCGGCGCCGTCCGCAGCAGCCGGTCCAGGGCGCCGCGCACCGTGGCCGGGTCGAAGCGTGACCGCGGCGGCGACCAGGAGCCGGTGGTGGTGGCGGTCAGGGACGGGCGTGCCGTGAACAGCCCGTCCTGCGGTTCGCTCCAGCCGTCGGACGGCATGTCGTAGGGGCCGTCGCGCAGTTGCGCCCAGGCCGCTGCCGCGGCGGTGTCGGCCCCGCCGTAGCGGGCGGCCGCGTACGCCGTGAACCAGGCGCTCCGGTCGATCTCGACGGGGGACCAGGCGAGGTCGGCGAACAGCGCGAGCGCCGCCGGATCGGTGCCGGTGCCCTCGGGCATGAAGGCGATGCCGCTGAGCGCGCTGCCGGGCTCGGTGCGCCACCGGTGGAACCGCCGGGTCCAGACGCCGGTGTTGGCACCGAAGGTGGTCTTGCCGCCGAAGTTGGGGATCGTGCCGAAGGCGTACGGCGTGCCGCCCCAGTCGGCTTCGCGGTCCAGGCCGTCGGAGCGGTCGGACAGGCCGTCGACGATCAGCATCCGGCTCCGGTCCACCCCGGAGAGCAGGGCGGCCGTGGGGTTGTGCTCCCAGCCGAGGAGGGCCCAGACCGCGCCGGGGTGGGCGGTGAGCAGCGCGCGCTGGATCGCGCCGGCCGCGGCGGGGACGTCGACGCCGCCCGCGGTGCCGCCCTCGTGCAGCGGGTCCATCTTGTACAGCGCGCTGTCGCCGAAGGCCTCGCGCTGGGCGGCGTAGTAGGCCTCGGCGACGCGCGGGAACAGCGCGCCGGTCGGGTCGAGCCAGGAGTCCCGGTCGAACGCCGTCCAGGTGCCCTGGGGGACGACCGCGGCGCCTGGGTTGCGCCGGGCGAAGTCGGCCGGGACGGTGCCGAAGTAGCCCGGCAGGACCGGGGTCATGCCGAGGGCCCGCAGCTGGTCGCAGACCCGGCGGCCGAGGGCGGCGCGGGCGCCGACCAGCTGTTCCGAGACCGGTCCGCCGAAGCCGGACATGTTCTGCAGCAGCCACCACGGCTGGTGCGCGGGCGCCGGGGTCCAGGCACGCAGTTCGTCCGGGCCGTAGCCGAACCCCTGGAGCGCCCGGTGGTACGGCTGCTCGGCTCCGACGGTGACCAGCACCTCGTCGAAGCCGTGCAGGGCGAGCACGTCGATCTCGTGCTGGTAGTCGGCGAAGCCGCGGTAGGCGCCGGAGTAGCCGGCGTCGGTGTCGTTGAGCGCGTAGCGGTGCGGGACGACGGCGGAGCCGGTGTGGGCGGCGGGCACCGGCGGCAGCACGGCCGGGAGCGTCGCGGTGCTGTCGCCCGGGAGGCCGATGTCGGCGTGGGCGACGGTGCGCAGGTACCAGCCGACGCCGGCCAGCAGGGTGGCCGGGGAGGTGCCCCGCACCTGGATCGCGCCGGGCGGGCCGGAGACGGTGTAGCCGTCGCCGCCGTGCGCCGGCCGCGCCTCGGGCACCAGCTCGAACTGGGCGGCATGCCCCGGCAGCAGCCGTCCGAGCGCGGCCCGGGCCGGCCCGGGGTCGAACACCGCGGCGCCGGGCGCCGTCGGGGCGGCGGGTGCCGGGCCGACCGCCGTGGCGACGGCGGCGCACACCAGGAGCAGGGGGAGCAGTACGGGCATGCGACCGACGGTCGCATCCGTGCGCCGGCCCGGGCCCCTGGCTCGCGGGCCGTCACCCGGATGACCGCGCGGACCGGAACCGGGGCCGGTCAACGCCCCTCGACCGCCACCGCCTCCGCCACCGCCCGGCGGGTGGCCGGATCCGCCGGGTGGCGGACGACGAGGTGCAGGTCCGGGTCCTCGGCCGCGATCAGCTTGGCCTGACGGAAGGTCAGGAGCCCGAGCCGCGGGTGGTCGAAGCGCTTGAGCGCGGGGTTGAAGCCCGCCACGTCGTGGCGTTCCCAGCGGGCGCGGAAGCCGGGGTCGGCGGCCGAGACGTCCGCGACGATCTCGGCGAAGCGCGGGTCGCCGGGGTGGCGGTCGGCGGAGGCGCGGAACTGGGCCAGCACCGCCCAGGACTCCGCCTCCCAGTTCTTCAGGACGGTGCGCATCGGCGGCCAGCCGAAGTAGAGCCAGATCATGTTGCGCCGCTGGACGGGGAGTCGGTCGAGGCCGTCGTAGACGGCGGCCTCGCTCTCGTTGTGGGCGAGGATGTCCCAGTGCCGGTCCAGCAGGCAGGCCGGGGTGGGGCTGAGGGCAGCGACGGTGGCCCTCAGGTGGTCACCGACCGCGGGGCAGCCGTCGGCCGCCGGGCGCGGGGCCGAGTCGTTCTCGCCGGCCAGGTCGAAGACGTGGCGCCGCTCGGCCGAGGTGAGCCGCAGGGTGCCGGCCAGCGCGTCGAGGACCTGGGCGGACGCGGTGATCGGGCGCCCCTGCTCCAGCCAGGAGTACCAGGACACGCTCACCCCGGACAGCAGCGCCACCTCCTCGCGGCGCAGCCCGGGCGTCCGGCGCCGGGGGCCGCCGGTCAGGCCGACGTCCGCCGGGGTCAGGCGTTCCCGCCGGGAGCGCAGGAAGGCGCCGAGCGCGGTGCGGCGCTGTGTTTCACGATCGTTCATGGTGGGCCCAGGGTATGGTCCCGCGATCCGGCGGAGGGTGTTACTCCCACTACCAGGATGATCCGTCAGCGCCTGGTGGCGGGGGAGGTCCTGCGGCGGCCCGAGGATGGGACGCATGACTCCGATCGCCCACACCGCCGCTCCGGTCGCCGCCCGGCCGGACACCAGGGTGCCGTTCCCGCTGACGGCCGCCGCGTTCACCGCCAACTTCGACCGCTTCGCCATCGGCCCGGTGCTGGTCACCGTCGCGGCCGCACTGCGGGTCCCGTTGGCCTCCGCGGTGGCCCTGGCCGGCGGCTACGCGCTCGCCTACGGACTGTCACAACCGGTCTGGGGCGTGCTCTCCGACCGGATCGGGCGGCTGCGGGTGATCCGAACCGCCCTGGTGGTGGCCGCGCTGGCCGGCCTGGCCTCGGCGGCGGCGCCGAACCTGGCGGTGCTGACCGCCCTGCGGGTGGTCACCGGCTTCGCGTTCGGTGCCGTCGTCCCGTCCTCGCTGAGCTTCGTCGGCGACGCGGTGGCGCCCGAGCGCCGGCAGGGCGCGCTCGCCGACCTGATGGCGGCGCTCGGGCTGGGCAACGGACTGGCCGCGCTGTTCGCCGGGGTGGTCGCCAACTGGCTGAACTGGCGGCTGGTGTTCGTGGTGCCGGCGATAGCCGCCGCGGCGGCCGCGATCGGGCTGCGCCGCGCCGTCGAGCCGGAGCGTGCCCCGGCCGGCAGCCTGGCCGAGCAGCTCGGGGCCGTGCTGCGGAGCCCGTTCGCGTACCTGGTCGCCCTGCTCGGCCTGGTCGAGGGCGCGGTGCTGCTGGGCGGGCTGACCTTCGTCGCCCCGGCGCTGGAGCACCGCGGTGTGTCCGACGCCGCGGCCGGCGCGATCACCGCCCTGTACGGCGCGGGGACGCTGGTGTTCACCCGCGCCGTCAAGGCCCTGACGCGGTACGTCCCGGCGCACGGCCTGGCCGCGATCGGCGGCGCCCTGGTGCTGGCCGGCTACACCGCCGCGGCCCTGGCGCCCGGGGTGTGGACGTACGCGCTGGTGGCGGCGCTGCTCGGCGCGGGCTGGGCCTTCCTGCACTCGACGCTCCAGGCATGGGCCACCTCGGTGGTGCCCGAGGCGCGCGGGACGGCCGTCTCCTGCTTCGTCGCCGCGCTGTTCGTCGGCAGCGCCCTGGGCACCGCGCTCGGCGGGGGCGCGGCCGGCCAGGGGCGGTTCGACGTGCTGTTCGGTGTGACCGCGGTGGCCACCGTGCCGTTGACGGCGGCGGTGGTGCTCGGGCGGCGTCGCTTCACCGCCCGCGGCTGAACGCCCGGGGCCGCCCCGGCGCCCGGCGGGCTCAGCGAGCTCAGCGCCCCGCGGGCTTGGCGGGCTCAGCGGGCCCGCAGGGCGGCCTCGCAGGCGGCGCAGCGCCGGTCGGCCAGGGCGGGCGGGTACCAGGGCTCGCCCGGGCGGGCCGGCCGGTAGTGGGAGTGCTCCATCGGGTCGGTGTCGAGGCCGCACAGGGTGCGGGGGAGCGGGTCCTCGGGCACGTCCGGGTCGCCGCCCGCCGCGTGCACCGCGAGCACCACCGGCTCCACGCCGTCGGGTCCGAGGGCTTCGTCCTGTTCGAGTTCGAACAGGACGACGATCGCCGTCATGTCGTGCCACCTGTCCGTGTCCTGGCCGTCATCGCCCCGGCCGTCATCGTTGTGGTCGTCATGGCCCCGGCCGCCATCGCCGGATCCCGCCGTTCAGTGCTGCCTCTTCGCCAGCCAGTCGGCGAGCACGGCCGCCTGGCTGTGGTCGGCGTCCCTGGTGGCGGTCAGCAGGGTGAGCGGGTCGTGGGCGGCCAGCTCGCGCAGGTGCCCGGCGGCCTCCCGGTGCTCGGTGTCGCGCAGCTCGGCGAGGTAGCGGCGGCGGAACTCGGTGAAGCGCTCCGGGTCGTGGCCGTACCACTGGCGCAGTCCGGTCGACGGGGCGACGTCGCGCAGCCATTCGTCCAGGTGCGCGTCCTCCTTCTTCATCCCGCGCGGCCAGACGCGGTCCACCAGCACCCGCTGCCCGTCCCGGGGCGAGGCGTCCTCGTAGATCCGCCGGTAAGTGATCTGTGCGGCCATGACGGGTTCCTCCCGGCTCGGTGTGCTGGTGGCGGGTCCGCCCACACTGGTGGGTCCGCCCACACCAGCGTGTGCCCGGACCGGGCGGATCCGCACACCGACGGCGCAGCGGGGGGCGGCGCGCGCCCGCCGGTGCCGCGTGGCGCCCCGGGGCACCGATCCGCCGCCGCTAGGGTCGCTCCCGGTGCGCGCGGCCGACCAGTCCGGGGAGGACGGGGTCCGAGGCGCTGCCGGGGGGTGTCATCCGGTTCCGCTGCGGAGGTTCCATGAGTGCGTCCGACACCACCGTCGACTCCACCGTCGGCACCGGCGCGCCGCCGCGCGTCCGGCTGCGGGTGCGGCGGGGCAGCAGGCTGCTGCACTGGCTGTTCACCACGGACCACAAGGTGATCGGCAACCTCTACCTGGCGACGGCCTTCGGGTTCTTCCTGGTCGGGGGCCTGATGGCGCTGCTGATGCGGACGCAGCTGCTGGGCCCCGACACCGGGTTCCTGTCGAACGAGCGCTACAACCAGATGTTCACCATGCACGGCACGATCATGCTGCTGCTGTTCGCCACCCCGACCTTCGCCGGCTTCGCCAACGCGATCATGCCGCTGCAGATCGGCGCGCCCGACGTGGCCTTCCCCCGGCTGAACGCCTTCACCTACTGGGCCTTCCTGCTGGGCGGCCTGATGGTGCTGAGCGGCTTCCTCACCGCGGGCGGCGCCCCCGCCTTCGGCTGGTTCGCCTACGCGCCGCTGAACGGGCCGGAGCACTCGCCGGGAACGGGGCCGGACCTGTGGGCCCTCGGCCTGGTGGTGGCCGGTCTCGGGACGATCCTGGGTTCGGTCAACTTCATCACCACCATCACCTGCCTGCGGGCGCCGGGCATGACGCTGTTCCGGATGCCGATCTTCACCTGGAACGTGCTGTTCACCTCGATCATGGTGCTGCTGGCCTTCCCGGTGCTCACCGCGGCCCTGCTGCTGCTGGAGGCGGACCGCAAGTTCGGCGCCCACGTCTTCGACCCGGCCAACGGCGGGGCGATGCTGTGGCAGCACCTGTTCTGGTTCTTCGGCCACCCGGAGGTGTACATCGTCGCGGTGCCGTTCTTCGGCATCGTCAGCGAGATCATCCCGGTGTTCAGCCGCAAGCCGCTGTTCGGCTACTACGGGATGATCGGCGCGACCATCGCCATCACCTCGCTGTCGATGTCGGTGTGGGCGCACCACATGTTCGCCACCGGGCAGGTGCTGCTGCCGTTCTTCTCGATGATGTCCTTCCTGATCGCGGTGCCCACCGGGGTGAAGTTCTTCAACTGGATCGGCACGATGTGGCACGGCTCGCTGTCCTTCGAGACCCCGATGCTGTGGTCGGTCGGCTTCCTGGTGACCTTCCTGTTCGGCGGCCTGAGCGGGGTGCTGCTGGCCGCGCCGCCGATCGACTTCCACGTCACCGACAGCTACTTCGTGGTGGCCCACCTCCACTACGTCCTGTTCGGGACGGTGGTGTTCGCGACCTTCGCGGGCTTCTACTTCTGGTGGCCGAAGATCACCGGGAAGATGCTCGACGAGCGGATCGGCAAGGTGCACTTCTGGATCCTGTTCATCGGGTTCCAGACCACCTTCCTGGTGATGCACTGGCTGGGCGCCCAGGGCATGCCCCGCCGCTACGCGACGTACCTGGCGGTGGACGGTTTCACCACGCTCAACGTGGTCGCCTCGGTCGGGGCCTTCCTGCTCGGGGTCTCCAACCTGCCGTTCTTCTACAACGTCTGGACCACCACCCGGCACGGCACCCGGGTCGAGCAGGACGATCCGTGGGGCTGGGGCCGCTCCCTCGAATGGGCCACCTCCAGTCCACCGCCGCACCACAACTTCCTGGTGCTGCCCCGGATCCGCTCCGAGTCGCCGGCCTTCGACCTGCACCACCCGGAGGTGCCGCCGGACGGCTCGTCGAGCGGCTCCGGGCAGCCGCAGGGCGGCCGGAGCGGACGGGGGGAGGCGCGATGAAGGCCGAGGGGTGGCTGTTCGCCGTCATGACGGTGTTCTTCGCGGTGACCGGGCTGGTCTACGGGTTCTGGGCGCGGGAGCCGGCCGGCAAGGCGATCCTGACGGTGGCGTTCCTGATGTCGGGGCTGGTCGCGCTGTTCTGGTTCGTCCAGCACCAGCGGCGCGGCGGCGGGCGGCCCCAGGACCGCAAGGACGCCGAGATCGTGGAGTCCGCCGGGCCGGTGGGCTTCTTCCCGGCCCGCAGCGGCTACCCGGTGCTCACGGCGGCGGGCCTGGCGGTCTTCGCGCTGGGCCTGGTGTTCGCCCGCTGGCTGATCGTCTGCGGGGCGGTGCTGCTCGGCTTCGCCGTGTTCGGCTTCATCTTCCAGTACCACGACCGCGGCGACGGCGGGGCCTGAACCTGTGGAACAGCCGGCCCAACGGCCCGCGTCCCTCCGGGAGCGCGGGCCGCTGGGCCGTCGGCCGCGCGGGGTGCACCGGGTCGGTGAGGACGGCCGCGACGGCGCGGGCCTCCTGCTCGGTGGCGGGCAGGTCGACCCGGTCGCCGTGGTACCAGGAGCCGAGTGCCGCCCGGGCCCGTTCGGTGCGCGGCGCCCCGGGCAGCGGCTCGGCCGGCCGCGGGGCGTCGCGCACCAGCATCGCGTACCGCTCGGCCGCCGGCACCGGCCTGCGGTGCCCGTCGAAGCCGCCCTCGATCGACTGGTCGATCCGGCCGGTCGCGTCGCCCTCCAGCAGCCGGGAGCGGTCCCTGTCCTGGAGGGCGAGGCAGAGCCAGCGGGTGAGCAGGAACGCCAGCGCCGGCGCCAGGAAGAACGCCGCCCGCAGCACCCAGGTCAGGGAGTTGACGGAGACGCCGAAGACGTACGCGATCACGTCGTTGCCGCCGGCGACCAGCAGCACCGTGTAGCCGGTGACCCCGGCGACCCCGAGCGCCGTACGGATCGGCTTGTTGCGCGGCCGGTCGCACAGGTGGTGCTCGCCGCCACCGGGGGTGAGCCAGCGCTCCACGAAGGGGTAGGCGTACAGCACCCCGAACAGCAGGCCGGGCACCACCAGGGCGGGCAGGAAGGCGTTCCACGCGATGGTGTGCCCGAGCACCCCGGTCTCGACGGCCGGCATCAGCCGCAGCGCCCCCTCGATGAAGCCGATGTACCAGTCAGGCTGGGCGCCCGCCCCGGCGATGTCCGGCCGGTACGCGCTGTAGCGCCAGATCGGGTTGATCTCCGCGGCCAGCGCGGACAGCGTCAGGATGCCGCCGACGGTGAAGGCCAGGCCGGTGGTGCGGGTCAGGAACTGGGGGAAGAAGGGGAGCCCCACCACGTTCCGGTTGGTCCGGCCCGGCGCCGCCCACTGGGTGTGCTTGAGCACCACCACCAGGGTCAGGTGCGCCCCGATCAGCGCCAGCAGCAGACCGGGCACCAGGAGGACGTGCACGGTGAACAGCCGCGGGATGACCGCGTGCCCGGGGAACTCGCCGCCGAAGGCGAAGAAGCTCAGGTAGGTGCCGACCAGCGGCACCGAGAGCAGCACGCCCTCGGCGATCCTGAGCCCGGTGCCGGACAGCGTGTCGTCCGGCAGCGAGTAGCCGGAGAACCCCTCCAGCAGGGCGAGGGTCAGCAGCGTCACCCCGATCACCCAGTTCAGCTCGCGCGGGCGGCGGAACGCGCCGGTGAAGAACACCCGCAGCAGGTGCGCGCAGATCGAGGCGACGAACAGCAGGGCCGCCCAGTGGTGGATCTGACGGACCAGCAGGCCGCCGCGCACCTCGAAGCTGATCCGCAGGGTCGAGGCGTAGGCCTCGGACATCCGCACCCCGCGCAGCGGCAGGTACGGGCCCTGGTAGTCGATGTCGCCCATGCTCGGGGTGAAGAAGAAGGTGAGGAACACTCCGGTCAGCAGCAGGAAGACGAAGCTGTACAGGGCCAGTTCGCTCAGCAGGAACGACCAGTGGTCGGGGAACGCCTTGCGGAGCAGCAGCCGGCCCGCCTCCGTCAGCGGGAGCCGCCCGTCGACGGCCCGTACGGCGCGCTCGGCGGGCGCGGGCGGGTTCGCGGGTACCCGCCGGTCGTGGCCCTGGTTTCCGTCCATAGCGGGCAACCTAGTGCGAAACGCCCGGACCGGCCGGGCAGGGCCTCCCGATACTGCTCCCGAGCGAGCGCGGAGCACCCCACCGGAGCAACCGGCGCGGTCGGCTACCCCCAGTAGCCGACGTGGACGGCGGAGGCCTCCTCGAAGAGGAACGGGCCCGACACCTCCACCGTGCTGCCGCCGGCCGCGAAGACCGCACGGCAGGGCAGGTCGAGGACCGGCTCGTCCGGGTCCGCGCCCGCGATGGCGTTCAGCTCGGGCGCGGCGAGGGCGTAGACGACCCGACGGATGCCGCTCCAGTAGATCGCCCCGGCGCACATCGCGCACGGCTCGGTGCTGGAGTAGAGGGTGGCCTCGGCGAGTTGGTGCGGGGCCAGGGTGCGGGAGGCCTCGCGGACCAGGTTGAGCTCCGCGTGGGCGGTGACGTCGTGGTCGGTCAGCACGGTGTTCTCGGCGGTCAGCAGGACGTCCCCGTCCGGGCCGGTGAGCAGCGCGCCGAAGGGGTGGTTGCCGTGGGCCCGGGCGGAGGCGCCGAGTTCGATGGCGGCGAGCAGGTGGGCGGGGGAGTGGTCGGCCATGGCGGGTCTCCTCGGGCGGGGCGAACGGCGGGGCGGGGGCAGAGCGGGGCGGCCGCGCCTCCGGGCCCCTCGACCAGTGTCACCCGGACCTCGCGGGGCCGCCCCGGCACCCCCCTCGGCTCAGCCGTAGAGCCGGGCGCCGTACTGCGGGCCGTAGTACTGCTCCAGGTCCGCCAGGGCCTCGTCCGGCCGCTCCAGGCTCCTGGCGATGCGTGCCCGGGACGGGGCCGCCTGCGGGTCCCAGGACTCGGGCTTCCAGAGCGCGGAGCGCAGGAAGGACTTGGAGCAGTGGTAGAACACCTCCTCGATCTCGACCAGGAGCGCCACCGGGGGCCGGTGCCCGTTGACCACCAGCCGGTCGAAGAACGGCGCGTCGCGCACGAGGCGGGCCCGGCCGTTGATCCGCAGGGTGTCGCCGCGGCCGGGGACCACGTACAGCAGGCCGACGTGGGGGTTGCCCAGGACGTTCCGGAAGCCGTCCGTACGCCGGTTGCCGGGGCGCTCCGGCACCACGATCGTGGTGTCGTCCAGGACCAGGGTGAAGCCGGCCGGATCGCCCTTCGGCGAGGCGTCGCACCTGCCGTCGGCCGCGGCCGTGGAGACCACGCAGAACGGCGAGGCCGCCAGCCACGCGCGGTCGTGCTCGTGCAGCAACGTCCGTACCTTCCCCGCGTCCCGCGGGGTCGGCGCCCCGAGTATCTCCCGCAGCTCGTCCTCCGAAGTGATCTCCACCAGCCCGTCCGCCCACATCGGCGTCCCCTTCCCCGTGCGATCGTCCCGTGCCGTGACGTTGCGGCCAGCCTAGGGCGCGAGCCGCCGGGGACGTCAGGGGGCAGCCCCAGCGGCAGCCGGGTGGTGGGAGGGGGCCGGGACGGACGTCAGCGGTCGCGCGGGGACCGGTGCGGGTGCTCGCCCACCGCCGGGGCATCGCGCCCTGATGGCGGACGCCCCCGCGCACGGTGGTCCCGCAGCTCGGTGAGCACCGCCCAGGCCACCGACACCACCGGCACCGCGACCACCGCGCCCAGCACCCCGGCCAGCACCGCGCCGCCGATCACCGACAGGGCCACCGCCACCGGGTGGATGCGCACCGACCAGCTCAGCACCAGCGGATGCAGCAGATGGCCCTCGATCTGGCCGATCACCACGATCAGGGCCAGCACCAGCAGCGCGACCACCGGCCCGCGCGCGGCCAGCGCCACCAGCGCGGCCACCGCCAGGGCGATCGGGGAGCCGACCAGGGGCACCAGCGCAGCCACGAACTCCAGCACCATCAGCGGCAGCACCAGCGGCACCCGCAGGACGGCCAAGGCGATGCCGACCAGCACCGCGTTGACCGCCGCCACGATCAGCACCCCGCGGGTGTAGCCGGCGAAGGTCTGCCAGGCGGCCTGTCCGGCCCGGCTCCAGGCGGGGCGGGCCCGGGCCGGGAGCTGGCGCTGCGCCCAGGCCCACATCCGGTCGCCGGAGTGCAGGAAGAACACCGAGCAGAACACCGCGAGGGCCAGCCCGGTGACCAGCTCGACGGCCCGGCTCGCGCCGCTGAGCGCGGTGGTCAGCAGCGCCGAGCGGTGGGCCGAGACAAACGCGCCGATCTTCGTCCGCAGGTCCGTGACGGTGCCGGACCGCAGATGGAAGGGGGCGCCGGTGAGCCAGTGGTCGATCCGGCCGAGACCGCCGCGCAGCTCGTCGCCGATCTGGTTCCACTGGTCGGCGACGTTCGTCCCCACCAGCGCCAGGACTCCGCCGACCAGCGCGATCGCGCACACGAAGGCCACCAGCACGGCGAGCGAGCGGGGTAGCACCCGGGCGAGCAGGTCGACCAGCGGGCGCAGCACCGAGGTGATCACCAGCGCCACGAACAGCGCTATCACCGGCATCTCCAGCTCGCCGAGCACCTCGACGACCAGGTACGCGGCCACCCCGAGCAGCCCCAGCCGCCAGATGTACCCGGCGGTGGTGCGCAGCCCGGCCGGGACGCGCTCCGGGGGCGCCGCCGGACGGGCCCGGCGCAGCGTCACCCGGGGCGGGCGGCTGCCGAGCGGCCGGGGGCGTCGGCCCGGGCCGGGGCCGGTCACGCCCATGGGCCGGCTCCCCGCCGTCGGCGGGGCGCGGTCGGGGGACGGTGTCCGGGGTGCGGCACGGCCGGCTCAGTCGGGGGTCTCGTGGGGCTCCGGCTCGTGGGCCGGTTCGGTCGGTTCGGCGTGCGTCGGTTCGGCGTGCGTCGGTTCGGCGTGCGGAGTGTGCTGCCCCTCCTCGGGGACCAGTGGTGGTCCGTCCTCGTCGTCCGTTCGTGACTCGGGGGTTTCGACCGGGACGGGCGGGTCCTTGGGTACGGGCCGGTCGTGGTCGCGGGTCGGGTCCTGGTCGCTCATGGGGCTCGCCTCCTTCGTCGTGGACCTGCTCCCGTGCTCGCGGAGCCGGCGCGCGGCTCACTCCGGGCGTCCTCCCTGGAAGCCTCCGGACGGAAGTCCTGCCCCCAGCGTCTCTCCGGCCCAGGGGCTCGTACACCTCGGGGCGGAGGATCCGTGGCCCGGAGCCGTCCGGGCGGTTCCGACGGCCGTCCGAGCGGTTCGGGGCGCCGCGCGGCATGATGGTCGGGACGGCAGCCCTGCCGCACCGACCGGACCGGGAGCGCGTGATGCGAGGGCCAACCGAGGTCCCCCGCGAGGGGGAACGACACAGCGGGGGCCTGTACGTGGCGGTGGACGACCGGGCGTCGGAGCGGATCGTCACGATGGCCGGAGAGCTGGACCGCGACTCGGCGGACGCGCTGCGCACCGTACTCGCCCGGCCGCTGCACGACGGGATCCGCCGGATCGTGGTCGACCTGGCCGAGCTGCGGTTCTGCGACTCCACCGGTCTGAACATCCTGCTGCAGGCCCGGCTCGACGCGGAGGCGGCCGGGCGGACCCTCGACGTCGTGAGGCCGCGCCCGATCGTGGCCCGGCTGTTCGAGGTCACCGGTACCGACACCGTGCTGCGGATCCGGTCCGACCCCGGCCCCGACCCCGACGCGACGCCGGGGGCCGTCGCCGATCCCCCTGCGCCCGGCCGGGAATCGGAGGAACCCGGCTGACTCACCCCTTCTTCCGGCGTTTCCCGGGCCCTGCCGTGGACAGTCGCGCAGTGGGAGTCCCTCCGAGGGAAGAGCCAGGAGGAGGAGCACGATGACGCGCCGGCAGCCGAATGGCCGAGGCTTGGCGTCCGACCGCCGCGGTGAGCCCGCGGTCCTCACCGCACAGGCGTCGCCGTGGGCCGGGGGCACCGTGATCGCCCTGTACGGCGAACTCGACCTCGACTCGGTCGCCGAGCTGAACGCCGTCCTCGCGCCGGCCCTGGCCGAGCCCGCCACCGTCGTCGTGATCGACTGCGCCGGGCTGGAGTTCTGCGACTCGACCGGCCTCTACGAGCTGTTCCGCGCCCAAGTCGGCGCGGCCGCCCACGGCAGCCGGATCGAACTGGCCCGCCCCCGCCCACTGGTGCTGCGGATGCTGGAACTCACCGGTGCCACCGACGCCTTCAGGGTGCGCGACACCGTCCCCGGCTGATCCCGCCGACCGCGCCGGGAGGACGACCGTGCCGGGCGACCGGGGGAAGAGGCGACGGGGGAGGAGAGGAGCAGAGCATGGCCAGGCTGCTGGTCGACGGTGACGACCTGGTCGTCCGGCTGACGTGGTGGGAGCGCATCGTGACCCGCCGACGGGAGGTGCGGGCGCCGCTGGAAGCCGTCACGGCGGTCGAGGTCCAGCCGGACCGTTGGCGGGCGCTGCGCGGGATCCGGATCAGTGGGCTGGCCGTGCCCGGCGCGCTCTGCCTGGGCGTGTGGCGGCACAAGGACGGGCGGGACTTCGTCGCCCTGCGAGGGCACCGGCACGCCGTGCTGCGCGTGGAGCTGCGGCCGCCCGCACCGTTCGCCGGGATCGCGGTGGAGACGGATGACCCGCACGGGACCGCTGCCGAGCTGCGGACGGCCTGTGGGCGTCCCACCCCTGCCTGACTTCGAGCGGCCGTGACGGAACCGACCACCCGGGCATGCCACGGCCTCATCGTCCGGCCCACGCCCGAGGAGTCTCGCGAACGGGAAGGGGCGGAACGGTGCCGCTCCGAAGCGGAGCGGGACGGAACCCGCGCTGCCCGCCCGGTGCGACCGACGACCAGGCCGGGGGCCGAGGCCAGGGACGAGGCCCGGAGCCGGGTGTCACCGTTCGCGGACCAGCCGATCGGCCAGGACCAGTCGCACGGGTCGGCGACCGGTCCCCGCCGGACCGTTACGGACGGGATCCGCCGGGTAGGCGCGGCCTGGAAGTGGGGGCGAGAACGGGACGGAAGGGGAATCCCCATGCTGCTGCTAGGACTTCTGCTGCTGGCGGCCTCCGGTGCCTTCACCGGGCTGCTGATCGCCGACAACCTCGGCGGCGGGCCGGAGTACCAGGTGACGATCCTCGGCAACGACCTCGTGAAGCTCGACAGCCTCGGGATCTTCCTCGCGGGCCTCGCCCTCGCCCTGGTCTTCTGCCTGGGTCTCGCCATGATGCGACCGGCCTGGCGGCCCTCGCGGCGCGCCGAGCGGGCCGCCGGATACGGCGCGGCCCGGCGGGTGGAGCCGACCGCGCCGCTGGAGGACCGTGGCACCCCGCCGGTGAGCCCGGAGGAGCGCGCCGCCGAGCAGGGCGGCCGGGCCGCCGGCATCCCGCGCGAGCCGCAGCCGCGGCGCGGCCGGCACCTGTTCGGGCATTGAGGTTCGGGTGGTGAGGTCCGGTCGTCGACCGAGGCTGCGGCCCGGGCGGACGGTTCGGTAGGGCCGGAGACACGACAGGGACGAGGGAGGTGTGGTCGGATGGGCGGCGCCCGGGTGCCCGCGCGGGCCCGCTCCTCCGCGCGGCCGTGGGCGCGCCGGCTCCCGTTGTCCGCCCGGCCGGGGGTGGTCGCCGAGGCGCGTTCCTGCACCGCCGCCTTCCTGGCGGACGTGGCCGATCCCCTGGTGGTCGCCGACGCCGTCCTGCTGGTCTCCGAGCTGGTCGGCAACGCCGTCCGGCACACCGGCGCACCCGGCGCGCTGCTCCTGGTGCGCTGCCCGGGGGTGCTGCGGATCGAGGTCAGCGACGCGAGCCGGCGCCCGCCGCTGCCGCGCCTGCCGCACGGCGAAGGGGACACCGGTGGTCTCGGCCTGGTCCTGTTGAGCCGCCTCGCGCTGAGCTGGGGCTGGCGCCCGGCGGGCGCGGGCAAGACGGTCTGGTGCGAGCTGCGGGTCCCCGAGGACTGACGGTTGGTCGTGCGTGGGGCCGGCGCTGCCTGGCCGGGTCGGTGAAGTCCGGGAACAGGCGTTTCGAACCCCGGGTACTGGGCAGCGGCTCGGCATCGAAGTTGCAAGGAGGGCCCGATGTCGACAGGAGAACTCGTCGCGATCATCGTGCCGATCGCCGTCGTGGTGGTCCTCGCCGTCGCGGTGCTGTGGTTCGTCAACCGCCGCCGCCGGCTGCGGGAACGATTCGGCCCCGAGTACGAACGGACCGTGAACAGGTCGGACAGCCGGATCGCGGCTGAACGCGAGCTGCGGGAGCGCGAGCTGCGCCACCAGGAGCTGGACATCAGACCGCTGCCGGCCGAGGCGAGGCAGCGCTACAGCCAGGACTGGATCCAGGTGCAGCAGGAGTTCGTCGACCGGCCGGGCGCCGCCGTTCAGGACGCTGACCGCCTGGTCACGACGCTCATGCGGGACCGCGGCTACCCGACGGAGAACTACGAACAGCGGCTGCGCGACCTGTCGGTCGAGCACGGCCGCACCCTGGAGCACTACCGCGCCGCGCACGCCGTCAACACCGAGGCCGGCCGCGGCGAGGCCACCACCGAGGAACTGCGGGGCGCGATGGTGCACTACCGCGCGCTGTTCGACGCGCTCCTCGACGGCGGACCGGAAAGGGGTGGGACGGAACGAGGCGGAACGGAGCGACCGAGATGACGCCGATGAACCACGACGACGAGCGACGGACGTCGACCGAGGACATCCTCGCGGGTGTGCGGGCCGACGAGCCGCCGGAGACGAGGGAGCGGCCCGTCTACCCCGGCGAGGCCACCGAGGCGGCGGAGGAGCCGCGCGCGGACGACACGGCCGGAGGAAGCGAGGCGGTGGGAACGCAGGCGGCCGGAACGGATACGGCGGAAACGGATACGGCGGAAACGGGGGCGGCCGGAGGAACCTCGGGCCGCGCCGTCGAGGGCGAGCTGCCCGCCGACGGTGAGGCGGAGCGGGGGGAGCGCGAGTCCCTGCTGCCGCCGGGCGAGGCGGAGGAACTGCGGTCCCGGTGGCAGGAGGTCCAGACCCGCTTCGTCGACGACCCCCGGGAGGCGGTCCGCGACGCGGACGAGCTGGTCGCCGATCTGATGCGCCGCCTGGCCGAGTACTTCGCGGGCCGCAAGAACGGGCTGGAGAGCCAGTGGAACCGCGACGGGGAGGCCGACACGGAGGAGCTGCGGGTGGCGCTGAAGCAGTACCGCGCCTTCTTCGACCGACTGCTCAGCAGCTGAGGGCAGGGCGGCGGGGCGAGGGCGGAAGTCGGGGCGCCTTCCCTTGAAGGCGCCTGGCGGCGACCGCCACCGGGCTGGCCGATCTGGCGCTCATGCTGTCCTCCAGGGAGGGGATTGCGCAGGCCGGTCGACCCGCCCCTCCATGGCACCGCCGGGGGTGCCCCATGCGCATGGGGCGACGGTCCCGTCCCGGTCCCGGAGCGGCTACGCCCCGTCGTCGCCCCATGCCGCCAGCGTGGCCGCCGCCCACGCCCGCACCCGTTCGGGGAAGCCGTCGGCCGGGAACGTCCCGTCCACCGCGACCTCCTCGATGGTCGCCGCGAACCCGCCCCGCGGCGCCTCCCCTCCCGGCCGCACCGCCGCGCCCGTCGGAGGCCTGCCCGGCACGCGGTGGGAGTTCGCCCGCCGGGCCCGCCCGACCAGCCGCTCCACCGCCGGCAGCCCGCCGTCGAGGTACGCCCGCAGCAACCCCCGCGCGCCCGCCCCGCCGTCCCCGGGCAGCCGGCCCGGGTGCTGCAACAGGAAGCAGGACACCGAGACCCCGTGCAACGGCCCCCACGGCTGTGCCCGCGAGTGGTCCAGCGCCAGCAGCCCGTGGAACAGCCCCGCACACCCCCGGGCACCGCACTCCCCGCAGGGCTCGGCGCCCGTCACCCGCGCACGGTCTTGCTCATGGACATCGCCGAGACGCCGTAGCCGCAGCGGCGGTACAGGGCGATGGCCGCGTCGTTGCCGCCGAAGACGTTCAGGGCGAGGTCGGTCCCGCCCAGGCGGGCGACGAGCTGTTCGGCGGCGGTCAGGATGGCGGCGCCGTAGCCGTGCCGGCGGTACTCGGGCAGGACACGGAGGTGGAAGAGCCAGGCGGAGGTGGAGGTACCGGACTCCGAGCGGGGGTCGGGGCCGATCCAGGCGGTGCCGACCGTCCGGCCGGACTCGTCCTCGGCGACGACCAGGTGGTGGCCGGGGGTGTCCGGGCCGTCCGGGAGGAACCTGGCGGTGCCCTGGCGGGTACGCTCGCGGGCCTGCTCCTCCGGCATCAGCCTGGCCAGTTCACGGATGGTGTCGGCCTCGCGGATCTCGGTGGCCGACTGGTACTCGGCCGGGGTCATCTGACGCAGGGTCACTTTCCGATCGTCCATGCCGCCATCCTCGCCCGGCCTGGCCGGGCGGCGAAAGCGAGTTTCCCCGGGTAGGGCGACGGTGTGGTACCGCGGTACTACACGCCGTCCGATGATCAGTCCGCGGTGCCACGGATCCGGCCGCTCCCGGCCCTAGCGTGGAAACGTGGGCGGCCGGGACGGCCCGGCCCCTGGACGTAAGGGCGAGCGATGATCGAGGCGCACCAGCTGACGAAGCGGTACGGGGAGAAGACCGCCGTGGACGGGCTGGACTTCACGGTCCGGCCGGGGGCGGTGACCGGGTTCCTCGGACCCAACGGGGCGGGGAAGTCGACCACCATGCGGATGATCGTCGGACTGGACGCGCCCACCAGCGGCTCGGTGCGCGTCAACGGCCGTCGGTACGCCGAGCACGCCGCGCCGCTGCAGGAGGTGGGCGCGCTGCTGGAGGCCAAGTCGATCCACCCCGGCCGCTCGGCCTTCAACCACCTGATGGCCCAGGCCCACACCCACGGCATCCCGCGCCGCCGGGTCGAGGAGGTCATCGAGCTGACCGGCCTGCAGTCGGTGGCCCGCAAGCGCGCCGGGGCGTTCTCGCTCGGCATGGGCCAGCGGCTCGGCATCGCGGCCGCCCTGCTGGGCGACCCGGCCACGGTGATGCTGGACGAGCCGGTCAACGGGCTCGACCCCGAGGGCGTGCTGTGGATCCGCAACCTGCTCACCTCGCTCGCCGCCGAAGGCCGCACCGTCTTCGTCTCCTCGCACCTGATGAGCGAGGTCTCGCTGGTCGCCGACCACCTGATCATCGTCGGGCGGGGCAAGCTGCTGGCCGACACCACCGTCCAGGAGCTGGTCCAGCAGGCCGGCGGCGACGTCGTCAAGGTCGTCAGTGCCGACCCGACCCGGTTGCGCTCGGCGCTCGCCGGCCCCGACGTGGAGATCACCGGCCGCTCCGGCTCGGAGGAACTGCTGGTCACCGGGCGGACGGCCCGCGAGATCGGCCTCACCGCCGCCGAGCACGGCATCGCGGTGTTCGAGCTGACCCCCCGGACGGTCTCCCTGGAGGAGGCCTTCATGGACCTCACCCGGGACGCCGTCGAGTACCACGGCACCACGACCACCTCCGACACCCAGAGGAGCGCGGCATGACCACGATCGCCCCCAGTCAGACATCGGAGAGCGCCGACCCGCGCCCCGCCCGCCCCGTCTACAAGGTGACGGCCGCGCGCGTGCTGCGCTCGGAGTGGGCCAAGCTGTGGTCGCTGCGCTCCACCTGGATCACCCTCGGACTGGCGCTGCTGTTCCTGGTCGCCTTCGGCCTTATCGCCGCCTTCCAGTTCAAGTCGCGGATCACCTCCGGCCGCCCGATGGACCGGGACTTCGCCGACGCGAGCGCGCTCAGCCTCTCCCTGTTCGGCACCAACTTCGCCCAGCTGGCGCTCGGCGTCCTCGGGGTGCTGGTCGCGGCCGGCGAGTACTCGACCGGCATGATCCGCTCCACCCTGGCCGCCGTGCCGCGCCGCCTGCCGGTGCTGTGGTCCAAGGCCGCGGTGTACGGCCTGATCGCGCTGGTGCTGGGCACCATCGGGGTGTTCGTCACCTTCTCGGCGGACAGCGGCATCCTGTCCGGCACCCGGGCGGCGATGACCCTCTCCGACACCGGCGTGGTGCGCGGCCTGTTCGGCGCCGGGCTCTACCTCGCCCTGGTCGGCGTGATCGGCGTCGCCCTCGGCGCGCTGCTGCGCTCGGTGGCCGGCGGCATCGCCGTCCTGGTCGCCTCGCTGATGCTGATCCCGGGCCTGACCTCGCTGCTGCCCACCTCCTGGCAGAGCCACATCAGCCCGTACCTGCCCAGCCACGCCGGTGAGGCGATGTTCGCCCTGCACCACGACTCGACCACGCTCTCGCCGACGGCCGGCCTGCTGGTCTTCCTCGGCTGGACGGTGCTCGCGCTCGCCGGCGCCGCCGTACGGCTGAAGCGCACGGACGCCTGAGCCCGGCGGAGCCTGGGACACTCGCGGTGGGGGCGGCGGCCCCTACCCCCGCGCCCCCCGGCGGTGGGGCGGTTCGCGGTGGGCGGTGGGGACCCGGCGCGCCGGCCCGTCGGGCCAGGCAGGTAG
>NZ_JBVHIP010000002.1:0-79651 GCF_055560495.1 Kitasatospora sp. NPDC023176 | reverse complement strand
GTTGGCGGGGCGCGCGGGCGCCGCGTTCGGGCTCACGCCCACGCCCCACTCCTCCCGGCGCCGAGTGGGGGGGGGGGGGGGGGGCGCCCCCCCCCCCCCCCCCCCCACCGCTCCGTTCGTACGATCCGGATGGCCCGTACGAACCGCACGGCCCGTCCGAGAGCCGCATGACCCGTAGGACACGCACGACCAGCAGGGAGAACGCGCCGGTGAGCGAGAACCACCCGGTGAGCGGGGACCGCACCTCCGCCGGCCCGTCGGCGGCCATCGACACGCTGCCCGGCCACCCGCTGTTCGCCCGGCTGGCCCGGATCGGCCAGCGGCTGCGCGAGGCCGACCGCCGGCACCCGTGGGTGCTGGACGCCACCGTGGTGGTCGCGGCGTTCCTGGTGTTCTGCCTGCCCGACCTCTTCCCCGGCCACGGCGACTTCGCCGGTCACAACGACGGCGGTCCGCACGAGCACCGGCTCAACCTGGCCCGGCTGCCGCTGCTGGGCACCCTGGCCCTGCAGGCCGGCCTGGTGGTGCCGCTGCTGTGGCGCCGCCGGCGGCCCACCCAGGCCTTCGCGGCGATCATGGCGGTGTTCGTGCTGCAGTGGTCGCTGGGCGTGGGACTGCGCGCCGACGCCGCCCTGCTGGTGGCGCTCTACAGCCTGGCCCTGCACGGCCGGCTGCGGCACCTGGCGTGGTCCTGCGCGATGATGGCCGGCGCCATGGCCCTGGTCGCGGTCGAGGTCTCCGGCGGCGGGCTGCCGGTCGGGGACGCGCTGTTCTTCCTGGTCAGCGCCGCCACCGCGGCCGTCGCCCTGGGCATCGCGGTGCGCATCCGGCGCGCCCAGCTGGCCGGGCTGCGCGAGCGCGCCGCCCGGCTGGAGATCGAGCGCGACCAGCGCAGCCGGCTGGCCACGGCCACCGAACGCACCCGGGTGGCCCGGGAGATGCACGACATCATCGGCCACAACCTGTCCGTCATCGTCACCCTGGCCGACGGCGGCGCCTACGCCGCCCAGACCTCCCCCGAGCGCGGCCGGGAGGCGCTGCAGCTGATCGGCGAGACCAGTCGGCAGGCGCTCGGCGAACTGCGCCGGATGCTCGGCGTGCTGCGCGACCAGGCCGACCAGGCCGCCGAGTTCAACCCGCAGCCCGGCATCGCCGACCTCGACGGGCTGTGCGCCCGGATCCGCGCCGCCGGCCCCCAGGTGGTGTACACCGTCGGCGGCGACCCGGACCAACTGGACCGCGGCGTCCAGCTGATGGCCTACCGGATCGTCCAGGAGGCGCTCACCAACACCCTCAAGCACGCCGGACCGGACACCCGGGTGCACGTGATCCTGACCGTCGACGCGACCCGGCTGCGAGTGCGCGTCCAGGACAGCGGCCCGCCCGGCGGCGCCCGCCCGGTGCGCCCCGACGGCGAGGGCCACGGCCTGGCCGGGATGCGCGAACGCGCGGCCCTCTACGGCGGGACCGTCACGGCGGGCCCCGGCCCTGGGGCAGGATGGACCGTGGAGGCCGTACTGGACCTCACCCCCGACCCGACAGGCGGCCACCCGTGACCACCGTCCTCATCGTGGACGACCAGCCACTGCAGCGCTACGGCTTCCGGATGCTGCTGGAGAGCCAGCCCGACACCGAGGTCGTCGGCGAGGCCGCCCACGGCACCGAGGCCGTCCGGCTCACCGCCGACCTGCGGCCGGACGTCGTGCTGATGGACATCCGGATGCCCGGCATGGACGGCATCGAGGCCACCCGCCGGATCGTCGCCGGCGGCGGGCGCTCGCGCATCCTGGTCCTCACCACCTTCGACCTCGACGAGTACGCCCACGCCGCGCTGCGCGCCGGGGCCAGCGGCTTCCTGCTCAAGGACGCGCGGCCGGAGGAACTGCTGGCCGGGATCCGCGCCGTCGCCGAGGGCGACGCCGTGGTGGCGCCCGCCATCACCCGGCGGCTGCTCGACGCCTACGCCCACCACCTGCCGGTCCGCCCGGCCGGCGCGGCGCCCGTCGAGGACCCGAGGCTGGAGGCGCTGACCGAGCGCGAGCGGGAGATCCTGGTGGCCATCGCGCAGGGCTGGACCAACAGCGAGATCGCCCAGCGGCTGGTGCTGGCCGAATCCACCGTCAAGACCCACGTCAGCCGGGTGCTGGCGAAGATCGGCGCCCGGGACCGGGTGCAGGCGGTGATCTTCGCCTACGACCGGGGGCTGACCCGGCCCAACCCACCGATCGCGAAGTGAAGCCGGTCGGTGAAGATCGCTGCCCGGGGCCGCCACTGCGGCGGCCCCGGGCGCCTGTCCGCCGTGCTACGCCTGGCTGCTGGGGCTCGACGATGCCGAAGTCGTAAAACTCGGCGACGGACTGCTTGAGCTGCTGCTTGTAGTCGCCCCTGAGTCCGCGCAGCCAGGACGCGCGCTTGGCGAACGCCGCCTCGCGGCCGTCCTCCTCGGTCTGTGCGGTCTCCTTGTTGACGATCCGGCAGTCGCTCTCCTTGAGGACGTGGTTGGGCACCCGGGCGGGCCAGCAGGTGGGCGGGCAGGGGTCGTAGCGGGGGCCAAGGTTGGCACCGGCCTCGTAGCCGGAGCGGCAGCTGGCGGTGTCGGTCTGCCAGGGGACGGCCATCCAGCGGGTGAGGTCGCCGGGGCCCTGTTCGTGCAGAGGGCCGTCGGGGCCGAGCGCCCGGGTCTGGCTGAGCTTGTCGCCGTAGTCGGGTTCGGCGCTGCCCTCGGGGCGGTGGCGGATGCGCAGCGGTTCGCTGTACAGCGTGGTGTGGCGGATCGGCCAGGTGACCTCGCAGTCGGAACCGGCCCATGACGCCGAGGTCCTCGGGTGGAACCGGGCTAGGACGGCGCGGCGCCCGGGCGGACCAGGCCGGACTCGTAGGCCGCCACGATCGCCTGGGCCCGGTCGCGCAGGCCCAGCTTGAACAGGATCCGGGCGACGTGGGTCTTCACCGTGGTCTCGCCGAGGACGAGCCGTTCGGCCAGTTCCGCGTTGCTCAGCCCCCGGGCGAGCAGCCGCAGCACGTCCAGTTCGCGCGGGGTCAGCGCGGAGAGGTCCCGGTGGAGTGCCTCGTCCGTCGCGTCCTGGCGGGCGAAGCGCTCGATCAGCCGACGGGTGATGCTCGGGGCGAGCAGGGCGTCGCCGGCCCGCACCTGCCGGACGGCGCCGACCAGTTGCTCGGGGGAGACGTCCTTCAGCAGGAAGCCGCTGGCCCCGGCGGCGAGCGCGGTGTAGACGTAGCGGTCCAGGTCGAAGGTGGTCAGCATGATGATCCGGGGCGGTACGGCGTCGGCCGGGAGCTCCGCGAAGATCCGGCGGGTCGCCTCCAGGCCGTCCAGCTCGGGCATCCGGATGTCCATCAGCACCACGTCGGGCGTGGTGCGCAGGACGGCCTCGACGGCCTGCAGCCCGTCCGCGGCCTCGGCGACCACGTCGATCCCCTCGGCCCGGAAGATCAGCCGGAAGCCGGTCCGCAGCAACTCCTGGTCGTCCGCGATCACCACCCGCAGCCGCCGCCCGGACCGCTCGTCCGCGTCGTCCGTCCCGCTCATGCCGTCCCGCCCCCGTTGTGGTTCTCGCTGTCGGTCGCCGGTCAATCTACTGCCCGGGTCGGGGAGGTCGGCACGGCGCCTCCCGGGGGATGACGGCCCGCACCCGGAACCCCCCGTCCGGCGCCGCGGCGGCCTCCAGGGTGCCGCCGTAGACGCCCAGGCGCTCGCGCAGGCCGATCAGGCCGCGCCCGGTGCCGGACGTCGCGGCGGGTGCGGGGCTGCCGCCGGAGTCGGCGACCACCAGGGTGAGTCGGCCCGGCGCGTGCTCCACGGTGATCCGCACCCGGGCGCCCCGGGCGTGCTTCATGGCGTTGGTCACCGCCTCCTGGACCACCCGGTAGGCGGCCAGGTCCATGCCGGGCGGCAGCTGCACCGGCTCGCCCAGCACGGTCAGCTCGACCGGCACCCCGGCGCCGCGCACCCGCTCCGCCAGCGCGGGCAGCCGGCCCAGTCCGGGGGCGGGCCGCAGTTCGGCGTCGTCGTCCGAGAAGTCATCGGCCTCGCCCATGGTGAGCAGGTCCATCGCGTGGCGCAGCTCCGTCATCGCGGCCCGGCCGCTGGACTCCACCGCGCGCAGGGTGTGTTCGGCCTCGGCCTGGTCGATCCGCATGATCTTCCGGGCGGCGCCGGCCTGCACCGTCATCACGCTGACGTGATGGGTGATCACGTCGTGCAGCTCCCGGGCGATCCGGGAGCGTTCCTGCTCGGTCGCGAGCAGGGCGGCCTGGTCCTTCTCCCGCAGCAGCGCCTGCTCCCGCAGGGACCAGGTGCGCACCGTGTTGACCACCAGTGCGACCGGGACCAGGAACAGGAAGGTCGCCGTCCCGGACTCCAGCGCGGGCACGCTGGACTCGTGGGTCACCACCAGGACGACGGTCGCCGCCGCCGCACCGGCGAGCGCCGGGACCCGCCGGGTGCTGTGGATCGCGGCGCTGTAGACGGCGACCACGCAGGCCAGGAAGGTGGCCAGCGGGTCGAAGCCGGGGCTGAGGTGGAACAGCAGGCTCGCCGCCACCACCGTCCCGCACACCGACAGCGGGTAGCGGCGCCGCGCCAGCAGCGGCAGCGCCGCCAGCACGGCCAGCGCCAGCTGCCAGGACTGCACGGCGCCGTAGTGGTGGACGACCATCCCGTAGGCGGGCGGCGGTACGGCGGGCACGCCGTCCGGGGCGACCGGCAGGGTGGGGGCGGTCAGCGCGACGCTGACCGGTGAGCGGTCCAGCGCGCTGCCGACCGTGCCGGCGGTGAGCGCGAGCGCCAGCGCCGCGTCGGCGGCCCGGGACCACCCGGTGCTCCGGGGTGGCGGGGCGGCCGTGGTGCGCAGTGCGGTGAGGCCGGCGGACCAGCGGCGGGCGAGGTCGGAGAGCGGTCGGAGTTCCACGGCCCGGAGTCTGGCAAAACCACCCGGCCCGGCGCATCCCTCCGCCCGACGAGCGGCTGTCGCACCAGCGGCATCCTCCGTGCGGAGGATGCCGAACGGCCTCCTCCCCGAGGATGACCCGCCGGGGCCGACGAGGGTTCGTCACCGTGCCGGACGCGGGTGACGGGGCGCCAGGCCTAGCTTCGAGCCCGCTGATCCCTTCGTTCCCTGGAGACCCCGTGACCCCGCCCGCCATCGAGATCCGCGCCGTACGCAAGGAGTACGACTCCGGCCGACCGGCCCTCGCCGACCTGGACCTGGAGGTGGCCGCCGGCGAGGCGCTCGCCGTGCTCGGCCGCTCCGGCAGCGGCAAGTCCACGCTGCTCAACCTGATCGCCGGCCTCGACCGGCCCAGCACCGGCACCGTCACCGTCGCCGGGCTGTGCCTGGACGGGCTCGGCGAGGCCGAGTTGGCCCGCTTCCGGCGCGAGCGGATCGGCATGGTCTTCCAGTTCTTCCACCTCCTCGACGACCTCACGGTGGCGGACAACGTGCTTCTCCCGGCCCAACTCGCGGGTGCTCCAAGGGCGTTGGCGCGCCGACGGGCCGCCGAACTGCTGGAACGCCTGGGCATCGCCCGCCACGCGGCGGCCTTCCCCGGCCGGCTCTCCGGCGGGGAACGCCAGCGGGTGGCCGTCGCCCGGGCGCTGATGAACCGTCCGGCGCTGCTGCTCGCCGACGAGCCGACCGGCGCGCTGGACAGTGCCTCCGCCGCGGACGTGCGGGACCTCCTGGTCGGCCTCCACCGGGAGGGCCAGAGCATCGTGCTGGTCACCCATGACGCCGCGCTGGCCCGCGACTGCGCGACCCGCACCATCGAGCTGGTCGACGGCCGGATCGCCCACGACAGCCGGATCGCGCACGACGACCGGGCGGAGGCGGGCGCATGAGTGCGCTGGGCAAGGTGGTCCGGGCCGGGGTCGGCCGCAAGCGGGTGCAGACCCTGGCGGTGCTGCTGACCACCCTGATGGCCGTCACCGCCGCCGTCCTGGCCGCCGGACTGCTGGTCGCCTCCCAGGCGCCCTTCGACACCGCGTTCGCCGCGCAGCACGGCGCCCAGCTGACGGCCCAGTACGACGCGGCGCGCAGCACCGAGGCGGATGCCGCCGCGACCGCGCACCTCCCGGGGGTGACGGTCGCGGCCGGACCGTACCCGGTGCTGTCGATCAGCCCGCACGTCGGGCCCAACACGTCCGGGATGCCGGTGGGCCGGGAGATGGAGCCGCTGCGGATCGTCGGCCGGGCCGACCCCGGGGGAGCGGTGGACGCACTGCGGCCGGCCTCGGGGCGGTGGGCGAACGGCCCGGGCGAGGTGGTGCTGGAGGCCCACCACGCGCCGCTGGACGTCGGCGACCAGGTGGTCTTTCCCGACCTGCCGGGCCGTCCGAGCCTGACCGTGGTCGGCCTGGCCGCCTCGATGACCGGCACCGCCGACGCCTGGGTGCCGCCCGCGACCCTCGCCCGGCTCACCCCGCCGGGCGCCCGGCCCGACCACCAGATGCTCTACCGCTTCCGCCAGGCCGCGACGGACGCCCAACTCGGCGCGGACCGGGCGGCACTGGCCGCCGCCGTGCCGCCCGGTGCGCTGGGCTCCGCCGCCTCCTACCTGACCGTGAAGCGGGCCGCCGAGAAGTCCTCGGCCACCTTCGTTCCGTTCGTCGTCGCCTTCGGCGCGCTCGGCCTGGTGATGTCGGTGCTGGTCATCGCGATCGTGGTGGGCGGCTCGGTGAGCGCCGCCACCCGCCGCATCGGCATCCTCAAGGCCCTGGGCTTCACCCCGGAACAGGTGGTCCGGGCCTATCTGGCGCAGGCGCTGATCCCCGCCTCGGCGGGCACGCTGCTGGGCGTGCTGCTGGCGAACCTGCTGGCCGTGCCGGTGCTGGGCGAGGCCGCCACGGCCTACGGCACCGGGACGCTGACGATCGCGCCCTGGGTGGACCTGGCCGTCGCCGGCGGTGCGCTGGCGGCGGTCGCCGCGGCCGCCCTGGTGCCGGCCCTGCGCGGCGGACGGCTGGGCACCGTGGCGGCGCTCGGCAGTGGCCGCACCCCGCGGCCCGGGCGCGGCCGGGCGGTACGGGCGCTGCTCGGGCGACTGCCGCTGCCGCGAGCGGTCGGCCTCGGCCTGGGCGGGCCCTTCGTCCGGCCCGGCCGGTCCGCGACGATGGTGAGCGCGGTGCTGCTGGGCAGCGTCGGCGTCACCTTCGCCCTGGGACTGGTCCTGTCGCTGAACGGCATCCAGGACGGCATGGACCGCAAGTCGCCCGGGAGCGTGCTGATCCAGGCCCTCGGCCCGCCGCCCGCCCCGGCGCCGGGCGCCGACGCGCAGCCGGTGCGGAACGCCGACCCGGAGACGATCGCCCGGCTGATCGCCGCCCAGCCGGGCACCCGCCGCTACCTGCGCACCGGCTTCACCCAGGTCGGCGTGGCGGGCCTGGCCGGTCCGACCCAGGTGGTCGCCTACGGCGGGGACCCGTCCTGGGGCGCCTACCAGATGGTCGCCGGCCGCTGGTTCGACGGCCCGGGCCAGGCCGTCGTCCCCGGCGGGTTCCTGACCGCCACCGGCACCCGGCTCGGCGACACCGTCACCCTGACCGCCAACGGCCGCGAGTCCCGGGTCCGGATCGTCGGCGAGGCCTTCTCCACCCGGCCGGTCATCCTCACCGACGCCCGCTCGCTCGACGGCCTGGGCGCCTACGTCATCCCGGAGTCGATCGAGTTCGACATCGACCTCACGGCGGGCACGGACCGGCAGGGCTACGTCGACGCCCTGAACCTCGCGCTCGCCCCCTACGGGGTCGCCGCCCAGCCGAACGACGGCCATCTGAGCAGCATGGCGGTGTCGATGGACGCGCTGGCCGGCACGATGGCCCTGATGCTGGTCGCGGTGGCCGGGCTCGGCGTGCTCAACACCGTGCTGCTGGACATCCGCGAACGCGTCCGGGACTTCGGCATCCACCGGGCGCTGGGCATGAGCCCGCGCCAGACCGTCACGATGATCCTCACCTCGGTCGCGGCCGTCGGAGCGGTGGCGGGCCCGGCGGGCATCCCGGTCGGCATCGCGCTGCACGACTACGTGCTGCCGCGGATGGGCCGCGCGGCGGGGACCACGATCCCGACCGCGGACCTGGCGGTCTACCACGGGTGGGTGCCGGCGCCACTGCTGCTGGGCGGCCTGCTGATGGCGGTGGGCGGCGCGCTGCTCCCGGCCGGCTGGGCGGCCCGGATGGGCACGGCGGCGGCGCTGCGGACGGAGTAGGGGACGGAGTAGCGGTCGTCAGTCGGTGAGCTCGCCTGTGGTGCGGGCATGTTGAAGGGGGGCGGCAGCCGCAGCGGCTGCCGCCCCCCTTCCCGTGCGCCGGGTCAGCAGCCTCCGGCGAGCTCGTGGACGTTCGTGCCGACGCCCTGCGGCCTGCGGGGCCCAGCGGTGCCCCGGAGGCCGATCGCGACAGGCCGTTGGGCCCGCCGGGCTCCCGGGCGCGCAGATTCTTGGTCCCGCAGGTTCCTGGTCACGCAGGGTTCTTGGGAGGGAACGGGTTCGTTCACTAACATTGGGCCATAGGCCTGGTGAACACGGAACCCCAGGGAGGTGTGCGGCCATGTCCGCTGAAGCCCGAACCGTTGAGGGCGCCGCCGCGCGCGCGGCGGCGACCGCCCCGGTCCGCCGGCGCGGTGAGGCGCTGGAGAGTGCCATCTACGGGGCGACCCTCCAGCAGCTCACCACCGACGGTTACGCCCGGCTCACCATGGAGGGCGTGGCGGCCGCCGCACAGACCGGGAAGGCCGCCCTCTACCGGCGCTGGTCCTCCAAGGAGGAACTGGTCATGGACGCGCTGCGGGCCAGCCTGCCGCCGGCCCGGCCGGCCCCCGACACCGGAAGCCTGCGCGGGGACCTCCTGGAGGTGGTGACCGGGCTGCGCACCGCGATGTTCAGCGACCTGGGCGCCGCCGTCCGCGCGATCATGAGCGAGATCGACCACCAGCGCGCCCGCGTCTTCCTGGAGCTGGTGCAGCAGCGGGTGGTCGACCCCACCACCGCGCTGATCGCCGAGGTGCTCGACCGGGGCACCGCCCGGGGCGAGGTGCGCCCCGGGGCGGTCACCCCGCTGGTCACCGACGTGGTGCCGGCGCTGATGCTGTACCGGATCAAGATGTGCGGCGGGGGCGCCGTGGAACTCGACCCGGTGGCGATCGTCGACGAGGTGCTGCTGCCGGTCGTCCGGGCCTGAGCCGGGTCCGTCGCCGGACCGGGGCCCCGCTGCTGCGACTCAGGCCCCGCTGTTGCGGAGCATGTCCTCGCGCTCGACGACCTTGACACGCTCGCGGTCCTCGGCCCGGCCGAGTTCGCGCTCGTGGGCGTCGAGCTGCTTCCAGCCGTCCCAGGTGGTGAAGCGGACGCCGCGGGCGCGCAGGTGGTCCTCGATGGCCGCCGGGTCGGGCTCGGCGGCGCCGGGCAGCCGGCCGCCGGCGTGGTCCTCCAGCAGGCAGGCGACGGTCTCGTTGGCGTCGCCCTTGGTGTGGCCGATCAGGCCGACCGGGCCGCGCTTGATCCACCCGGTGACGTAGACGGCGGGGACGTGCGAGCCGTCGCCGTCCAGGACCCGGCCGGCCTGGTGCGGGACGGTGCCGGAGACCGGGTCGAAGGGCAGCTTGGGCAGCTCGTCGGAGTAGTAGCCGACGGCGCGGTAGACCGACTGGACGTCCCAGTCGGTGTGCCGGCCGGTGCCGCGCACGTTGCCGGTGCCGTCCAGCTCGGTGCGCTCGGTGCGCAGGCCGACGACCTTGCCGTCCTCGCCGAGGACCTCGACCGGGGACTCGAAGAAGTGCAGGTAAACCCGGTGGGGGCGGTCGCCGACATCGCGGATCGCCCAGTTCTCGACGGTCGCGGCGACCAGGTCGACGTGCTTGACGGCGCGGCGCGCGGCTATCGAGCCCTCGTCGTACTCGATGTCCTCGGGGTTGACGATGACCTCGATGGTGGGCGAGTGGTCGAGCTCGCGCAGCTCCATCGGGCTGAACTTGGCTTGGGCGGGGCCCCGGCGGCCGAAGACGTGGACCTCGACGGCGCGGTTGCCCTTCAGGCCCTCGTACACGTTCGGGGGGATCTCGGTGGGCAGCAGCTCGTCGGCGGTCTTGGCGAGGATCCGGGCGACGTCCAGGGCGACGTTGCCGACGCCGAGGACGGCGACCTTCTCGGCCTCCAGCGGCCAGGTGCGCGGGACGTCCGGGTGGCCGTCGTACCAGGAGACGAAGTCCGCCGCGCCGTAGGAGCCGTCCAGGTCGATGCCGGGCAGGTCGAGCGCGCGGTCGGCCATCGCGCCGGTGGAGAAGACCACGGCGTCGTAGTGGCGGTGCAGGTCGTCCAGGGTGAGGTCGGCGGGGTAGTCGACGTTCCCGAACAGCCGGACCTGGGGCTTGTCCAGGACCTGGTGCAGGGCGGTGACGATGCCCTTGATCCGGGGGTGGTCGGGGGCCACGCCGTAGCGGATCAGGCCGAACGGGGCGGGCATCCGCTCGAACAGGTCGATCGAGACGCCGGGCGCCGTGGCGGCGTCGGACTTGAGCAGGGCGTCGGCGGCGTAGATCCCGGCGGGGCCGGCTCCGACGATGGCGACTCGGATCGAGCGGGTCATGCGGGCGAATCCTCCGGGCGGGCGCAGCGGGGCCTACTGGTCTGGACCCTTGCAGCCAACCCGCTGCTCGCGCGCAGCTGTAGTCGGTTCTGATCTATGACGTCATAGAGTTGACCTATGGCCGGCCCGGGAACTTCCCGGGCCGGTCGGACGTCAGCTGCCGTCGGCCGGAGTGGAGGCCGCGGCGGTGGCGGGTGCGGTGGCGGGTGCCTGCGGGGGGACGGCCGAGGTCGGTGCCGTCGTCGCTGCCGGGGCGGTCGCACCGTCGGCGAGCCGGGCGGTGGAGGCCTCGAAGAACCGCAGCAGCTCCACCGGGAACGGCAGCACCAGCGTCGAGTTCTTCTCCGCCGCGACCTCGACCACCGTCTGCAGCATGCGCAGCTGCATCGCCGCCGGGGTGTCGGCCATCTTGCTCGCCGCCTCGGCGAGCTTGGCGGCCGCCTGGAACTCGCCGTCCGCGGTGATGATACGGGCCCGGCGCTCCCGGTCGGCCTCGGCCTGGCGGGCCATCGAGCGCTTCATCGAGTCGGGCAGGCTGACGTCCTTGATCTCCACCCGGTCGATGTGCACGCCCCAGCCGGTCGCCGGGCTCTCCAGCATGACCTCCAGGCCGTGGTGCAGGTTCTCCCGGCCGGACAGCAGGTCGTCCAGCTCGCTCTTGCCGATGATCGAGCGCAGCGAGGTCTGGGCGACCTGCAGCATGGCGAAGCCGTAGTTCTGCACGTCCACGGTGGCCCTGATCGGCTCGACCACGCGGAAGTACAGCACCGCGTCGACGCTCACCGAGACGTTGTCCTTGGTGATGCCCTCCTGGGCGGGCACCGGCATGGTGATCACCTGGACGTTGACCTTGCGCATCCGGTCGAGCACCGGCAGCAGCAGCGTCAGCCCCGGCTCGCGGACCTGCCCGAGCACCCTGCCGAGCCGGAACACCACGCCGCGCTCGTACTGCTGCACCACCCGCACGCCGGTCATCAACCACAGCAGGACGACGACCACGACGACGATCACGAGTTCCGCCACGCCTGTTCTACCTTCTCCCCGTCGCGGTGCGGCCGGGCCGGGTCCGGGATGGCCCTGTCACCGGGCGCTCGCCGCGCGCAGCACAGTATGCGCCCGGCCGGAGCGCACGGTAAGGCGTGTGCAGGGGGGTCTTGACGCAGCGTTGACGATCAGGATCCGTCCGGTGCCGGGGCGGTGGCTCACCCCGGCGCCGGACCAGGCGGCTCAGCCGGCTCGGGCGGCTCGGGCGGCTCAGGCGCGGAAGGCGTCCGCGTGCTCGGTGGCGAACTCCGCGAAGGAGCGCGGCGGACGGCCGGTCAGCTTCTCCACGTCCGAGCTGACCGCCGAGGCCCGCCCGGCCGCGTACAGCCCGTACAGCTCGACCATGCCCTCGGCGCGCCACGGGTCCCAGCCCGTGCCGAGCATGCCGTCCAGGGCCGCCTCGGGGGCGAGCGCGGTGTACGCGACCGGGTGGCCCGTGGCGGCGGCCAGCTGCGCGGCCACCTCGCCGTGGGTGAGCGCGGCCGGGCCGGTCAGGGTGTAGACCGCGCCCTCGTGGCCCTCCGTCGCCAGCACCTCGACGGCGGCCGCCGCGACGTCCCGGGCGTCCACGTACGACACCGCGCCCGCGCCGCCCGGAACGGCCAGCCGGCCGGCCTTGACGGTCGGGGCCGTGCCCAGGAAGTTCTGGTAGAAGCCGTTCGGGCCGAGGACCGTCCACGGCAGGCCGGAGGCCTCCAGGTGCGCCAGGCCCGTCACGTGGGCGCCGACGAAGCGCACGCCCTCGGGCCGGTACTCGATGCCCGCGGCGGCGTGCAGCACGATCCGCGGGCGGCGGCCGGTGCGGACGGCGGCGTCGATCACGTTCTTCTCGTGCTCGGCCATCTCCGGGTGCACGGCGACCAGCAGGTAGACGGTGTCGGCCCCGTCCAGGGCGGTGTCCAGCGACGCCGGGTCGGCGAAGTCGGCGGCGACCCGCTCGACCGCGGTGTCCCACTCGGCCGGGCCCACGGACCCGGCGCGCACCAGCGCCCGCACCTCCCGGCCGCGCTCCCGCAGGCCCACGACGACCTTCGACCCGACCGTACCGGTGGCACCCGTCACGACGATCACGGATGTTTCTCCTTGTTCCCCGTTGTTCCCCGTTGAACGAAGCGGACATGATTCCGCGTCAGGGGGATGATCGCAGGCGGCGGATGGGGGATCAAGGTCGGGTTCCCGCACCCGCCATGGCGGGCTTCGACACGCACGGAGCCCTGCCGTTGCTCGACTTGGGGTGAGCCGGACGCTTGGATGGATCCGGCCTGGTCACCGCCCGGACACCGGCCCGGGCACCCCCCCTTGGCGAGCCGAGGAGCCACCACCGTGAACGACACCCCCGACCCCGACCCCATCGCCGTGGGCCGCCGGATCGCCGAACGGCGTGAGCGACTCGGCCTCACCGAGGACGCCCTGGCCCATCAGGCCGCGATGGCCCCCCAGTACCTGCGCCACCTGACCGAAGCCGGGCCCGCCTTCGACCCCGGCGGCTTCGTGCGGATCGCCGCCGCCCTCGGCATGAGCCGGGAGGAACTCCTGGAGGGCCGCGCCGACGCCCCGCCCGGCCTCGGGGCGCCCGGCCCACGGCCCCGGCTGCTCGACCTGACCGACGCCGAGTGCTGGGAACTGGTCGGCTCCCACGGGATCGGCCGGATCGCCCTGCCGGTGCGCCCGGGCCCGGCCGTCTACCCCGTCAACTACGTGGTCGACCGGGCCACCTTCGCCTACCGCACCGGCGAACGCGCCGCCACCGCCCCGGAGCCGGGCGCGGAGGTGTCCTTCCAGGTCGACCGCATCGACGAGTACCTCGGACGCGGCTGGAGCGTGCTCGCCCTCGGCTCGGCCCGCTACGTGGAGGACCCGGAGGAACGGCGCCGCCTCGAGGACCTGCCCGGCGCGGCCCCCTGGGCAGGCGGCGACCGGCCCTGCTGGGTCCGGATCCGGCCCGCCGAGATCAGCGGCCGCCGCCTGGTCACCGGCTGACGGCGGCGCCCCGCGCCGCCGCGCGGCCCGGCCGCAGACGGCGCCGCGGGGGCCCAGGGCCGACACGGGCTGGTCGTGCGGGCCCGGGGCGGGCGGCAAGTGCGGTACCAGCGCCATGCGTTGGGGGATCGACGGGCGGCGGGTGAGGGCTCGGGCATACTCCTCGGATGGACGGAAGCAGCAGGGCCGACTGGAGCAACACCACCCATGACTGGGCAGCCGCCGTGGACGGCGAGCACCTCGCGCGGATCCGGGCGGACGCGGCCGGGTACGCGCCGGGCGGGGTGGCGCACCTTGTGCTGGAGGTGCTGGCGTACGCCGCCGACGAGGCGGCCGCGCGCGGGAGCGGCCGGTGCGTCGTCACCCTGCACGCCGACGGCGCGGTCTCCGTCCGGGACGACGGGCGGGGCACCGACACCCGGGTCGACGAGCGCGGCGAGGTGGTCAAGAAGCCGGTCATGGCGACCAAGGACCTGCGCTTCTTCGACCACCCCGGGGCGGAGGCGCTCCCGGACGGGCACCCGCGCCGGGGCATGTCCGTGGTCGCGGCGCTGAGCACCCGGCTGCTGCACACCAACCGCCGGCTCAACGGCGCCTGGACCCAGCGCTACGAGCACGGCCTGCCGGCGACCGGTCTGGACCCGGTCGAGCCCGACGGGACCACCGGCACCTGCGTGACCTTCCACCCGGACGCGTCGTTGCTTCCGCGGGGCCCGTTGGACGCGGAGCGGCTGGGCCGGTGGGCGGCGCGCTGGCCCGCGCTGGCGGTCCGGGTGGAGAACGGCGGATAGGAAGCGGTTGCGGATGGGCGTGACGCTGGGCGTGGTGGTGCTGACGATGGGCGACCGGCCCCGGGAACTGCGGGCGCTGCTCGACTCGGTGGCCGCCCAGGAGGGCGGTGGCGCGACGGTCGTGGTCCTCGGCCAGGGCGCCCGGCTGCCCGAACTCCCGCCCTGGGTGCACGCCGTGGAACTCCCCGAGAACCTCGGCATCCCCGGCGGCCGCAACGCCGGCATCGAACGGCTGCGCCGGCTCGGCGGCGTGGACGTCGTGGTGAACCTGGACGACGACGGGCTGCTGCCCCGCACCGACACCTTCCGGCTGGTCCGCGAGGCCTTCGAGGACGACCCGCGCCTCGGCGTGGTCGGCTTCCGGATCGCCGACGAGACCGGGCACACCCAGCGCCGGCACGTCCCGCGCCTCGGCGCCGCCGGCCCGCTGCGCTCCGGCGAGGTCACCGGCTTCCTGGGCGGCGGCCACGCCATCCGGATGGACGTCTTCGCCCAGGTGGGCGACTTCTGCGCGCAGTTCTTCTACGCCCACGAGGAGACCGACTTCGCCTGGCGCGCCCTCGACGCCGGCTGGACCGTCCACTACCGCGCCGACCTGCTGCTCCGGCACCCGCGCACCGACCCCGCCCGGCACACCGGGTACTACCGCCGCACCGCCCGCAACCGGGTCTGGCTGGCCAAGCGTCACCTGCCCGCCCCGCTGGTGCCGCTCTACCTGGCCTCCTGGACGCTCTACACACTGAGCCGGCGCCCGCCGAGGGCCGGGCTGCGGGCGTGGTGCGCCGGTTTCCTGGAGGGCGTCCGCACCCCGTGCCCGCCGCGCCGCCCGATCCGCTGGGCCACGGTGTGGCGGATGGCCCGGCTGGGGCGGCCGCCGGTGTACTGAGGCCGCCTTGTAGCGGGCGCTACCGGCGGCTACGCTCGCCGCCATGAAGCAGCTGAACGTCCGACTGGACGACGCCGTGCACGAGGCCCTGGAGCAGCGCGCGGAGGCCGCCGGGATGAGCCTGCCGGACTACGCCCGCAGGGTGCTGGCGGAGGAGGCGGACGAACGGCGCGAGCGGTTCCTGACCGCCGCCGCCCACTTCGCCCAGGCCTGGGCGCCCGCCTTCGAGGAGGAGTTCGGGCCCTACCCGCGCAGCACCCGCGACGCCACGGCGGACGCGGCGTGATCCTGCGGATCGACCGGGTCTGGCTGCTCGACATCGCCCACCAGTTCCTGCCGAACGACCCGGACGTCACCGACTACGGCACCCTGGCCGCCGCCGTGGCCCGGCACGCAGACGAGGTCATGGACGTGCCGGTGTACGGTGCCGTGCACCAGCGCGCGGCCGCGCTGATGCACCAGCTGATCCGCGCCCCGGCCCTGGAGTCCGCCAACGAGCACTTCGCCGCCGTGGTCGCCGCCTCCTACCTGAGCGCCTCGGGCGTGATCGTGACCGCCGAGCCCAAGCAGGCCGTGGAGCTGGCCGCCCGGATCCGCGCCGGGAACGCCGACGTACGGGAGAGCGCGGCGGCGATCCGCAGCTGGTACCGCTGAGGCGGGCTCAACGGGCGGCTGGACACCGGACGTCGGACGGGTCGACTTCTCGTGCGCACCGGCGGGGCCGCTCAGGCCGCCCGGCGGCGGGTCTCCGCGAGGTGGGTGTCGAGGAAGCCGGCGAGGAACACCGCGCCCGACGGGTCGGCGGCGCGGTAACCCAGCCGGCGCAGCAGGCCGACGCTGTCCAGGGCGACGCCCTCGCGGGCCAGGACGAAGACCAGGACGAGGAAGGCGCAGCGCGCGTTGCCGTCGTCGAAGGGGTGGAAGAAGCACACGTCCAGGTAGGCGCGCGCGGCGCGGGCGGCCAGTGGGAGGGGGCGCGCGGCATCCGGCGCGCTCTCGGCCAGACAGGCGTCGAGCCGGGCCCGGGTGTCCGGGCCGATGCCGTAGCGCTCCCGGCCCTCCTTGGCGAAGGCGGGCAGGGTGCGGAACTCCGGCGGCCGCGCGGTGCCGAGGACGTGCTGCTGCCAGCGCCGGAGCAGGCCGAAGTCGAGGTCCGCACCGCGCGCGGCGTCGGCCCGCAGCAGGTCGAGCGCGGCGAGCAGGCCGTCCGCACGGGCGGGGTCGATGGCGGCGTCGAAGGCACGGATGGACTCGGCGGCGCCGTCGCGGGCCGGGGTCACCGGTCCGTCCGCGGCAGCTGCGGACGGCTCGGGCCAGGCGATCGTGCCACGGGTGGTGAGCCAGCCCGCCAGGTGGTCCGGCGTGGGGCCGTCCGGCCGCACGCCGCTGTCCTCCGGCCGCAGCGAGCGCGCGATCCGCTCGGCGACGTCGTCGATCAGCACCAGGTCCGGGGCGGTCCAGCTCTTGAACCGTCCGCCGATCGCCTGCCCGACCAGCCGCTCGGCGGCCGCCGGATCGAATCCCCAGCGGTCGAGGAACCAGGTGAGCACCTGCCGGCAGTGCCCGAACCAGGCGCTCTCGTGCCCGGTGAAGTCGGAGACCTGCTGGATCAGGTTCCGGACGGCACGCTCCCAGAGGATCCGCTGGCCGTCGACGGCGGCGGGATCCAGGGGGTACGCCTCGAACCGGCCGGCCAGCAGCTCCAGCCAATCGCGCCACTCGCACAATGAGCTGACGACGCGTCCGACCGTCTCCTCCGGGGTGGTGATCGAGTGCGAGGTGCAGCACCAGGTGCCGACCGGTCCGCCGTCGTAGTCCGCCTCGCCGACCGACCAGCGCCAGCCCAGCGCCCACCGGCCGTAGCGCTGCGCCAGCGCGTAGGACATCGCGTCGGCCCACGGAGTGCCCACGTCCGAGCGCCAGGCGGAGGACGCGGGATCGAGGACGTGGAAGTCGGGCCGGGCGGGCGCCCGGTGGGCGGGCCCGAGCGCGCGCACCACCTCGGCTGCGGCGTCGTGGTCGAAGGGATGGCGGGCGGGGTCAACCTCGGCCCACGTCAGGCTGAAGGGGGCCAGATCCAGAGTCACCGGGCAAGACTGGCGACCCGCCGGCCCGCGATCAACCGATTTACGGACGATCCTGCGGCCGCGCGGCGGAGCGGTGCGGACCGTTCGCCAGGTACTCCTTCGCCTCCGTGGAGGCCTTGGCGTAGGAGCCCGAGTCGAAGGGCGGCTGGGGGTCGTACTCGATGGCGAGCTGGAAGGCCTCGGCGGCGACCCGGCCGGCGATCAGTTCGGCCAGCCGCAGCGCCATGTCGATGCCCGAGGACACCCCGGCGGCGGTCACGATGCCGCCGGGCTGCTCCACGACGCGCTGCGCCGTGTACCTGGCGCCGTACGACTCCAGGGTGTCGACGGCGCTCCAGTGGGTGGTGGCCGCCAGGCCGTCGAGCAGGCCGGCCGCGCCGAGCAGCAGGGAGCCGGTGCAGACCGAGGTGGTCCAGGTGCTGGTGGCGTGGATGCGGCGGATCCAGTCCAGCAGCAGCCGGTCGTCGAGCCCGCGGCGCGCGCCCGGGCCGCCGGGGACCAGCAGGACGTCGGCCGCCGTGACGTCCTCGAAGGAGGCGGGGGCGAGGAGGCCGAGCGAGCCGTCGCCGTCCGCGTGGACGCCCGCAGTGGCGGCGGCGAAGAGGACCTCGGCCTCCGGCAGCATCCGGAGGACCTCGTACGGGCCGACGGCGTCCAGAGCGGTGAAGCCGTCGAAGAGCGGGATGACGATGCGCACGGGCGGGCCTTTCAGACCTGGACGGGGTGGGCGGAGAAGCGCCTGCGGTAGTCACCGGGGGTGACGTGCAGGGCGCGTTTGAAGCTGCGGTGCAGGGTCGCGACGGTGCCGAAGCCGCAGGAGTGGGCCACCGCGCCGAGCTTGGCGCTCGTCGTCTCCAGCAGCCGCCGGGCGGCCTCGACCCGGACGCTCTCGACGTACGCGGCGGGGGTGCGGCCGGTCTCCGCCCGGAAGACCCGGGTGAAGTTCCGTTCGCTCATCGCGGCGCGGGCGGCCAGGGCGGGCACGCCGAGGTCGGCGTCGGGGTGGTCGGCGATCCAGGCGAGGATCTCGCGCAGGGGTGCCCGCTCCGGTCGCTGGGCGGCCAGTTGGGCGCTGAACTGCGCCTGACCGCCCGGGCGTTGGACGAACATCACCAGTCGGCGGGCGATCGTGCGGGAGACCTCCGGCCCGTGGTCGGCCTCGGTCATGGCGAGTGCGAGGTCCATGCCGGCGGTGATCCCGGCCGAGGTCCACAGCTCGCCGTCGCGGACGAAGATCGGGTCGGGATCGACGGTGACCAGCGGGTGGCGTTCGGCCAGGCGGGCGCAGTGCGACCAGTGGGTGACCGCGCGCCGCCCGTCGAGGAGTCCGGCCGCGCCCAGCAGGAAGGCGCCGCTGCACACCGAGGCGGTGCGGCGGGAGCGCCGGGCGGTGCGGGCGAACCAGTCGACGAACCGGCGGTCCTCGCAGGCCTGGTGGACGCCCTCACCGCCGACGGCGACGAGGGTGTCCACCGGCGCGTCGGCCTCGTCGAGTCCGTCGAACTCGTCGATGGTCCGGGTCGGGGAGACGGCGAGACCGCTGCTGGCCGGCACCGGTCCGGGCGCGGCGGCCACGGTGTCGATGACGACGCCGCCGGTCAGCCGCCCCGCATGGGTGAAGACCTCGTGGGGGCCGGTCAGATCGAGGATCTGGAAGTCCGGGAAGACGGCGAAGACGATGCGCGGGCTGCTCACCTCCCCAGCCTGGCCGGGCCCGGCCGTTGGCGGCAAGGACACGCATATGACGATTTCCGCCATGCCCCCTGGTGCGGATGGTCAGGGCGCCCAGGGCAGGCGGAGGGCCTCCGGCTCGGGATCGGCCGGCGGGGCCTCGATCAGCGCCGGGGGACCGGCGACCTTGGGTGGCTTGGGCCTCGGGCGGCGGGCGTCGGGGTGGTGGGCGTCCGGCGGCGGGCCTCGGGGTGGTGGGGTGCGGGGTGGGGGGTGCCACCGATCGCTCGGGCCGGTGGTGCGGCGGTCAGGCGAGCAGCAGGGCGCGGTCCCAGCAGGTGGCGGGGGCGTGGTCGGTGGCGAAGGTGTGCAGGGCGAGGGCGGCTCCGGCGGCGCCGGTGAGGAAGCCGGCCGGGTCGTCCGTCCAGCCGTGCCTGGTGCGGGGCTCGACGAAGCCGAACGGGCCATCTGGGTCCGTGAGTTGAAGCAGTCGGGCGGCCAGGGTGGGGAGGCGCTGGGCCGTCCGGCGGTCGGTGCCGTCCTGGGCGATGCGCCAGGCGCACTGCAGCAGTCCGCCCCAGCCGTGGCAGAGCCCGGCGTCGGTGAGGGCCTCGCCGCTGCGGTCCAGGGCGGCGAGCAGCGCCGCCTCTGCGGTGCGGCACCAGGACGGCACGTCGAGTGCCAGCCCGGCGAGTTGCAGGGCGCGGGCGATGCCGGGGGAGCCGTAGCACCAGGACGGGCGGCCGGGTGCCTCCGCGACGCCGGGTGCCTCCGCGATGCCGGGTGCCGGTTCCACGGAGGCCGGCCACCACGGCCCGGCCCGGTCCGTCCGGACCTCGCCGAGCAGCCACTGCGCCAGCCGGGTGATCGCCTCGGCCTGCCCCGGCACCCGCACCCCCTGCCGCCAGGCCAGCGCGAGCAGCGCGAGCGGGCCCGGGGCGCCGTGCGCCAGCCCGAGGTTGGCGTGGCCCAGTCCGGGGGTGACGGTGCGGTAGCTGTGGACGTCCTGGGCGACCCACCAGCCGGGCAGCCCGGCCAGCGGCTCGGTGAGTGCCACCAGGCTCCTCAGCGCCTCCTCCGTCGCCGGGCGGTCCTGGTCGAGCAGGACGGCGCCGAGCCCGGCCAGGCCGGAGATCAGGTCGTAGGACTCCAGCGCGGTGTGGTCCGTGCCGTCGGCGATCCGCTGCCGCTCGCGGTGGGCCAGCCGCTCGGCCAGGACGGCGGTCTCGCCGCGCAGGTGGGCGCGGGCCGAGCGGTAGTCCTGCGGGCCGGCGGCGGCCCGGGGCAGGGCGAAGCAGAGCGCGGGCACGGTGTCGTACAGCCCGGTGCCGGGTGCGGCGGCGCGGGCCGAGCGGGCGGCGAGGGCGAGCCAGGTGTGCGCGGTGCCGCGGAACGTGTCGTCGTAGCGGGCGAGTTCGGCGTACAGCAGGGCGATGCCGGGGGCGCCGCCCGCGAGGCCGTTCCGGTCCCACGGGCGGCCGGTGGCGGCGAGGGCGGCGGCCACCCGCTCGGGGTCGGCGAGCCGTTCGGCGGTGGCGGCGACGGCTGCGGCGGCGCGTTCGCGCAGCGGCGTGATGGTGATGGCGCGGTCGGTGGAGGGGCTCATGCGATCGCTCCTGCGACTCCTGCGACTCCTGCGGCTCCGGCGGCTCCGACGGGTTCGACAGCTCCGGCGGCTCCAATGGCTCCGGCGGTGCCGAGCGCGGCCAGCCGTCCGTGGTAGGCCCGGACCGTGCGCCGGGCCAGGGCGAGCGAGCGTTCCTCGCCGGTGCGGTCCACCCCGATCAGCCGGTTGTGGTGCAGGTGCAGCAGCGCGCCGAGCGCGGTGTCGGTGCTGCTCCAGCGCTCGTCCAGGCGTGCGCGGTAGGCGGCCAGGGCGGCCGCGCGCTCGTCCCAGGAGGCGAGGAGGTCGCTGCCGCCGGGAAGTCGGCCGAGTTCCGTCCAGTGGCCGCTGGGGTCGATCAGGGTGCGGGCCTGTCCCCGTACGGCCGGGGGGAGTTGGTGCCGTTCGGTGGCACGGTAGCGGCGGGTCAGCAGTCCGAGGTCGCCGAAGTGGTGTGCCAGGTCGACGTAGTTGGCCGCGACCAGGGTCAACGGGTCGAGGTTCAGGCGCCGTTCGCGCAGCAGCCGCAGCTGGACCAGGCAGGAGCGGCTGTCCGCCGCGAACACCCGCTCGGCGGCCGCCATCGCCGCCGGGCCGCCGTAGCGTTCCAGTTCGGGTTCGTAGCCGTCCAGGACGAGCCGCTCGGCGAGTCCGGCGGCGGCCAGCCGGTCGGCCCAGGCGCCGAGGGCGGGCAGCAGTTCGGCGCAGAGCGCGGCCAGGCTGCCGTGGAAGCGCAGTCGCAGGTGCGGCTGCGGGTCGAGGTAGCGGATGAAGAACCAGCGGTCGACCGCCGCCGGCAGTTCGGCCAGCAGCTCGGGAAGCTGTCGGCCGAGCAGTTCGTCCTGCCGGGCGGTGGAGCAGTACAGCTTGGCGTACAGCCAGGGCGAGGAGCCGGGGCTGTGCACCGTGCGGCGCCGGGGCGGGGCCACGGCCGGGGTGCGGGTCGTTCCGGGGGAGCGGCGGACCAGCGGTAACGCCAGCTCGTTGCTGCGCCCGCCCTCGCCGAGCCAGCCGGCCGACTCCTGCGGCACCTCCTGGAGGTGGCCGTCGGCGGAGCCGGTCCAGGCGTGGTGCAGCAGCTCCCGGTGCCGGTCGTCCGCCAGGTCGAGCGTGATCCGCTGGTCCTCGCTGACGCTCTGCACCACGCGCGGCACCCGCCAGCGGCGCCGCCACTCCTCCAGCCGGGTCGACCACCGCTCGTACGGAAGGGCGGCGTCGCGCAGCGCAGCGTCCTCGGGGCGCCAGCGGGCCGGGCTGAGCACGGTGCGGCCGTGCCGCACCCGGGGCAGGAAGGGCAGCGCGTCGGCGGCGCCCCAGCGCCAGCGCGGCCAGGCGCCGACGCCGCTGCGCGAGAGCTCGTCCAGTAGCCGGGCGGCGTTGGGCGCGTGGACGTCGGTGGCCAGCATGTGCGGCACTGTCGGCACCACCTCGCGGCCGAGCCGGCGGGAGACCACGGCGAGCCGGGCGTGGTCGGCGACCACCGCGAGGTCGGCGAGGCCGAGGGTGTCCGCCGCCGTACGGTCGGCGAACTGGGCGAGCGTGACGGTGTAAGGCAGCAGCTGCGGCACCCGGGCCACGTTGCCGGTGTGGGCGCGCGGGGTGCGGAAGTCCAGCTGGGCGCGGACGGCCTCCGGGTTGTCGGTGGGCAGGGTGCGCACCGACTCGGTCAGCGGTCGGCCGGCCTCGCCCAGCAGCGGGGCGAAGCGGCCCGCCATCGCCCCGGCGGTGGCGCCGACGCCGCTCACCACCAGGGTGAACTCGCCGTCCGCGAGCGCCTCGGGCGAGGCGGCCCGCAGCTCGACCAGCAGGTCCAGTGAGGGCGGCGCGGTGTCGGTGGTGCCGTCGTCGGTCGTGCCGCTGCCGGTCGGGTCGCCGAGTCGGGCCAGCAGTGCGTCGTCGAGCACCAGCTCGCGCTCGCCGCTCGCCGCGGCCTGCTGGGCGAGCGCCAGCAGCAGGTCGTCGCGCAGGTCGGCGGGCTCGCCGGGCCGCAGCGCCCGGGTGCTGCGCGGCAGCAGGTAGCCGGCGGGCGCGTCCAGGCCGCGTTCGGGGTCGAGCAGTTCGAGCAGCGGTACGGCGCGGCCCAGGCCGTACCGCTCCAGGAAGTCCTCGTGGTACTGCCGCAGGTGGGCCGGCCCCGGTCGCCCCGCCGAGACCGCCCACAGGGCGTCCGCGGCCCGCTCGACCTCCCGGCGGACGGCGGGCGGCAGCCGCACCTCGACGTCCAGGCCGAGGTCGACCTGCACCAGCCGCTCGGCGGGGTGCAGCCGCCGCATCCGTTCGGTGAGGGCCCGCCAGCGGGGCAGTCCGGCGCCGGGAGCGGTGCGCTCGTAGGCGGCCAAGTCGGCTTGCACGGACCGGAGTTCGTCCGCGATCGGGAGGTCGGACAGCCGGGCCAGCAGGTGCCCGACCGGATCCGGCTCGGTGGCCGGCGGCAGCAGGTCGGTCAGCAGGATCTGGGTGCGGACCAGCTCGCCCAGCAGCCAGTCCACCGCCGCGTCCTCCACCTGCGGGTGGGCGGCCAGCACGGCCCGGTGCAGGTCCGTCCAGGACAGCGGCTCGGCGGCGTGCTCCAGCACGGTGCGGATCGCCGCGGTACGGCGGACCGACAGCTCCCGCCCGGCCGTGCGCTGCTCCGCGCCCGGAACCGGGAGGTAGGGCAGCACCAGGCGGTCGTCGCGCACCTGGCACAGGTCGTTGGCGGTCACCCGCAGCCCGCGCAGCACGGGCTGCTCGCGCTCCAGCGCGGCGACCAGCCCGGTCAGCCACTCCTGGTCGGGCCGGGCCGCCTTGCGCGGTTGCCCGCCCCAGCGGACGGCGGGGTGGTCGGCGAAGCGGGCGGTGGCGACCCCGGCCATCAGGCCGAACGGGGTGGCCCGGTCGGACATCCGCAGCCGGTACCGGGTGAGCGCCCGGGCCGCCTTGCGCAGCTGCTTGGGCCGCACCGGCAGCCCCGCCTCGACCAGGTCGAGCACCCGGCTGAGCGAGGGGCTGGAAACGGCGACGGCCTCGCGCAGCAGGTCGTCGCGGAGTGCGGCGCGCAGCTGGTCGAGGTCGGTGTCCCGCGGGGCGGGGTGTTCGGGCAGGGCGCGGGCCGGCCGGACGGCGGCCCGCAGCAGGGCGACCTCGCCACAGGCGAAGGTCGGGCTGTCCGGCATGGCGGGCTCTCCTACAGGGGGCGGAGGGGGAGGCGGTGGGTCCGGTGCGGCGGCCGGGGGGGAAGGGGCCGCCGCACCGGGAACTCGACGTCAGTCGCAGCAGCGCGAGTTGCGGGTCGAGTTGCAGGAGAACGGCCAGGAACCGCTGGCGGCCGCGTTCTGCGCCTCGGTCTCCTCCTGGGCCGGGGCGCTGATCTCCAGGACGTCGAGCTCGAGGATGTCGTTCATGGCGAACCACCTTGTCAACGGGATCCAGTGTGTTGTCGTCAGACGAACCGGCTCACCGGTGTTCCGTAGGCTCCGCGACCCTTCCGGCATCAGAAACACTAGGCAGGACCGATCAACGCTCGATCGACCGAAGGTCAACGCCCGCGCGACCCCGATCGACGGCCGATCAACGCGGCCGTGCAGCGCCCCCGCCGGTGCCGCTCGGGTCTCGGCACCGGGCCCTTCGTCTGCTTACTCTGTGCACCGAACGAATGAAGATCGACAGCCGCGTGACCCGCGGCCGGACAGGGGGCACGGCGTGGTCGAAGGACTCGTGGGGCTCGGGTTCTCGGTGCTGGGACCGATGCGCGGCCGGCGTGACGGCGAAGCCCTGCGGCTCGGCAGTCCGCAGCAGCAGGCGATGCTCGCCGTCCTGCTGCTGCGCCCGGGCGGGGCCGCGGGTGCGGCCGACCTGATCGAGGCGCTCTGGGGCGAGGAACCGCCCCAGGCCGCGATCACCACCGTGCGCACCTACGCCTGGCGGCTGCGCAAACTGCTGGAACCGGGCCACGGCACGCCCGCCGTCCTGGTCTCACTCGGCGACGGCTACCGGCTGGTGCTGCCCCCGGAGGCGGTGGACGCCCAGCGGGCCGAACGGCTGGCGATCCGCGCCGAGGCCGAGGCGACGGCCGGCCGCCCCGCACAGGCGCGCGAACTGCTCAACGAGGCACTGGAGTTGTGGCAGGGCGAACCACTGGCCGGGATCCCCGGCCCGTACGCCCAGCGCCAGCGCGACCGGCTCGGGGAGCTACGGCTCGCCCTGCTGGAGGAACGCCTCGACCTCGACCTGACGCTCGGCCGGGCGGCCCGTTGCGTCCCCGAGCTGACCGCGCTGACCACCGAGCACCCGCTGCGCGAGCGGCCGCACACCCTGCTGATGCGGGCGCTCAGCCGCAGCGGCCGGCAGGCCGACGCCCTGGCGGCGTTCCGGCGGGTGCGCGAGGTGCTGGTGGAGCAGCTGGGCGTCGAGCCGGGGCCGGAGCTCTCCGAGTTGCACCGGCGGATCCTGAGTGGGGAGGAGTGCGAGGGGGCCCCGGCGGAGCCGCAGGTGGTCGTGGAGGCGGCGGATGAGGCTCCGGTGCCGCCCGCAGCCCCCTCCGGTGCGCCGAGACCAGCCCAACTCCCTCCCGCACCAGGCGACTTCGTCGGCCGATCGGCCCAGGTCGAGACCATCCGGGCCGCCCTCAGCGCCCCGGCCCGGGACGCCCTGCCGATGGTGTCCGTGGTCGGCATGGGCGGCGTCGGCAAGACGGCGCTGGCCGTCCACGCCGCCCACGGCGTCCGCGGCGCCTTCCCCGACGGCGAGCTGTACGCCGACCTGCGCGGCGCCGACGCCCTCCCGGCCAGCCCCGCCGACGTGCTTGCCGCCTTCCTGGCCGCGCTCGGCACCCGCCCCGAGGCCATCCCCGACAGCACCGCCGACCGCACCGCGCTGTTCCGCTCGCTCACCGACGGCCGTCGCCTGCTGGTCGTCCTGGACAACGCCCGCGACACCGCGCAGATCCGCCCCCTGCTGCCCGGCTCGCCCGACTGCGCCGCGCTGGTCACCAGCCGCACCCGCCCCAGCAGCCTGCCCGCCGCCGTCCAGCTGGACCTGGACGTCTTCACCCCCGAGGAAGCCGTCGACCTGCTCGGCCGGGTGATCGGCCGGCCCCGCCTGGACGCCGAGCCGCAGGCCGCCCTGGACCTGACGGCGGCCTGCGGCTACCTGCCGCTCGCCGTCCGCATCACCGCCGCTCGGCTCGCCGCGCGCCCGCGCTGGACCGTTGCCAGCCTCGGCGAGCGGCTCGCCGACGAACAGCGCCGGATCGACGAGCTGCGGATGGGCGACCTGGCCGTCGGCGCGGCCTTCGAACTCGGCTACCGCCAGCTGACCCCCGACCAGGCCCGTGCCTTCCGGCTGGCCGCCTGGTGCGAGGGCCCCGACCTCGGCCTGGACGCTGCCGCGGCACTGCTCGACCTCCCGGCGGACGAGGCCGAGGAACTGCTGGAGTCCCTGGTCGACGCCGCGATGCTGGACTCGCTCACCGCCGGCCGCTACCGCTACCACGACCTGCTGCGCGGTTTCGCCCGTCGGACCTCCCGCACCTCCCGCACCTCCCGCGCTGACGGCGTCTCCCGCGCTGACGGCGCCGACGACACCGAGGAGGAGACGGCGGCCCGCGCCCGGCTGCTCGGCCACCTGCTGGCCGGCGCCCGTACGGCGTTCCAGCTCGCGGTGCCCGGCGACCCGGTGGCCGGGGCGCTCGGTGACGCCGGCACCGACGGGCACGAGAGCGGTGGCCCGGTACTCCGGGACCTGTCCGCGGCGCGGGCCTGGGCCCGGGCGGAGGGCCCCGGCGCCATCGCGCTGGCCGGGCGGATCGCCGGCGAGGCCGGCCCGGGTACCCGACTCCGCCCGGTGACCGACCTGTTGATCGCCCTCAGCCCCTTCGGACCCGGCGAACTCGGCGACCGGCTGGAAGCAGCGGTGCTCGCCCTGGTCGGCGCCGCCACCACCGGCGGCGACCGCTTCGCCGAAGGCCGGGCCCGGTTCCTGCGCTTCGGGCTCGCCCTCGCCGCCACCCGGCTGGACGAGGCCCGCGTCGAGGCGGAACTCGCCGAACGGGCCAGCCGCGCGGCCGGCGACACCGTCATCCTGCGCCAGGTGCTCAACGGCCTCGGCGTGATCGCCCAGACGCTGCGCCACAACGAGGAGGCGATCCGCCGCTTCGAGGAGTCGGTCGATCTCGCCCGCGAACTGGGCCACCGCTCCGGTGCGGTGACCGGCACCGTCAACGCCGCGCTCGCCAAGGTCCGGCACGGCCGGGCCGAGGAGGCGGCCGACACCTGCGAGCGGGTCCTGCCCGAGGTCCGCGCACTCGGCGACACCGCCGGCACCGCGTACACCCTCTACGTCCTCGGCCTCGCTTTGCACGGCCTCGGCCGCTACCAGGAGGCCGCCGACCGCTGCCGGGAGTGCCGGGCCGTCGCCGCCGCCGCGGGCCGCCGCGACCGGGAGGCCCTGGCGGGCGTGCGCCTCGCCGAGTGCTTGCTCGCCCTGGGCCAGGCCGGACAGGCGGCCGAGGAGGCGGAGACGGCCCTGGCCATCACCGTGGCGACCGGCGCCCGCCGCGACCAGGGGTACGCACTGGTCGTCCTCGGCCGTTCCCTCGCCGAACTCGGCCGCCCGGCCGCCTCCCGGGAGCGCCTGCACGAGGCGCACGCCATCTTCGAGAGCCTCGGCCTCCCGGACGCCGCCGACGTCGCGACCCTCCTCGGCGAGCTGGTCACCCTGCCCGCCGAGGAGTGAGCACCGGGGTCAGTGCTTGGGCTTCACACAGGTCACGCACCAGGCCCCGGTGGCGTTCCACTCGTCGCTCCGCTGCTCGCCACCCGGCCCCGTCACGCTCCCGGCCGCCTGTTGGGTGCCCCCCTGCCGCGCGGCCTGCGCCGACGCGCCGACCTGCGGCAGGACGGCCAGCCCCACGGCCACCGCCACCGAGGCGAGTCGGGCTGCGATGCGGGTGCTGCTGCGGTGGTTGACCATCCGAATGCGCCTCTCTGCAAGCTGTCCACCGGCCCCCGGTGGAGCCAGTACGCTCGCACACCCCGATCAACACAGGATCAACGCCGGTGCCGCGCTGAGCAGGGCCGTTCATCAACGGGCCAGGCCCAGCACCCGGTTCAGATCACCCTCGGCGATACCCGGCCATCGCCGCCCGCCATCGCGGCCCGGCGGCGCCTACCGAGCGGCGCCTACCGAGCGGAGCGCAGTGCCTGCCGCAGCTGGTCGACGGTCGGGGTGTCGCAGAGCGCGCCGTGGGTGTCCCGGTACAGCCGGCAGGAGTGGGCAGCGGGCTGGCCGGGTTCGGCGAAGGGGTCGGTGCCGTCGATCAGCAGGGTCGGCGAGCCGTGCGGGCCGAGCGCCTCCGCCTGCTCGCCGTCGACCACCGTCACCCAGTCCACCGCCCGGGCCGGCCGTCCGCCGAGGGCCTCGGCGAGCCGCTCCCGCAGCAGCGGGGCGTTCGGGCAGTCGGGAACCGCCAGGATGGTCAGCTCCATCGCCCTCCACGTCCTCTTGTCGTTCCTGCTGTGCACCCTGGAACTCAACCAGCCCGGGTGTAGCGGCCGGGAGTCGTGCCGAGCACCCGCTTGAAGTGCCGGGTGAGGTGGGACTGGTCGTAGAAGCCCGCCGCCGTCGCCACCTCACCCGGTGGGCGGCCGTCGAGCAGCAGCCTGCGGGCGAGGTCGACCCGGCGGGACATCAGGTACCGGTGCGGCGCGATGCCGTAGGCCGTGCTGAACGCGCGGACCAGGTGGGCGGGGTGGGCGTGCAGCAGCCGGGCGGCCTGGTCCAGGGTGGTGGCTTCGAGCAGCCGGGCGTCCAGCAGGTCGCGCAGGTCGGCTGCGACGCCCCGGGCGACCGGGGCCTGCGTCCGTGAGCGGCGCGGGCGCAGGCTCGCGCGAAGGCGCTCACTGATGAACGCCAGCCGGCTCTCGGCCTCGAACTCGTCCCCCGGCTCGGCCAGCGCGCCGTGGAGTTGCCCGACGCGCCGGCGCAGCAAGGGGTCCGCGAGGTCCGGGCCGTCCACGGCCGGGCCGATGTAGCGCGCGTCCAGCTGGGTCATGTCGAGGTAGAGCACCCGCTTGCGGAAACCCCCGGCGGTGGCGGTCGAGCCGTTGTGCGGCACCTGCGGCGGCAGCAGGCTGACCGCGCCGTCCGGGGTGCCCCGCTGGTGGCGGTCCAGGTCGTAGCGGACGGCGCCGTCGTCGACGATCAGCACGGTCCAGGCGTCGTGGACGTGCATCGGGTAGACGTGGTCGGTGAAGTGGGCGTGCAGCACCTCCACCACGCCCGGGACGGCCGGGCGCCAGGCGGAGACCTCCTGCCGGGACACCATGCAAAGAACGTACAAGACGGTGGCGGCGGGCGACCGGCAGTCTCGGATCATGAACACCGACCGCAAGGAATCCCAGGTCACCGGCGCGGCAGCGTCGGACGACGCCGCCGCGCCCGTCCGCTTCGACACCAAGATCGCCGTCCTGCTGCGCGAGGACCTCGAACCGTGGCAGCGGTTGAACGTGACCGCCTTCCTGACCAGCGGCATCGGTACGGCCCACCCCGAGGTGATCGGCGAGCCGTACCGGGACGCCGACGACGTCACGTACCTGCCGATGTTCCGCCAGCCGGTGCTGGTCTTCGAGGGGACGAAGGAGACGCTGGCCGGCGCCCACCGGCGCGCGCTCGCCCGCTCCACGCCCTGCTCGGTCTTCACGTCGGAGCTGTTCACCACCGGCGACGACCGGGCCAACCGGGCCACCGTCCGCGCGGTGGGCACCGAGCAGCTGGACCTGGTGGGACTGGCCGTCCACGGGCCGCGGAACGCGGTGGACAAGATCCTCAAGGGGGCTCGGATGCACCCTTGAACGACCGCGGCACCCTGGAACGGCTGCCGCACCCCTGACCGGGTGGGGGAGCGAACGGCCGGGGACGGACGGACGCTCAGCGGGATTCCGCCCGGTAGTGGTCGGCGACGACGCGGGCCATCGCCCCGATGCGGTCCTCGGCGACCTCCCTCGCGGCGAAGAAGCAGTGGCCGCGGACGGAGGGCCGGTGCCCGGCCAGCGCCAGGTGGCGGGACAGCTCGGCCGGGTCCTGCCAGGCGGCGGGCTGCGCCGGATCACCCGCCTTGTACAGGGCCTCGCCGAGGTACAGGTCGACGCCGGTGCCCCGGGCCACCTCGTCCCACCAGGGCACCAGGACGGCGTAGTCGGCGGCGGCGAACCCGATGTTCCAGTACAGCTGCGGGCAGATGTAGTCGAGCCAGCCCTCGCGCACCCACCTGCGGGTGTCGGCGTGCAGGTCGTCATAGGCCTGCACCCCCGCCGTGGTCGCCGAGCCGCGCCCGTCGGTCGCCTCGTTGCGCCACACCCCGAACGGGCTGATCCCGAACCGCACCCGGCCGTCGATCTCCTTGATCCGCGCGGCCGTCTCCCGCACCAGGAGGTCGATGTTGTCGCGCCGCCACGCGGCGCGGTCCGGGAAGCCCGTCCCGTACCGGGCGTAGGCCGCGTCGTCGTCGAAGCGCTGCGCCGCCACCGGGTACGGGTAGAAGTAGTCGTCGAAGTGGACGCCGTCGAGGTCGTAGCGGCGGACGGCGTCGAGCACGGCGTCCTGGACGAAGCGGCGGACCTCGGGCAGGCCCGGGTTGTAGTGGAGCCTCCCGCCGTGGGCCACCACCCAGTCGGGGTGGAGGCGGGCGGGGTGGGTCGGTACCAGCCGGGACGGGTCCGTGTGGGTGGCCACCCGGTACGGGTTGAACCAGGCGTGCAGTTCCAGGCCGCGCCGATGCGCCTCGGTGACGGCGGTGCCCAGGGGATCCCAACCGGGGTCCTTGCCCTGCACTCCGGTGAGCCAGGCCGACCAGGGCTCGTACGGGGAGGGCCACAGGGCGTCCGCGGTCGGGCGGACCTGGAACACCACCGCGGTCAGCCGCCGCTCCGCCGCCCGGTCGAGATGGGCGAGGAGTTCGGCGCGCTGGGCGTCGGCGGGGAGACCGGGCCGGGAGGGCCAGTCCCGGTTGGCCACCGTCGTCAGCCACACACCGCGGAAGTCCCGTTCCCCGAGGCGGTGTTCGCCCACAGCCGGTGCGGCCTGCTCCCGTGGCCCGCCCGGGCTGGTCCCGACCGTCGGGCCGGGCGAGACCAGCCCGCTGAGCGCTCCCGCTGCGCCCGTCACGAAGCCCCGCCGGGTGATTCGCCCCATGTCGCACTCCTCGCTCGGATCCCGTGCGCCCGGGCGCTCCGGAGAGCACACCCGGCCCGCGCCGCGTCAGAACCAACGATCCCGGAGGTGTTCGGATGCGCGGCGTGCGGCCGGTAGTAGGTCAGCGGGCGGGTGACGCACCTGGCGGTCCCGGCCCGCGCCGTCGCCGAGGCCCGCCGCGGCGGTGCTCAGGCCGGCCAGGACGGCGAGGGGGAGGGTGCCGCCGTCTGTGGTGCTGGTGGCGCCCCGGCTGAGCAGGATGCTGGGCGGCCGGGCGAGGAACGCCACGGCGCTGAAGGCGATCCCCCGGGCCAGGGCAGTGTGCCGGGAGCCCGGCACGGCGTGGGCCGGTGGCGCGGAGATCCCGGAGGAAGCGCACACCCGCGTCCCAACCGGGCCTGCCACCGTACTGGTGGTCACCGCTGTGCCCAGGCCGGGCAGGCCGGTTCGCGCCTCCGCCGCCGCAAGCTCCACTGCGGCACGTCTCGGGTGGCGGATCCCGGGGCGGGACGGGAGGGTGACTGGCGGGGGACCTCACGAGCGAGAAAGAGCGACCATGCCCGAAGTCACCACCCCGTACGTGACCGGCACCCCGTGCTGGGTCGATCTGATGGCGAAGGACCAGCAGGCCGCGCTGGACTTCTACCGTGACCTCTTCGGCTGGCAGGGGCAGCCCGGCCCGGCCGAGTTCGGCGGCTACGCCGTCTGCCAGCTCAACGGCAAGGCCGCGGCCGGCATCGGCCCGGCGATGGCCCCCGAGGGGATGCCGACTCCGCCCACCGTGTGGACCAGCTACCTGTCCAGCTCCGACGCCCAGGCCACCCAGGACGCCATCGTCGCGGCGGGCGGCACCCTGCTCGTCCCGGTCATGGACGTCGGCAGCCTCGGCCGGATGCTGATCGCCGCCGACCCCCAGGGCGCGGTCTTCGGGGTCTGGCAGGCGGTGGACTTCTCCGGCGCCCAGGTGGTCAACGAGCCCGGCGCGCTGACCTGGAACGAACTGCACACCAGCGACATCAAGGGCGCCACCGCCTTCTACGGCGAGGCCTTCGGCATCGAGATGGAGCCGGTGGAGGGCGACATCGAGTACTGGGAGCTGAAGATCGGCGGTCGCCCGGTCGGTGGCGCCACGCTGCTCAGCAACGACCCGCCCGGCACCCCGGCGCACTGGCTCACCTACTTCGCGGTCGACGACGTGGACTCCACCGTCGACGCCCTGGTCAGGACCGGTGGCACCGTCCTCGCCCCGCCCTTCGACATGGTGGCCGGCCGGATGGCGGTGGCCGCCGACCCGCAGGGCGCCCCGTTCGCGATGATCAAGGTCACCGCGATGTAGCGACCCCGCAGTAGCGTGTCGGATGCTCAGCCCGCCCGGACTCCCGGGCGGGCTGGACGTTCGGCCCCCAGTGAGGAAGGACGGGTGATCGGATCGTGGCCGGACGCCACCGACGGCCCCAGGAGCCGGAGTTCCCCGCCGACGCCGGCCGCAGGCTCAGGGCCATCGTCGACCAGCGGCCGGTGGTCGAGGAGGGCGTCGTGCTGCTTCCCGGCTCGGACCAGCCGTACCTGTACCGCACCGTGTACCAGCCGGACGGGACGGTGCAGCGCACCCTGGTCCGGGTCGACCCGGGCCCGCCGCACGGCAGTTGACCGGCTCAGGCGGTGGCGGCGCCGAACCACCGAGTGAGCGCTTCGTCCAGCGTCGGCTGGTCCGCGCCGATCCAGGCGACGTATCCGTCGGGCCGCAGCAGCACTGCGGGGACGTCCAACTCCTCGACAGGGTCGGCGACATGGTCGACACGGTCGGCCCAGCCCGCCACCGAGAGGGCGCCGCCGGTGGAGTCGAGCAGCAACGCCCGGCCGCCGCGCATCAGTTCGTACAGGCGCCCCCGCTCCAGCCGGACGTCCCGCAGTCGGCGGCCGAGCAACTCCGGGCCCTCGCCCAGGTCGTAGCGGACCCCGACCCCGAAGACCATCTCGGTGACGTAGCGGTTCACCTCCTCGAAGTCCATCAGGGTGGAGAGCAGCTCGCGCAGCGCGACCGCGCCGGGCTCGGAGCCCAGCAGCGTCATCTGGGCCCGGGTGTTGGCCAGCACCCGGGCGCCCACCGGGTGGCGTTCGGCGTGGTAGCTGTCCAACAGGCCCGCGGGGGCCCGGCCTTGGACAGCGGCGGCGAGCTTCCAGCCGAGGTTGTAGGCGTCCTGGATGCCGATGTTGAGGCCCTGGCCGCCGGTGGGCGGGTGGATGTGCGCCGCGTCCCCGGCGAGGAAGGCCCGGCCGACCCGGTACCGCTCGGCCTGCCGGGTGGCGTCGCCGAAGCGGGACAGCCAACTGGGCGCGTGGGCACCGAAGTCGGTGCCCGCGGTGGCGCGCAGCCGCTGCCGGAACTCCTCCAGGGTGGGCGCCTCGCCGCGCTCCTCGCGGACGTCCGCGGCGGGCACGATCACGCGGTAGACCCCCTCGCCCCGGGGGATGGCGCCGAAGCGCAGCTCGCTCCGGCGGACCTCGGTGACCACGGCCTCGATCACCTCCGGCGCCTCGGCCAGCGACAGCTCGCCGAGCAGGGTGTCGACCCGGGAGGGCTCGCCGGGGAAGGCGATGCCGAGCTGCCGGCGCACCGTGCTCCGGCCGCCGTCGCAGCCCACCAGGTAGCGCGAGCGCAGCCGGCTGCCGTCCGCCAGCTCGACGGTCACCCCGTCCTCGTCCTGGTCGAGCCCGGCCACCTCCTGGCCGCGCCGGATCACGGCGCCGAGCTCCAGCGCGTACTCCTGGAGCAGCCGCTCGGTGACCGGCTGCTCGACGCTCAGTCCGTAGTCGTGGGCGGTGTCCATGCTCTCCGGCCACGGCTTGTGGATGTGGCCGAAGAAGCCGCCGATCCGGAACTTGCCGCCCACCGCGAGGAACCGCTCCAGCAAGCCGCGCTGGTCCATCATCTCCACGCTGCGCACGTGCAGGCCCTGGCCGCGGGACTCCCGGGTCGGCTCCGTCAGCCGCTCCAGTACCACCACCTCCACGCCCTGGAGCCGCAGTTCGATCGCCAGCATGAGGCCGGTCGGCCCGCCGCCGACCACGATCACATCGATCATCGGTACATCCCCCAGTGAGTGATTGGACGAGGCCGCGTATCGGTCACTGACCCGCATACGGTCTGAACCGCGCAAAACGCCAGGTTCCGGCCTCGGGCGACGATTGTGCGCCCTGAGGGGGGCCTTGCCGCAAGGCCCCCCGCGCGCGGTACCTTGAGAGTGGCGAGGAGGTCCTGGACCCCTCGCCTTTTGCTGTCCGTGGCGGGCCTACGCTGCCCGGATGAACGCCGACGATCTTGGATGGCAGCAGCGACGGTCGGATGGTGACGGCGCCGATCCTGTGGTGACGACGCAGACCCGGTGGTGACGGCGACAGTCGGGTGACCGGGGCCGATCTCTGGCGCCTGCAATCATTGCGATTGCCAATATGAAGCGACTGCAACTATTGTGGAGGCCTGTAAGGCGCTGAAGTCATCGTATGAAGGGTCTCGCCATGCCTCTCGCACTCCTCGCCCTGGCCATCGGGGCCTTCGGGATCGGGACCACCGAGTTCGTGATCATGGGTCTGCTGCCCCAGATCGCGGGCGACTACGGTGTGTCCGTCCCCACCGCCGGCCTGCTGGTCACCGGCTACGCGCTCGGCGTGGTCATCGGCGCCCCGCTGATGACCGTGCTGGGCACCAGGATCAGCCGCAAGACGATGCTCATGCTGCTGATGGGCCTGTTCGTGGTCGGCAACCTGCTGTCCGCCGCCGCGCCGAACCTCCCGCTGATGCTCGTCGGGCGGATCGTGACCTCGCTGGCCCACGGCGCGTTCTTCGGCATCGGCTCGGTGGTGGCCGCCGAACTCGTCGCCCCGGACAAGAAGGCCGGCGCCATCGCCACCATGTTCACCGGACTGACCGTCGCCAACGTCGTCGGCGTCCCGCTGGGCACCTACATCGGCCAGGCCGTCGGCTGGCGCACCACCTTCGTCGGCGTCGCGGCCCTGGGACTGCTCGGCCTGCTCGGCATCGCCAGACTCGTCCCGGCCCTGCCCCGCCCCGAAGGCGGCCACCTGCGCGGCGAGTTGACCGCCTTCCGCAACCCCCAGGTGCTGCTGGCGATGGCGATGACCGTCCTGGGCTTCGGCGGCGTCTTCGCCGCGATCACCTACATCGCCCCGATGATGACCCACGTCGCCGGCTACTCCGACGGGGCCGTCACCTGGCTGCTGGTCCTGTTCGGCGTCGGGATGTTCCTCGGAAACCTGCTCGGCGGGAAATACGCCGACCGCAGGCTGATGCCCCTGCTGTACGGGACGCTGGGCGGCCTGGCGCTGGTGCTGGCCCTGTTCACCCTCACCGCGCACAACAAGATCGCCGCCGCCGTGACGATCCTGCTGGTCGGCGCCCTCGGCTTCGCCACCGTCCCGCCGCTGCAGAAGCGCGTCCTCGACCAGGCCCACGGCGCCCCCACCCTGGCCTCGGCCGTCAACATCGGCGCCTTCAACCTCGGCAACGCGCTGGCGGCCTGGCTCGGCGGCCTCGTCATCTCCGCCGGCCTCGGCTACACCGCCCCCAACTGGGTCGGTGCCCTGCTCGCGGCGGCCGCGCTCGTCCTGGCCGTCTGGTCCGCCGCCCTGGAGCGCCGGGACCACCGCTCGGCCGGTGCCGTGGCTCCCGCGGCGCGGATCCCCGTCCACCAGTGAGCGACCGCCAACCGCCGGGCCGCTCCACCCCCACCCAACCCACCTTCCGAGAGACCGGAACCACCACCATGAGCACCCCCAACGTCCCGACCGTCCGGCTGAACAACGGCGTCGAGATCCCCCAGCTCGGCTTCGGCGTCTTCCAGGTCCCCGACGACCAGACCTCCGCAGCCGTCACCTCCGCCCTCGAAGCCGGGTACCGCAGCATCGACACCGCCGCCATCTACGGCAACGAGTCCGGCGTCGGCCGCGCCCTGGCCGCCTCCGGCCTGGCCCGCCAGGACCTCTTCGTCACCACCAAGGTGTGGAACGCCGACCAGGGCTACGACGCCACCCTGCGCGCCTTCGACACCAGCCTCGCCAAGCTCGGCCTCGACCACGTCGACCTCTACCTGATCCACTGGCCCACCCCCGCCCGCGACCGCTACCCCGACACCTGGCGCGCCATCGAGCGGCTCGCCGCCGAGGGCCGGATCCGCGCCGCCGGCGTCTCCAACTTCCAGCCCGCGCACCTGAAGCGGCTGCTCGACACCGGCGAGCTCGTCCCCGCCGTCAACCAGATCGAACTCCACCCCGGCCTCCCGCAGGCCGAACTGCGCGCCTTCCACGCCGCCCACGGCATCGCCACCGAGGCCTGGAGCCCCCTCGCCCAGGGCGCCGTCCTCGACGACCCCGCCGTCACCGCCATCGCCCGGCGCACCGGCAAGTCGCCCGCCCAGGTCGTCCTGCGCTGGCACCTCCAGCTCGGCACCATCGTCATCCCCAAGTCCGTCACCCCGGCCCGGATCCGCGAGAACCTCGACGTCCTCGACTTCGAGCTCACCGAGCAGGACATGACCGCCATCGCCTCCGGCGACCGCGAGCTGCGTACCGGCCCCGACCCGGACCAGTTCAACTGACCGACCCCGGCGGCCCGCTGGCAGCGCATGTCGTCGTCGGCGGGGCCGGGGGGTGATGCGCTGGTCGGGGACGGTCCTTCGGGCCAGGATGACGCCATGCTGATCTCACGGAGTCATGCCGCGTAGGCGGCCGAAGGGGCTGTGCGCGGAGCGGTGGCGGCCCGCACGAGTGGTGCCCGTACGCCGGATCCGGAGCGTCTCGGGGCTCACCCGGGCGGCGATCCGGCGACTGGCGGACGAACGGCTCCAGCCGGACGCGGTGTTCTCGGCGCCGGCCCGGTGCCGGCGGTACCTCGGGCAGTCCGGGCGGGCGCTGCCCGAGCCCGAGCTCTGCGGCGGCCCGTGCAACCCGGTCCTGGCGCGCGACGACTGGGAAGCCGCGCTGCGGTGGCTCCCCGACGGCGCCCGGACCGATCTCGGCCGCCTGGTCGCCCGGCTCGACGCCGAGTTCGACCGTCGGACCGTGCCGATCCCGGGGGTGCGGACATCCTGGGCACCTTCGGGCGTCGAGGGGTGGCGGCTGCGCCTGGACCTGGGGTGGCCGACCGGTGCCGGCGCGCGCCTGCCGAGCGCGGCAGCGGGTGGTCTCACATCCGGGACCTCAGCACGTCGATCTCACAGCCCGGTGCGGACGGGTCGAAGCCGTGCTCGGCCAGCCAGCGAATCGCCAGCAGACTGCGCAGAGACCACCAGGCGCGGATCACGTCGAGGTCGACGTCGGTGCCGTAACCGGTGAGGACGTCGGGGAGGTGCTCCTCGTGCCCGAGCGTCAGGATGGCCAGGTCGAACAGCGCGTCACCCCGGCCCGCCTCGGACCAGTCGATGATGCCGGTCACCGCGTCGCCGTCGACGAAGACGTGACTGAGCTGCAGGTCCCCATGGGTGAACACCGGAGTCCACGGCCGCAGCGCCGTCTCGGCGACCGCACGGTTGCGGGTGACCAGGTCGGCGGGCAGGACGCCGTTGGTCGCCAGCCACGCGCACTCGCCGTCGAGGTCCGCCGCCAGCGCGTCCAGGCTCCGGCCGGGCCAGGGCGGCAAGGGCGCGTCGTGCAGGCTCCGGACGGCGGCACCCGCCGCGGCCCATGCCGCCGCCGACGCGGTCGACGGCTCGCCGAGGCGGCCGAGCGCCCTCCCCGGGAGAGCGGCGAGCGCGATCACGGGCGGCTTGCACCACAGGACCTCCGGGGTCGGCACCGGCGCCAGGGCCATCGCCTCGACCTCGACGTCCATCCGCGCCCGATCGGCGTCCACCTTGAGGAACACGTCGCCGACGCGCAGGGTCGCGCGCTCGGAATGGGCGACGACGATCTCGACCTCGACCTCATCCATGGCGACCATTGTCCCGGGCGGGCCGCCCCTGTCGCCGGATTTATCGGTTGGTTCGATCGTTGCGCCCAACTGCTGCTCTCGGTGGGCTCGTTGCCGGTGCCGGGGGCCACCGTCGGCGCCGCCTCGGCCAGCGAGGTGACCGTCGAGCCGTGGGCTCTCGCAGAACAGTGGCGACTCGGGCAGCAGCGGTCGGCCCGGCCCGACCGCACGGCGACGCTCGACCTCGCGGCCGGCGCATGGCACCTCGGTGTCGGACCTGCCCGTTAGCGTGATCGGATGGCCGCTTGACAACGGCATCAGGAAGCGGCGGGCCGCCAGAAGCCCGTGTGCCGGTAGCGCCACCAGTAGAGCACCGTCCGGTCGACCGGCCAGGCGGCCAACTGGACGCCCCGGGGCTCGAAGTGGTCGCGCTCGGGGTCGACGGGTCGCCAACCGCCGTTCTGCGGTTCGTCGCCCAGGGGCGGGCGGACGTGCTCCACGGACCGTTCCTCGCAGGCTCCGAAGGCCTGGTAGTTCTTCTGGGCCTCGATCAGCGACGGGCGGTTCGCTCCGCCCGGGTAGTCCGGCCAGCGCAGCTGGACGGAGTCGTCCTCCCAGAAGCACACCGGACAGATCTCGTACGAGCCAGGGGGCTCGTCCATGGTCAGGTGACCGCAGCACACACAGGGGTAGTTCGGCGTCACGGTCGTCATCCTGGCCGACGCCACCGCCGGGTGCCAAGCGGTTTCCGGGGAGTTGACAGCCGGGCGCGGCCATGAGGCCGGGCGGCTCAGGCGGTCGTCGGTACGACGTAGCGGAGCTTGCCGCCGTCCGCCGCGACGAGCCTGCCGCCGTTGGCCTCGATCACCCGTCGGGAGGCGGTGTTCGTCTCGTTGCAGGTCAGCAGCGCCCCGGTGACGCCCGGCGCGGCCGCCACCGGCAGCGCGGCGGCGAGCATCGCCGTCGCGTGCCGGGGCGGTGGTGGGGGAGCGCCCTGGAGCCGCCGAAGGGGTACACCGTCGAGGTCGGCGGGCACACCCACCGCGTGAGACCCCCGAGCAGGTCGAACTGCTCCGGGTACGGGCGCGGTCAGCCCTTGCCGCCCGCCTTCAGCACCTGGGCGGCCGCCACGCCCGCCGCGCTGTTGCCGTGGCCGCCGCCCTCGACCTCGGCCGCGACGGCGAGGTCGTTGCGGTAGGCGATGAACCAGCTGTTGGTGGCCTGGCTCGAACCGGCCTCGACGGTGCCGGTCTTGGCGCCGATCTGGCCGCTGAGTCCGGACATCGGGGTGCGGGCGGTGCCCTGGGTGGCGGTGCGGGCCATCATCGAGCGCAGGCCCTGGGCGACGTCGGCGGGCAGCTTCCCGGGGGCCGTCACGCGCTTGACGTCCTCGCGCAGGACGGGCTGACGGAACGTTCCGCTCTGTACGGTGGCGGCGACCGAGGCCATCAGCAGCGAGTTCACCTGGATCTGGCCCTGGCCGATGTACGCGGCCGCGGCCTCGTCCTTGGTGCTCGGGGCGGGGATGGTGGCGTCCCGGCTGGGTATGCCGATCCGCCACTGCAGGCCCAGTCCGAACTGGTCGCGGGCGACCGTGGCCAGGGTGGCGAGCTGGAGCTTCTCCAGGCCCTTGTCGATGAAGCCGGTGTTGCAGGAGTGGATGAAGTCGTCGCTGAGCGTGTAGTCGAGGTGGTTGCCGGGCTCGTCGTTGTGCCAGGTCCTGGGGGAGTTGGTGGTCTCCTTGCAGGGCGCGGCGGTGTCCGGGGTCACCCCGGCCTCCAGCAGCGCCGCCGCGGTGATCACCTTCATCGTCGAACCGGGCGCCTGCCCGCCGCCGACCGCGCGGTTGAAGCCGTCCTGCGAGGCGTAGGCCATCGCGAGGATGTTGCCGGTGCTCGGCTGGACCGCCACCAGCGAGGCGGGCTTGCCGCTCGCCGACTGCTGCTTCACCGCCTCCTCGGCGACCTGCTGGAGGTCGGCGTCGATGGTGAGCTTGACCCGCGGTGCGCTCGGCGGGGTGAGGACGAACAGTTCCTCCGCGTCCTGGCCCCCGCCGGTCAGCACCACGGCCTGTCCGGTGACGACCTTCGCACCGTCGGGCGGGGCGATCTGCGGCAGCACGGACCGCAGCGAGGGGAAGGCGTCCAGCGGTCGGCCCTTGCGGTCGGTCGGCTTGGACACCGGGTCGGGCAGAGCCTTCACGGTGATGGTCCGGCCCGCGGCGAGCTTCGGGTGGACCACGGTCGGCGCCCAGCGCACCAGCACGCGCCCGTCCGAAGCCCGTACGGCGCCCAGCGCACTCTCGTACTCCCAGGCCTCGGTGGTGCCGTCGAACTCCGCCCGCACCCGGTAGCCGACGGTCGGCTCGCCGGTCGTCCCGGCGGCTGCGGGGCCCGTCCCGGTCAGGGTGAGGGAGCGGGCCGACACGCCGTCGTGGAACGAGGCCAGTGCCGCCCGGGCGGCCTCCGGACGGTCGGTGAGGCCGGCGGCGACGGTGAGGTCCCCGCGGCCCCAGGCTGTCAGGAAGTCCTTGGCGACCGCGTCGGCCTGCTCGGCGGTCGGCGGCGCCTGCGGCTCCTTCGCGGCCGTCGGACCGGTGCTGCTCCCGCCGGGGGAGGAGCCGCCGGACACCGCGCCCAGCATGGTGTAGGCGCCGTACCCGGCGACGACCACCAGTGCGGTGAACACCCCGCCGACCGCCACCAGCCACACCCGGCGGGACCGCGGCCGGGGCGGGGCCTCCCGGTGGTCGGCGTGGACGAGGTGGTCGTCCCCGTATCCCTCCGCGTACTCGTCCCCGTGCTCTTCGCGCATGGTGCTGTGTCCCCCCTGGGTACTCCGGCGTCTGCGGGCCCGCCCCGGGCCGATGCTCCCATCGGGCGGGTCGTTCGAGCCCGTACCAGCCTAAGCGTCGTCGATCGGCCGCCGGACGGCGGGGTCTTTGCCAACGCTTGACCCGCGAGGGGGGCGGGGCGAGCGGGATCAGCGACCAGTGGTGACGACCATCCGGAAACGGGCCCGCCCGCTGCTCATCTTCGCGACGGCTGCGGCGCTCTCCTCCAGCGGAAGCTCCTCGATCCAGGCGCGCACGCCGGTCCGGGCGGCGAAGCGCAGGGTGTCCTCGGTGTCGAGGGCGGAGCCGGAGGAGTGGCCGTGGACGGTGCGGTCGCGGGAGATCAACTGGAGCGGGTTGATGGCGAGTTGATCGACGGAGGCGCCGACGATGACGAGTTCGCCGCGGCGGCCCAGGCCGTCGACGGTGGCGGACATGGCATCGGCGTTGGTGACGGTGGCCAGCACGACCTTGGCGCCGCCGAGTGCCTGGAGGGCCTCCGCGACGTTCCCGGCGGTGCTGTCGATGTAGTGGTCCGCGCCCAGCTGGTACGCCAGTGGCTCCTTCTCCGCACCGCGGGCGATCGCGACGGTGCGGAAACCCATCGCGTGGGCGAACTGGACGCCCAGATGGCCGAGGCCGCCGAGGCCGAGGATCGCCACGGTGTCGCCCGGGCGGGCGGAGGAGCGGCGCAGGCCGTTGAACACGGTGATCCCGGCGCAGGCCAGCGGCGCGGCCTCGGCGGCGGTCAGCTCGTCGGGCACGGCCGCGAGCGCGTCGGCGGGCACGATGACGGAGTCGGCGTAGCCGCCGGGGTAGGCGGCGCCGGGCACCTGGAGGTAGGGGCAGAGGACGGCGTCGCCGTGGCGGCAGGCCTCGCAGCGCCCGCAGCTGCCGCCGAACCAGCCCACCGCGACCCGGTCGCCGACCTTCCAGCCCTCGACGCCGTCGCCGAGGGCGTCGATCCGGCCCGCGATCTCGTGACCGGGCGTGACCGGGAAGGTGGTGCCGGGCAGCATGCCGCCGGTGATCAGCAGGTCGGAGTGGCAGACACCGCACGCCTCGACGGCGATGCGGACCGTACCGGGGCCGGGCTCGCGCAGCGGGACCTCGACCAGCTTCGGCTCCCCTCCCGGAGCGGCGACCTGGACGGCGCGCACGCCGCCGTCGGTGGGGGTGGGGGCGGGGGTGGTGGCAGCCATGGGGATCCTTCGTCACGGGGGAGCCGGCGCGGGACGCGCCCGCACACGCTGACCACACCAGCTTGCGGCGTCCCCCGGGGGTTGGCCACGCGCCGCCGGCCGGGCGGATCGATGGCCAGGCGCTATCGGCCGGGGCAGGCCGTTGGCCAGGTGCAATCGGCCGGGGCAGGCCGTTGGCCAGGCGCCGCCGGCCGGGGCGGATCACGGAAACGGCGACTTCTTCACCTCGACATCCGATCGCCCGCGGTCCTCCTCGTCCCCGCCCCGGCGCGCGCGGGCCCGTTCGCGCCGTGGACGCGGACGCTCCGGACTGATATCCAAGCCACTGGCAACCGGCCCGGAGCGGGCGGCCCCGGTCGGACGGACCACCAGGAGAGCAGGGACGATGCGCAGGATTCTGATCGTCGGTGCCGGGCAGGCCGGCCTCCAACTGGCCCTCGGGCTGCAGTCCCACGGCTACGACGTCACACTGCTGACCGACCGTGACGCCCAGGAGGTGCGGGACGGGAGAGTGCTGTCCAGCCAGTGCATGTTCGACTCGGCGCTGCGCACCGAACGCGCCCTCGGTCTGGACCTGTGGGCCGAACGGGCGCCGCGGATCGAGGGCCTCGGGGTGTCGGTCGGCACACCGGACGGGACCAGAGTGATCGACTGGGTCGGGCGGCTGGACGCCTACGCGCAGTCCGTCGACCAGCGACTGAAGATGTCCACCTGGCTGGAGACCTTCGCCGGGCGCGGCGGCCGGGTGGAGCTGCGGCAGGTGAGCCCCGCCGACCTCGAACACCTCGCCGGCTCCTACGACCTGGTGCTGGTCGCCAGCGGCAAGGGCAAGCTGGCCGCGCTGTTCGAACGCGACGAGGAACGGTCCCCGTACCAGCGTCCGCAGCGGGCGCTGGCCGTGAGCTATGTGTACGGGCTCGCGCCGCGCCCCGAGCACGACTTCCCGGCGGTGCGCTGCAACCTGGTGCCCGGCGTCGGCGAGTTCTTCACCCTGCCGGCGCTGACCGCCGACGGGCCGTGCGACATCCTGCTCTGGGAGGCCCTCCCGGGCGGCCCGGCGGACGCCTTCGACGGGCTCCGCGACCCGGCCGAACACCTGCGGGTGATGCTGGAGTTGATGAGGACGTTCACGCCTTGGGAGTACGACCGCACCCGGGCCGGCGTCGAACTCACCGACGCCGGAGGCATCCTGGCCGGGCGCTTCACCCCGGTGGTGCGCCGCCCGGTCGGTGAACTGCCGGGTGGCGGCGCCGTGCTGGGTGTCGCCGACGTCGTCGTCACCAATGACCCGGTCACCGGCCAGGGCGCCAACAACGCCGCCAAGTGCGCCGCCTTCTACCTGGAGGCGATCCTCGCCCACGGCGACAAGCCCTTCGACCGGGACTTCCAGCAGGCCGCCTTCGACCGCTTCTGGGCCGGCGCCGCGCGGGTCGTCACCACCTGGACGAACGCGATGCTCCTCCCGGCGCCCCCGCACGCGGTGGAGCTGTTCGGTGCGGCCGGGCGACTGCGGGCCGTGGCCGACCGGTTCGCCAACTCCTTCGACGATCCGGCGGACGTCGAGAACTGGCTCCTCGACCCCGGGAAGGCCGCCGACTACCTCGCGTCACTCACGCACCGGAGCTGAGCGTCGGTCGGGTCACGGTGAGGTCAAGGTCTCACCAAGTCCCGGCCGACAGCCCCCTGATCATGGTGGGTTCGTGTCAACTCCGGTCCGCCGGGGGCATCGAGGTACCGAACGCGAACAACAGGAGACACGTGGTGGCGGTCGACGGCAGCAACATGGCGCACGCTGTGATAGAGACGGCGGTGAAGGAGCGCACGCGCCTGCAGACCGGCCGAAGCCGGGCGACGACGCTGGTGGTCCTGGTGCTCCTGGCCGGACTCGGCCTCTTCCTGGCGCTGGTCGTCGGCAAGGCCGACCCGACCACCCCTCCGGACTGCGACGGCAAGACCATGACCCGGAGCGACGAGTGCCGGATCTGGTCCAACCACGGCGGCGGAGGCACCTTCGGCTACGACGAGATGATCGACCGCCGGGAGTCCGGCAAGGGCGTGTGGCAGGTGGTCGGCTTCGTCGGCACCGGCCTGTCCGTGGTGCTGATGGGGGTGGCGATCACCAAGCTCGACCCCAAGCGGCCCTGGGGCAAGCCGGTCGAGGCCGTGTGCCCGCGCTGCCACCAGCCCACCCTGCGGGAGAAGTTGACGGTGCACACGATCTCGCGGGGGCGGACCAACTACCGCTACAGCGGCATCGTCACGCTCTGCACACCGGTGTGCGGCTTCACGGGCGTCCGCCAGCGCTGACGGCGGCGCTCCGAGAAGGGCCCGGGTCGGGGTACGGCAGCACCCCGACCCGGGCCCTCGGGCGTCCCTGAAATGTCCCTGATCCGGTGGGACGGCTGGATCGCCGGGCGCACCGCGCCCTACGGTGGCCGGCATGAGCGATCACCAGGAAGCGCCCGCCACGGCCGTCACGCCCGTCCAGGCCTTCGAACCCCCGTACTACGTCGCCGTGTTCAGTGCGGTGCGGACCCCGGACCAGACCGGCTACCGGGAGACCAACGAGCGGATGGAGGACCTGGTCAAGGACATCCCCGGGTACCTGGGCATGGACTACGCGCAGTCCCCCGGCGGACTGGCCATCACCGTCGGGTACTTCCGCGACGCCGACGCGCTCGGTGAATGGCAGCGCGACGCCGAGCACCGGGCGGCGCAGCGGCGCGGGCGGGCCGAGTGGTACCGGAGCTACACGCTGCACGTGGCGAAGGTGGAGCGCAGCCACGGGTTCACGCGGGCGTAGACCCCGTAGCGACCCCGACGCCGTGGCGCCCGGCTCAGCGGGAGTGGGCGGCCAGGCTGAGCAACAGGTGGGCGGACTCCGGGTGCTGGAAGTCGGAGTGGGCGCCGGAGGGGTGCAGCCGGGTGGCGAGCCCGCCCCGGTAGACGTGGCCGGCGTCGATGTTGACGATCGGATGGTCGAGTTCGGCGTGCGGGTACGGCGAGTCGGCCGGGCGGAGCCGGGTGCTGAACTGGGCGACCGGGGCGGAACCGGTGCCGGAGTGGCCGATGCCCGGGAGGCCCTCGGCACGCAGGTGCCAGAAGCCGGTGGCGCGGTCCCAGCGGGAGTGGGTGAGGACCAGCGGACCGCGCAGCGGGGCGCCGGCGCGCCCGGGGCCGAGGAACAGCCGGGGGAACAGCCGGTCGAAGGCGTCGCGCGGCGCGGCCATCTGGAACACCAGGGCGCTGTCGACGGTGAACGGGCGGGCCGGGTCGCCGGGCCGGGACGACCAGCTCAGCACCGGCGGCCCGGCCGGGCGGTCGGCGGCGTACTGGACGGCCTCGCAGAGGAAGCGGCCGCCGAAGGAGTGCCCGAGCAGGTGGAGGTACTGGCCGTGGCGGTTGGCCAGGACGCGCGGGGCGTCCGGGCGGCCCCGGCCGGAGTCGAGGTAGCCGAGCAGGTGCCCGAGGATGCGCCCGGCCTGGCCGCGGGCGCTCATCGCGTGCGCCCGCTCCCGGATGCGCCGGTAGCCGGGCAGACCCGGCAGGCTGGAGGAGGGCCAGCGCACCACCACGCACCAGGGGCGGAACCCGGCGGTGAGCCCCGGGTAGGCCGCCGGGGCGGCGCGGTGCAGTGCCGCCGCCCGGTCGATCAGCGTGGCGGCCGTCCGGTCGGCGGCGTCGGGGCTGGTCTGCCAGCCGTGGACGTAGACGAACAGGTCGGTCGCCCACTCGGGGATCCGCAGGTGCCGGGCCAGATGCTCGGCGACCCGGGCGTCGGGGACGGGCGTCCTCGTCCCGGGGACGAGCAGCCGGCCGTGCTCGTCCAGGTCCACCGTGACGGGTCGTACGGATGTCGAGGGCGTGGGGTTCACGGGTTGAGCTCCAGGATGCTGTCGATGCCGCAGTGCAGGGAGTAGGCGAGCGCCAGCGGGTTGCGGTACTCGCGGGCGAACCAGCGGACCAGTTGCTGGGTGATCTCGCCGGCCGTGAACTCGCCGGTCAGGTAGTGGTCGAGGAAGGCGAAGGCGTACTCGGCGGCGAACTCCTGCGGGATCTGCAGCTGCGGCCCGAGCACGCCGTCCGCGCCGAGGTCGACCAACGCCCGCCCCAGGTGGTCGAGTTCGGCCGCCGCGGACTGCCCGGTGTGGCAGGCGTTCAGCAGCACGAACGGCCGGAAGACGGCGCCGGGCCGGTCCAGGTGGCGGCGGCGGTGGCGGCGCACCAGCTCGGCGTCGATGTGCCGGTCGTCGGAGAGCCGGACGGCGAGCTGCTCGTACGGGGAGTCGTTGGCGACGAACTGGCCGTGGCACCAGAAGTACATGACGTCCTCGTCCAGCACGGCCGTGGACAGCGCCTCCAGCAGCAGGTCCGACTCGGTGCGCACGGTCAGCTGGGAGCGGTCCTCCAGCAGCTTGCGGACCTCGGGCGCCCGGCCGATACCGGTCAGCTGGTCGTCGGTGTTGAGGCTGGTGACGGGCTTGGCGCGGGCGGAGTTGGGCGGCTGGATCGGCGGATAGGCGGCGCCGGTCTGCTCGACCTGGTGCCGGTGGCCGAGGAAGTCCGCCCATGGGTCCGGCTGGTCGCCGTCCACGGCGAGCATCGGCCAGGGCAGGTGGAGGTCGGAGTCGAAGCTGATCCGCAGCGAGCCGTGCTCGGTGAGGGTGGTGGTGAGGTACTCGCGGAAGCGGGTCAGGCTGCGGTCGGATCCGTCGAACATCGTCTCCAGGAAGTACCGTCCCTCCTCGGCGAGTTCGGCGACCTTGCGCTCGGCGACGGCGGCGTGCGGGGAGAAGTCGACGGCGGTCGCGAAGGGGTAGGGGTTGAGCGGGTCGGGGTCGTAGCCGATCAGCCGGTCCCGCCAGACGGCGCGCAGCCGGGCCGCCTTGGCGAGCAGCACGGGTGCGGGGACGGCCAGTTGGGCCCGGTGCGGGCGGGTGCTGGGAGCGCGCTCGCCCGGGCGGAAGGCGCTGATGTGCAGTTCGTCGCCGTGGCGGCGGAGCGAGACGACCAGGTCCAGCGGGGCCGGGCCCTTCGGCGGGAGGTCGGCGGCGGGACCGGTCTGCCGGGGCAGCCGGGTGTAGTCGGCGGAGGGGTTCTGCCGGACGAGGACTTGGAGGTCCCGGGGCACGTCGATTACTCCTGCTCCTGGGGTGCGGCTGTGGCGGGGACGTCCACGACGGCGGAGAGGTCCTGGAGGACGGCGCCGTGGCCCCGGTCGAAGACGGTGATCCGGACGGTGTGCGGGCCGGGCGAGGCCGGGGTGAGCGCGAACCGGGCGGGCGGGCCGGCCGGGCTGTGGTCGGCGACCGGCGGGTCGAGCCGAGCGTCGGGGGAGACGGCGGCGACCAGGCGCAGCTCGGGCAGGGCGGCCGGGTCGGCGGCCTCCTCGACGGACTCCAGGCGCAGTTCGAGGTGGGTGGTGGCGCCCACGGCCGGGTCCGCGGTGAGGGTGAGGCGGGGGCGCCAGGCGGGGCGGGGCGTCGGCGGTTCGACGGCGCGGTGCATCGCGCCGCGGGAGCGGCGGGGGAACGGGGCGGGGGCGGTGCGGCGGGGGCTGAGCTGCGTGCGGTCGGATTCGAGGGTGTCGGGGAGCTGGGTGAGCGCGCTGCGGGCCTCTGTCGCCAGCGGGTGGCCGGGGTCCATCAGCGCCTCGCGGCCGATCCGGACCGCCGCCAGCAGCTCGTGGGCGGTGTCGCGGCGGCCGTCCGCGGCAAGGGCCTGGGCCAGGCCGACGGCGAGGGAGGGGAACAGCGGCAACGGGCCGGGGCGCTGGGCGCCGACGCTGACGGCGACGTCGTCGGCCTCCCGGTGGCCGGTCCGGAGGGCGGCGGTCGGCGAGGCGTGCCCGGACGGGATCCGGTCGGCGATGATCCGCTCGTGGACCCGGACGGCGCCGTCGGCGTCCCCGGCGCGCAGCCGGGCGTGGGCGAGGGCCTGCCGGACCTCCAGGGTGAGGGTGCTGCGTACGCCCCGGCTCTCGGCGCAGGCCTCGGCGAGTTCCTCCAGCCGGACGACGGCCCGCAGCGGGCGAGCGCCCTCGGCCAGCAGGAGTGCCTGGGTCAGCCGGGCGGTGACCGTGGCGTCGTCCGGGCCGCCGAGGGCCTCGGTGGCAGCGGTGACCAGGTCGGCGGCCAGGCGCAGGGCCGTCTCGGGCTGCCCGCTCAGGTGGTGGGCGAAAGTGAGGACACATCCGGTGTGGACCAGCTCGGGCAGGCCGGGGCCGGTGGGGCGCGTCCAGTCCTCCGCCGTCCGGGAGAGCTCGGCGATGGCGGCGGCAGACTCACCGTCGAGGATCAGGGCCTTGGCGAGGTCGCACCGGAGTTCCCGTACGACGGAGTGCTCGGGTCCGCGCGCGTCGACGGCGATGGCCAGGGCCTCGCGGTAGTGGGCTGCCGACTCGCCGAAGCGGCCGGCCTGGAAGAGGTTCAGCGCGATGCTGTCCCGGACGTCGAAGGTGTCCGGATGGTCGACTCCCAGGACGCGGCCGCGTTCGGCCAGGACTGCTCGGTAGAGCGCGTCGGCGTGGTCGTGGTGCCACCCGTGGCGAAGGGCGTGGGCCGTGCTGTTCCTGGCGACGAGGGTGGCGGGGTGGTCGGGGCCGTGCACCCGCTCGTGGTCGGAGACCTGGGCCTGCCTTTCGGTGACCTCCTGGCGATGGCGTCCGGCAAGGCGGTGGGTGTAGGCGAGCTCGGACCGGTCGTCGAGGGTGTCCGGATGGTCCGGGCCCTGACACCGGGTCCGGACGGCGATCAGTTCCGCGAAGAGGTCGGCGGCACGGTCGAGTTCGCCGGTGGTGCGGATGTTCTGCGCCAGCATGGAACGTGTGAGGAGGCTGTCGCGGTGCTCCGGCCCACGGACCCGGGTGCAGTCCGCCACCAGCAGTTCCCGGTCGATGACGGCCTGACGGTGCAGGCCGGCGAACCCCCGGCTGGTGGCGAGGATGCTCCGGTCCGTGAGCACGGTCGGGTGGTCCGGGCCATGGATCCGGGCCCGGTCGTCCACCAGGGCTTCGTCGAGTCGGATGCCCAGCAGGTGGTTGCCGGAGGTCCGGTGGATCCAGGAGAGGAGGAGGCGGGCGTGGAGGGTGTCCGGGTGGTCCGGGCCCTGGATCCGGGTGCGGTCGGCGACCAGGGCCTCGCCCAGCTGCAGAGCCGGCCGGAGGTCACCGGCCGCCCGGCAGGAGGAGACCTGTGACTGTCGGGCGAGCAGAGTGTCCGGGTGGTCGGCTCCGAGTATCCGCGCGCGGTCGGCGGCCAGGGTGCCGAAGAGCTCGCTCGCGAGGCTGTGGTCCCCGGCTTCGTCATGGGCGAAGGCGTGCCACCAGCGGGCGTGGAGGGTGTCCGGGTGGTCCGGGCTCTGAATCCTGACGCGGTCGGCGACCAGGTTCAGGTACGACTCCACAGCACTTCGGTAGTGGCCCGCTTGGGAGTGTGCTTGTGCCAACTCCTCGCGGAGGTCCAGCGTTTGCGGGTGGTCCGGCCCGTCGACGCGGGTGTGGTCGGCCACCAGGGACGCGAATTCGGCGAGGGCACGGGCGTGCTCGTCGCAGGCCCGCCAAGCCGAGGCGCGCTGGCGACGGCATCGCAACGTGCTCGGGTGGTCCGACCCGAACACCCGGGTGTGATCGGCGAGGAGTCCTTCGAACAGCGCTGCTGTCCGGCGGTGGTCACCGGCGATCTGGCAGGTGGACGCGTGCCAGACGCGGATGTCGAGGGTGTCGGGATGGTCGGGGCCGAGTGTCCGGGCGTAGTCGTGGGTGAGGGCTTCGAACAGGGACACCGCGTGCCGGTGATCTTCGGCGTTCCGAAGGGAGAGCGCGAGCGAAAGGCGGGTGAGGAGCGTCTCGGGGTGGTCGGCGCCCTGGACGCGGGCGCGGTCGGCGATGATCGGTTCGAGGAGGTCGGCCGCGCGCCGGTGGTCGCCCGCGCTTCCGTGGGCGGTGGTCAGCCAGAGGCGTGCGTTGAGGGTCTCGGGGTGGTCCGGCCCGTATACCCGGACGTGGTCGGCCACCAGCGCCTCGTGGATCGCCAGGGCGCGGCGGTGGTCGCCCAGCGCCTGGTGGCTGTGGCCCAGCCAGAACCGGGTGTGGAGGACGTCCGGGTGGTCGGCTCCCTGGATCCGCGTGCGGTCGGCGAGCAGTGCCTCGTACTGCGCCAGCGCCTCGCGGTGCCGGCCGAGGTTGCGAAGGGATGTCGCCAGCCACCACCGGGTGTTGAGCACTGCCGGGTGGTCCGGCCCCTGGATCCGGGTGCGGTCGGCGAGCAGCGCCTCGAAGAGCGTCAGGGCCTCGCCGTAGTCGCAGGCGTTGGTGTGGATCGACGCCTGCCACCACCGGGTGGTGAGGACGTCCGGGTGGTCCGGGCCCAGGACCCGTTGCCGTTCGGTGACCAACTGGTCGCACAGTTCCGCCGCGCGCCGGTGCTCTCCCGCCTCGTCGACGGACCGGGCCAGTCGCAGCCGGGCGTCGAAGGTCTCGAAGTGCTCGGGGCCGTGGACGCGCAGCCGGTCGGCGAGGAGCTGCTCCCGTACGGCGAGTGCCTCGCGCGGTCGGCCGGCGGCCTGCAGGGCGCGGGCGAGGCCGGAGCGCTCCTCCAGGGTGTCGGGGTGGTCCGGGCCCTGGATCCGGGCCCGGTCGGCCACCAGGCGCTCCAGTTCCTCGACTTCGAGGGCGGGCAGCCCGGCGATGCGCAGCGCGTACCCGAGGAAGCTGCGCTCCTCCAGGGTGTCGGGGTGGCCCTCGCCCTGGATGCGCGCGCGGTCGCGGACCAGGGCGCGGTGCTGTTCGACCGCGTGGCCGGGGGTGCCCGCCTCCCGGTGGGCGCGGGCCAGGCCGCTGCGCGCGTTGAGGGTGTGGGGGTGGTCGGGGCCGAGGACCCGGGTGTAGTCGGGGACGAGTGCGCTGAACTCGGCGACGGCGAGGGCGGCTCGGCCGGCCTTGCGGTGGAGGGAGGCCAGGCGCTTGCGCGCGTAGAGGGTCTGCGGGTGGTCCGGGCCCTGGGCCCGGGTGCGGTCCGCGACGAGGGCCTCGAAGGCGGCGATCGCCGCGAGGTGGTCGCCGGCGTCGGAGTGAGCGGCCGCGAGCCAGCTGCGGCTGTTCAGGGTGTCCGGGTGGTCGGCGCCCAGGATGCGGGTGCGGTCGGCGACCACCTGCTGGTACCGGCTGATCGCCAACCCGTGCAGCCCTGCCGCGAGTTGGGCGAAGGCGAGGCCGCTGTGGCGGGTCACCACGTCCGGGTGGTCGGCGCCGAGCACCTGCTCCACGTCCGCCACCAGCCGCTCGTACTCGGCCACCGACTCCCGGTGCTGCCCCGCCACCTGGAGGGCGTACGCCAGGCTGGCCCGGCTGTTCAGGGTGTCGGCGTGGTCCGGCCCCAGCACCCGGGCCCGGTCGGCGATGACGGCGCGGAACTCCGCCGCGGCGAGCTCGTGTCGGCCGGCCCTGCGGTGGCCCTGGGCGAGCGTGTGCCGGTCGGCCAGGGTGGCGGGGTGGTCGGCGCCCTGGACGCGGGTCCGCCGGGCGACCACGTCCCGGCACAGCTCCACGGCCCGGGCCGGGTCGCCGGTCTTGGCCTGCAGCCGGCCGAGCCGGCCGAGGGTGGTGAGGGTGTCCGGGTGGTCCTCGCCGAGCAGCCGCCGCTGCCCGTCCGCCATCGCCTCCACCAACCGGACGGCGTACACCCGCTGGGCCCGGTCGGTGAGTTCGCCCGCGGCCAGCCCGTACAGCGCGACAGTCTCGGCCGTCGGGTCCTGGGACGGACCGCTGTCGGCCAGTTCCCGGATGTGCGGCAGCAGTGCCCGCCGGAGCTCCGGCCGGGCGTCCGGCCAGAGCCGGGCCGCCGCCCGGGCCAGGTGTCGCTCGGCGCGTGCGCGGAAGTCGGAGGTGCGCAGCACCGCCTGGAGCAGCCGGTGCACGGTGACGGTGTCGCCGAGGGTGATCAGGTGGTAGTCGGCGAGCAGCCGCAGTGCCCGGTCCACTTCCTCCGGGCGGCGCTCCCCGAAGGGGGTGAGCGCCTCGCGCGGCAGGGCCTCGGGGGCGTACCAGGCGAGGGTGCGCAGCAGCTCGACGGCGAAGGGCGCGGTGTGCTGGACGGTCCGCAGCGTGGTCCGCCACAGCCGGGCGACGGTGTCCTCGGCGCCGGGCCCCACCGGGCCGGTGGCGCGCAGCAGTTCGCGGTACGCGGCGAAGGTGGTGCCGGTCTGCTGGACGTAGGCGCCGGCCTGGGCGAGGGCGATCGGCAGGTGGCCCAGTTCGTCGGCGAGGGCGCGGGCCTGGTCCTGCTCGGCCGGATCGACCGCCGAGTCGGTGTACGCCGCCCCGCACAGCAGCCGGGCGGCCTCGGGGGCGTCGAGGACGTCGATGCGGACCGGTCTGATGCCCGGGTGCCAGCCGCTCGCGCGCCGGCTGGTGACCAACTGGTGGCCGCAGCCGAGGAGTCGGCCGACGTAGGGGGTGAGGTGGGCCGGGTCCTCGGCGTTGTCGTAGACGAGCAGCCAGCGGTCGTGGGCGCGCAGCCAGGCGATGGCCCACTCGACCTGCTGGCCGGGCGGGGCGGTGAGGGCCCAGGTGGGGTGGAGGTGGACGGCGAGCCCGGCGAAGCCCTCGGCGAGCTGTTCCGCGGACTCGGCGGTGAGCCACCAGATCAGCCGGTAGTGGTCGGCGCGGGCGTAGGCGTGGTGCAGGGCGAGGCTGGTCTTTCCGACGCCGCCCAGGCCGTGCAGGGTGGTGGCCTGGGTGACGAGTCCGCCCCCGTCGTCGTGGGCCAGGGCCTCGGCGACGGCGCGCGACTCGCCCTCCCGGCCGATGAGCGGGCCGGCGGAGCGGGGCGGCAGATTGGGCGTCGGGGTGGTGGCCTCGACGGTCTGCGCGGCGCGCGCGGCCCCGGGCGGGAGGACGGCGGCGTGCGGGTCGCCGCCGGCGGCCGAGGGCGAGCCGGGGCGGCGGCGCTGCTCGTAGGGCTCCGGGTCGGGCATGCCGCTCTCGGGGCGGACGTGTGCCGTCATGGACATCAACACTGCGCCGCCCCCACCCCCGTGACCTGCTCTGCTCGCCTACCGTAGTGCCGGTCGGGCGCACTGTCAGCGGAATCCTCGCAGAGCAGGGCGTCAGTCGGCGAGCCCGAGCGGGTCGGGGGCGGCGGCGAGCAGCTCGGGCCCGTTGTTGCGGACGCTGTTGACGGTGGGTGGGACGGCGCGGACCCGCAGGGCGCCGTCGGCGGGGCGGCGCAGCAGGTGGTGGAGTTCGGCCGGGTCGGTCCGGGCGGGGGAGAGCCAGTCGGGGAGGTCGTCGGGGGCGATGGTGAGCGGCATCCGGTCGTGGACGCGGCCGGCGGAGTCGGTCGCGTCGGTGGTGATGACGGTGGCGGTGGCGAGCCAGGCGAGCGGGTCGTCGTCGGGGCGGGTGCGGTCGCGCCAGAACTCGTACAGGCCGGCCATCAGCATCACGCCGCCGGTGCTGAGGAAGTACGGCTGCTTGTACTTCTTGCGGTCGCCCTCGGCGGGGACTTCGCGCCACTCGTAGTAGCCGTCGGCGGGGATGACGCAGCGTCGGTCGGTGAAGGCCTTGCGGAAGGCGGGCTTGGTGTCGACGGTCTCCGAGCGGGCGTTGATCATCCGGGCGCCGCCGGACGGGTCCTTGGACCAGGAGGGGACGAGGCCCCAGCGCAGCGGGCGGAACTGGCGCAGCAGTTCGCCGGTCTCCCGGTCCACGCGTTCCAGGACGGCCGGGACCGGGTCGGTCGGGGCGACGTTCCAGCTCGGGGCGAAGGCCTCGGCCGGGTCCCACCGGAGCTCTCCGAGCAGTGAGACGAGGTCCTGGGGCGTGGTGGTGGAGACGAAGCGGCCGCACATGCCCCCAGCCTGCCACCCGGCACGGACAACGGGGGCCTTCCGCCGGCAACCGGGCTCTCAGCGCGCCGGGCGGCTCTCGGCTGCGTGGCCTGGGGCGGTACCGGGGGCGTGGCCCGGGGTGTGGCCGAAGGTGCGGCGGAAGACGTCGATGAAGGCGCTGGCGGAGGACCACCCGCAGCGGTGGGCGACGGCGGTGACCGGCTGCCCCTCGGCGAGCAGCACCAGGGCGTGGTGCAGCCGCAGCTGGGTGCGCCACTGGGGGAAGGTCATGCCGAGGTCGGCGCGGAAGAGCCGGGAGAGCGTCCGGTCGCTGGCGCCGACGGTCCGGCCGAGTTCGGTGAGGGTGCGGCGGTCGGCGGGCTCGGCGTACAGCAGGGCGCACAGGGCCTGGAGCAGCGGGGTGGCGGGTGTGGGCAGGTGCAGCGGCTGCTGGGGCGAGGCGCGCAACTGGTCGAGCAGGACGGCGCGCAGCCGGGAGCGTTCGGGGCTGTCCTGGTCCGGGGCGCGGGTGTAGGCGACGATCAGTTCGCGCAGCAGCGGGCCGACGGCGAGCACGGTGGGCCGGTCGAGGCCGAGCGGGTTCTCGGTGGCGGGCAGGCCGACCAGGTGGAGTTCGAGTTCGCCGTGCGCCTGGTGGGCGTGCACGGTGCCGGCCGGGATCCAGAGCGCGCGGGTGCCGGGCGCGACCCAGGAGCCGGCGTCGGTGGTGATGGCGACCACGCCCCGGGCGGCGTAGGCGATCTGGTGGTCGTCGTGGCGGTGGGCGTCGATCCCGGTGCCGGGCGCGAGCAGCTCGGCCCGGGTCGGGGCGACGGGGTCGTGGCGGATTCTCGGCATTGTCTGGCAGGTTATCGGAAGTCCGACAGCGGGTGCCGGTTCGAGCATGTCCGGGTGAGCATTCCAACGAATCGAACCAGCCGTACGTCCGCGGGGACGGAACAACTGTCGCAGAACGCGTCGATCGCCCTGCTGTCCGTCGGGCACTCCTGCGTGGACGTCTACCAGGGCGCGGTGGCGGCCCTGGTGCCCTTCCTGGTCGCCGAGCGCGGCTACGGCTACGCCGCCGTCTCGGGCGTGGTGCTGGCCGCCTCACTGCTGTCCTCGGTGGCGCAGCCGCTGTTCGGGGCGCTGACCGACCGGTGGCCGCTGCCCTGGCTGCTGCCGGTGAGCACGCTGCTGGGCGGCGCGGGCATCGCCCTCAGCGGGGTGGGCGGCTCGTACGGGCTGACGCTCGCCTGGGTGGCACTGTCGGGTGTCGGGGTGGCGGCGTACCACCCGGAGTCCGCCCGGGTGGCCCGGGCGGTGGCCGGCTCGGGCGGCAGCGGGCACCGGGGGATGGCCTGGTTCTCGCTGGGCGGCAACCTGGGCTTCGCGGCGGCCCCGCTGCTGGTCGCCGCCGTGGTTGACCTCGGCGGACTGCGGCTGACCCCGCTGCTGGCGCTGCCGGCCCTGGCGGGCGCGGCGCTGTGCCTGCCGGTGCTGCGCGAACTGGCCCGGCGGCGGGCCGCCGGGGCGGGCACGGCGCCCCGGACCGGACAGGACGACCGGACCTCCTTCGTCAAGCTGTCGCTGGCGGTGGTGTGCCGCTCGATCGTCTTCACCGGGCTGAGCACCTTCCTGTCGCTGTGCGCCGCCCAGCGCCTCGGCGGCGGCACGGCGGCGGGCACGGCGGCGCTGGTGGTGCTGTACGCGGGCGGCGCGGTGGGATCGCTGCTGGGCGGGGCGCTGGCCGAGCGGTGGGGGCGGGTCGCGGTGGCTCGCTGGTCCTACCTGGTCGCGGCGGTGGCGGTGGCCGGGGTGCTGGTGGTGCCCGGTCCGGGACTGTACGTGTGCGTGGCGCTGACCTCGGCGGGCCTGTACGTGCCGTTCTCGCTGCAGGTGACGCTGGGGCAGGACTACCTGCCGTCGCGGATCGGCACGGCGAGCGGGATCACCCTCGGGCTGACGGTGAGTGTCGGTGGATTGGCCAGCCCGGTGATCGGCAGTATCGCGGACGCGACCTCGCTGCGGACGGCGCTGGTGCCGCTGGTGGCGATGCCGCTGCTCAGCTGGGCGCTGTTCCGCACCCTGCCGGAGCCGGTGGTGCCGGGAGAGGAGCCGCCGGCGGCGGCGGGGGCCGTGAACGCCGGGGCGTGACCGCCCCTGGGCGTCGCACGGCTGGGTCGTTCAGTGCGCGGTGACGCCGCCGGCGACCAGCGGTTCCGCGACGGTGGCCGGTCGATGTGGGCGAGGGGCGGCCTGGTGGGGCCGCCCCTCTCTCCCTGAGCAGGCGGGCTCCGGGGCGGAGTGAGGACCCCTGCCCAGGCCGGTGCGGCCGGGGCCCGTTCGGCCCGGTCAGCGGCCGAGGACGGCGAGGGTGTCGTCCAGCGTCGGCGTGCCCGGGCGGGGGCGGTTGTACGGAAGCTTGCCCAGCAGCGCCGCCATCGTGCAGCTGTCGGTCAACGCGGAGACGACCAGCGCGCCGCCGACTCCGGCCGACAGCCAGCGGGCGCCGGGCCGGGCGTGGTCGGCGAGCAGGCCGAGCAGGACCAGCGAGCCGGCCGCGAGCCTGACCTGACGGTCCATCGCCCACACCGGGCGGGCGCCGGCCACCTGGTCGACGGGGTGGCCCGCGCCCGTCCAGGCGTTGGTGCCGCCGGTGACGACGAGGGCGGTGATCCCGGCGTCGGCGAGCTGTGCGCAGGCGGACCGGGCGCGCTGTCCGGCGGCGCAGACGACGGCCAGCTCGTTCTTCCCGGCGGCGGTGCGCAGCGCGGGCAGGGCGCGGTCGAGCTGGTCGAGCGGGATGTTCCGAGCGCCCGGGATGTGGCCGCGGGCGTACTCGCCGGGGGAGCGGACGTCGATGAGGGTGAGCTGCCCGAGGCGGGGCTTGAGCTGTTCGACGGTCAGCGCTGTGGTCGGCGTGGTCATGGGGGGAGGGGTCCTCTCGGGGGTGGGGGCCGGCGCGGCTGGGCGGGCGCGGCCGGGGGACGGCGGGCCGGTCAGCGCAGGGTGGTGACCAGCATCAGGATGGCGACGCCGAGCAGGGCGATCGCGAAGGCCCGCTGCAGGGTGCGTCCGCTGAGCTTGTCGGCGAGCCGTTTGCCGTCCCAGGCGCCGAGGATCGCGGCGCCGGTGAAGGGCGCGGCCACGGCCCAGTCGATCGAGCCGGTGGCGCCGAGGCGGGGCAGCAGGGCGGCGAGGGAGTTGGCGGTGATGACCAACAGGCTGGTGCCGACCGCCTCGGCCATGGTGAAGGCGAGCACGGAGACCAGGGCGGGTACGGCGAGGAAGCCGCCGCCGACGCCGAGCAGTCCGGTGACGGCGCCGAGCCCGGCGCCCGTGGCGGTGGAGCGGGCCGGTCCGGCGGCGGATCGTTCCTGCCCGCCGGTCTTGGGCGGGACCAGCATCCGCCAGGCGGCGAGCGCCGCCAGCACCGCGAAGGCGCCGGTCAGCAGCGCGCCCGGCAGGTGGGCCGAGAGCGCCCCGGCGGCGGCCGCGGCGGGCAGTCCGGCGGCGGCGAACAGCGCGCCGGTGCGCCAGCGCACCCGTCCGGCCCGGGCGTGGGCGAGCAGCCCGGTCAGCGAGGTCGCGGCGACGATCACCAGGCTCGCGGTGGTGGCGAGCGCGGGGGAGAAGCCGAGCAGGTAGACCAGGGCGGGTACGGCGAGCATGCTGCCGCCGCCACCGAGTCCGCCGAGGGCCAGTCCGACCACCGCTCCCGCGGCGAGCGCCAGCAGCAGCGTGGTCATATGACGTGTCCGGCGCTGCCGTCGGGCGTGGTGACCGGCAGGCCGGCCCGGGCCCAGGCGTTCATGCCCCCGGTGACGTTCAGCGCCTCGACGCCGCGCGCGGCGAGCAACTCGGCGGCGCGCTGGGAGCGGTGGCCGGAGCGACAGACCGTGAGCACCGTACGGCCGACGGCCTCGGGGGGCAGCCCGACTCCGGCGGCCAGGCCGACCAGCGGCAGGTGCAGGGCACCGGGGGCGTGGCCGGCCGTGAACTCGGCGGCCTCGCGGACGTCCAGCAGCACGGCGGCGCCGGTGCGGGCGAGCCGGTCGGCCTGGGCGGGGGTGATCTGACCGGGGGCGGACCGTGCTGGGTCGGATGGTCCGGGGGAGGCCGGTCCGGGGTCGGACGGCAGCTGGGGCATGGCTTTCTCCAGTGGTGGGGCCGGGCGGCGGTGGTCCGGCGGGTCGGGGGTGCCGCGGGCGGGCCGCCGATCCGTGTGCTGCGAGCGGCGGCGCGGGTGGTGACGCGGTTCTCTCGTCGGCGCCGGTCTCTCGTCGGCGCCGACGAGAGACCGGGGCGGTGCCGGGCCCGGCGGTGTGGCCGGTTCCCCCTCCGATGTCCACCATAGTACCCCCGGGGGTATTATCGAAGTGCTTCGGCGATACCCCCACCTGTATCGGCCATGGAGGTCGTATGCTGGCATATATACCGAGGGGGGTATCCAGCAATCGCGACCGCGCCGCAGTGCCCAGGCGCCACCCAGGAGGGTTCCCCGTGTACTTCGCCCAGTTCTACCTCGACTGCCTCTCCCAGGCCTCCTACCTGATCGCCGACGAGCGCACCGGGCGCGCCGTCGTCGTCGACCCGCGCCGTGACGTCGACGAGTACGTCGCCGACGCCGAGGCCCATGGCCTGACCGTCGTCGGCGTCATCAACACCCACTTCCACGCCGACTTCCTGGCCGGCCACCTCGAACTGGCCGACCGCACCGGCGCCTGGATCGGCTACGGGCACCGGGCGGAGACCGAGTACCCGATCCGCAAGCTCACCGAGGGCGAGCGGATCGAACTCGGTGACGTCACCCTCCAGATCATGGAGACCCCCGGCCACACCCCCGAGTCGATCAGCGTCCTGGTCTACGAGCAGCCCGACGACACCGTCCCCTACGGCGTGCTCACCGGCGACGCCCTGTTCATCGGCGACGTCGGCCGCCCCGACCTGCTCGCCTCGTCCGGCGTCACCGCCGAGGAACTCGGCGCCATGCTCTACGACAGCGTCCACCACAAGCTGATGGCCCTGCCCGACGAGACCCTGGTCTTCCCCGCCCACGGCGCCGGCTCCGCCTGCGGCAAGAACCTCTCCACCGACCGCCAGTCCACCATCGGCCGCGAGCGCGCCACCAACTACGCCTGCGCCCCGATGGACCAGCCGACCTTCGTCGCCCTGGTCACCGACGGCCAGCCCACCGCCCCCGGCTACTTCGGCTACGACGCCGACCTCAACCGCCGCGAGCGCGGACTCTTCGACCCGGCCGCCGTCCGCGCCGTGGCCGCCGATGACTTCCTGGCGCGTCGCGCCGACGGAGCCCTGGTGGTGGACGGCCGCGACCCGGCCGCCTTCGCCGCCGGACACCTCACCGGCTCGCTCAACGTCCCCGCCGACGGCCGCTTCGCCGAACAGTGCGGCACCATCCTCGCGCCCGACCACGAGGTCCTGGTCATCGCCCCCGACGGACGCGGCGCGGAACTCGTCACCCGGCTCGCCCGGATCGGCTTTGACCGGGTCGCCGGCTACCTCACCGACCCGGAGGAGGTCTTCCTCACCCACCCCGAACTGATGCGCCAGGGCGCCCGACTCACCGTGCACACCCTGCGCCAGGAACTCGCCGGCCCCCAGCCCCCGCTGGTCGTCGACGTCCGCGGCGCCGCCGAGCGCGAGGCCGGCGCCATCCCCGGATCGCTCCACCTCCCGCTCGCCGAACTCCCCACCCGCCACGGCGAACTGCCCACCGACCGCCGCATCGTCCTGCACTGCGCCGGCGGCAGCCGCTCCTCCATCGCCGCCAGCCTCCTGCGCCACCACGGCCACCCGCACGCCTACGACCTCATCGGCGGCTACGGCGCGTGGGAGGCCACCCCGACGGCGTGACCGCACCCGCGCGGCGCTGCGCCGGGGCAGCCCGGTGCGTCGTGTGCACGAACCTACTGTCGGCGCTGTTCGGGGATCTCCGCGCGCCGCAGGTGCTCACGGATGAGCGTCGCGACAAGGTCTCCCTCGGACAAGCCGGCAGCGAAGGCAGCGCGTGTGAAGGCGGCGCGCTGCTCCTGCGGGAGGATCACCGCCCTGATGGCGGCGGCATCAGGGTGCCGCCAGCTGCAGCACATGCGGCGATGGCACTGGTCGGCAGATTCCGATCCGACGTTCGGCGTATTCCACGGCTTGAACGGATACCTGGCCAGCATTGCTTCGCACTCCGCGAACCGCTCCCACATCTCCTCCTTGCTCCGGTGCCGTGCCGCTCCGAAATGGTGCCGGAACCAGTCGCGACGGTCGGTGTTCCGCAACTCGCGCCTGACTTTCTCCACTCGGCCTTCGAACCCTAGAGCCATCCGCATCGGCATCATGCGGGTGTCGAAGCCGACATCCGGCCGCTCGCGGTGCAGCTTCTGGTCGGTGAACCACTGCTTCGCCGTACGCTTTCCTTTCCAGTCGTTGCAGGGCTTGCATGCAGGGATGAAGTTCCACCAGACGTCCGCACCTTCGTCCGCGACCGGCGTCTCGTGATCCAACGTCGTCGCGGGCTCCGTATCGCAGTAGGTGCACCTGCCCTCGTTGCCACTGAGGGTTGCCAGCCAGACGTACGTGTGTTGGATGCGGCGCGTGCCGCGACGGATGGTTGCCTGGGGTGCCATGAGTGATTCGCCTCTCTGATGTTGCATCAATTCGAAGTTGCTGGAGGCTAGCTGGCGCCACTGACAATGATCTGTGTAGAGATCATTTATGAATGGAAACCTCTCAAAGCGATGCGGGTGTGATCGCCAGTGATCACTGAGTGGCCAGGCGGTCGAGGTGCAAGGACGTGTGGGGTGTGAGGCCTCGGGGCGCGGCGCTTTAGGCTCGTCGTCACGGGGCCGTCTTCGAGCAGCCCGACGACGCGGTCCCGTACGGCACGAGCAGGTCGACGAGCCGCTCGACGACGTCACGCCTTAGGTCGTCGACGGCGAGCATCCCGGCCACCCGGCTGTGGTCAAGGACGGGCAGGCGGTGGACGTCGGCGCTGCGGAAGGTGCGGTAGGCGGTGTCGAGGTCGTCGTCGGCGTCCACGATGGTGACCGGTGTGGTCATCAGGTCGGTGACCAGCTGCTCGGGGTGGTGGCCGTGGGGGAGTCCGCGGACGGTCAGGTCGCGGTCGGTGAGGGTGCCGCTCAGTCGGCCGTGGTCGGTGACGAGGACGCAGCCGACGGCCTCCTGCTCAATCCGCAGGGCGGCCTTGACAGTCGTGGTGGTGGGATCGACGGTGACCGGCGGCGCGGCCGTCAGATCTGCTGCCGTCATGACGCCGGGCCCGCGGTGTTGCCGTTGAGGGAGACGGTGACCTCGGGCGGGTGGTCGAGCGTGTTCTTCACCGTGCAGTGGCGGACGACCGCGAGCAGCCCGGGGGCCTGCTCGGGCGGCAGGCCGGGGGCGGTGACCTCGATGGACACCGTGGCGATCCTGGCCGGGCGGTCCTGGGCCATGGTGTAGTCCGCGGTGACGTGGAGACCGTCCCGGGTGAGGCCGTGCCGGTCGAGGTAGCCGCCGGCGTAGTGGGCGGTACAGGAGGCCAGGGCGGAGGCGCACAGTTCGACCGGGGTCGGTGCGGCGTCTCCGCCACCTGCGTCGAGGGGTTGGTCGACGGTCAGGACATGCGACCGGACGTCGACGGCGTACAGGTCTCCCGCCACCGGGTCGACCTCGATCCGGCCGGGCCGCGGAGTCTGTGGCCGCTCAAGGAGGGTGGCCTGGCGTAGCAGCATCCCGGCCAGCTGCCGGGCCTCGGCCGCAGTGAGCGAGATCCAGACCTGGTGGACGTCGTACGGTTCGAGGGGCGTGTCGAGCACGATGCGACCGCTGTCCGGCAGGACTTCCGGGGTGTAACGGGACACCGCGACGGTCCGCCCGGCGGCGGTGTGCATCAGCTGCTGGGTGGTGGTGCGGGAGTCGTCGGTCAGCACGGCCGTGCCTCCGGGTGCTCAGTGCCCGGCACGGGGTCGACCGGGCCTCTGTCATCCAGGAGACCGCTTGCCGGGCGCGCGGCGGCAGGGCCGTTCGGCCCGCCACCCGGCCCCATCGGCCGGGCCGGAGGGGGAGTCCGGGGAGCGCCTGGCGAGGCCGGACGTACCAGAGGGCAAGGGCGGGGAGGCCCGCCCGTACGGACCCTGCGCCTCTCGGAGCCGTCACGCCCGACGCGGGATGGTGGAGGCAATCCAACGAGGGGCGGAAGGTGAGTTCGATGATCATCTCGGAGACGACGGAGTTCCACATCGGCGACCGCGTGTGCGTCTACCGCGAATCGTCCTACGGCACGATCGAGAGCGCCGTGGTGGTGGACGCCCCGGCTGACCACAGCCTCCGGGTGGAGTTCACCGACGGCCACCGCAACCACCTCCGCAACGGCCGCATCGAGCTCGTGGCCCAAGCCGTTCGGTGAAGCCGAGCCGTCCGCACACAAGGTCCCCCGGCCGCTGCGGGCAGGGCCGTTGGGCCCTCGCCGGACACCGCCGACGCGGTGGATCCTCGAATCACCGGCGCTCCCCGCCGGGAGCAGCGGCAGCAGGGAGTGAACCATCATGACCACCGGAACTGCCCTCACCACCGCCGACCTGCGTGTGCTGGCCGAGGCTGGAGGCCTGGCACCGTCGCTGCACAACAGCCAGCCCTGGCGCTTCCGCCCCACCCCCGACCTGCTCGGCCTGGAGGTCCACGCGGACCTGAACCGGGCCGTCCCCGCCGCCGACCCGGACGGGCGGGCGCTGCACATCTCGCTCGGCGCCGCCGTGCTCAACCTGCGGGTGGCCGCCGCCCACCTCGGCCGCGAGGCCGTCGTCCAGCTGCTCCCGAACGGCGCGGAGGCGCAGCCGCGCGCCGTCCTCGACCTCTCGGCACCGGCCCGCTCAGCACAGCCCTTCGGGGCTGACCTCTACCCGGCCATCGCGGGGCGCCACTCCAGCCGGCACCCGTTCACCAACCGGGACGTCCCCGAAGCGATCGTCGCCGACCTGATCACGGCCGCCCAGGACGAAGGCGTCACCCTCACCGTGCTGGAGGAGCACGGCGTACGCCGAGTCCTCGACCTCACCGCCGAGGCCGAGGCCCGGATCGCGGCCGATGTCACCCGCGAGGCCGAGACCCGCCGCTGGCTGCGCCTGGAACCGTCCTTCGACGGCATCCCGCTGGCCGCCCTCGGCGAGCACGACCGCGACGCCCGCGTCCCGATGCGGGGGTTCACCGGCCATCCGCCGCGCCACACCACCCCAGCCGAACGCTTCGAGGCCCTGCCCCAACTCGCCACCCTCACCACCCACTCCGACGGCCAGGCGGAATGGCTGCGGACCGGACAGGCGATGGAACGGGTCTGGTTGCTCGCCACCGTCCACGGCCTGCGTGCCTCCGTCCTGCACCAGGCCGTCGAGATCCCCGACACCCGCTGGCGCCTGCGCGACACCGCCGAGGGGCCGGCGCACGTCCAACTGGTTCTGCGCCTTGGCTACGGCCCGCCCGGTGCGGCCAGTCCGCGCCGTCGGGTCGAGGACGTCCTCGACCAGGTGCAGGGATGAGCGTCACTGCGGGCGGACGATGACCACCGGGCAGGTGGCGTGCTGAGCGCAGCGCATGCTCACCGAACCGAGCAGCGCACGGGTGAAACCGCTGTGCCCGTGACTGCCCACCACCAGTACCTCGGCTCCCCTCGCTGCTTTCAGGAGGACGTCGGAGGGGTCGCCCAGGACCAGGCGTTCCCGCACCTCTACCGGTCGGTCCGGCCCGAGCACCTCTCCGAGTTCCTCGGCGAACCGCTGCTGGGCGAGATTCTCGTCGAAGGACGTGTCGACCACCGGCGCGGACCAGCCGTAGTGGCTCGGCGGTTCCCAGGCGCCCACGGCGTCCACGACCCCGCCGGTGAGCGTCGCGTGTCGGATCGCCCAGCGCAGTGCGGCGTACGACGACGGAGAGCCGTCGACGCCGACCACGATGCGGGGAGCGGAGTCATTCGCGTCCATCTGTACCGTCACCGTCCTGTAGGCGGTCGCCCCTCCCACCACGGTGGGTGCCGTCCGCCGTCGCCGCCAGCACGGCCCGGCACCCGGGTGACGGCACAGGTGCCCGGCCGGGGCGGGGACCGTCAGGACGGGCCGGTGGCGAGGGTGCGGCACATCCCGTCGAGGGCCAGCTGCATCGCCTGCCAGGGGCGTCCGCCGGGGAACGGCCGGCCGGCGCGGAACCGGACGGGCAGGTAGACGCCGAGCGCCTTCTTCCCGAGCCGCCAGAGCGGGGACGTGCCGACGCGGTAGAGGTCGCCGGCGTCGGCCGAGGCGCGTACGGGCAGTGCCGGGTCACGGGTCTCCTCCAGCGGCACCTGGGCGAAGGTGGCCTTGTCGGGCATCTCCGTCACACACATGCTGACCGGCTCGAACGGGCTTGGGCGGTACGGCAGTTCGAGTGCGACCACGGTGTCGATGTGGTCGGCGACGGCGTCGGCCTGGAGGAAGGTCAGGAAGGCCTGCTTGACGGGGAAGTCCCCGGCGTCGCCCGGGGCGTAGATCTGCGGGTGCCCCTGGACCTGCCTGGTGGCGGAGAGGGTGCGCGGGAAGCCGCGGTCGTCGTGCGGCAGGTCGGGGTGGTCCACCGCGGCGACGTACGGCGGGAAGGCGATGAGCAGGTCGAAGGGCCGGGCGGTGCCGTCGGTGTAGCGGACCGCGTCCTCGCCGACCTTGTCGACCTCGGCCGAGGTGTGGTCCTCGATGCCCCGGGCGGCGAACACTGCTCCACCACCTGGGCAGGCGTGGGCCGAAGGCCTGGACGTAGCCGGACTCGTAGGTGGTCCAGGTGAGGTGGACGAGGGGGCGGAGGCCGGCCCGGCGCAGCCAGGTGTCCAGCATCAGCGCGATCTCGTACAGCGGCCCGGCGCACTTGTCGGCGCCGAAGGGCAGGTAGACGGTGTTGGGCTTGAAGAGGAAGTCCTCCCGGTCGGCGGTGAGCGTGATGCGGACGCGGTCGCCGAGCCGGTGGCGGAGGGTGAAGGCCGTCTCCAGGCCGGCGAAACCCCCGCCGGCCACCAGGACGTGCGGTTTCGCGGTCATCGCGGGATCTCCTCCTCGATGATCGGGGGACCGTCGGGGCGGATGATCCGGCCCGAGATCCCGGTGGGCTTGATACGCATCCAGGTGTCCCGGGTGCCGCCCGCCCAGGGGTGCGGGTCGGCGTGCTGCTGGAACCAGTGCACGGCCTCCTCCTCGGCGACCGTCGAGGCGGTGCCGTTCACCAGGACGCTCCAGCCGGTGGCGAACGCCTCGTCCAACTGGTCGACCTCGAAGGCGACTTCGCTGCCAGCCGCCCGGGACAGGGTGCCGTCCGCCTCAGTGCGGTAGAGGATGCCGGCGTCCAGCACCCGGTAGTTGACGGGCAGCGCCACCAGTCCGCGCGGCGCGGCCAGGATCACCCGGCCGACGCCGCCGGGGCTGAGCTTGGCCCAGCAGGCCGCCGCGTCCAGCTCCTCCAGCCGGACGCGCGTGTTGGCGCGGGCCCGGCCGGACGGGACATCGCGGCCGCCGCCGAGCAGGTCGGTGACCGTGGTGTCGAGCGCGTCGGCGATCCGGGCCAGGGTGGTGACGCCGACCGGGACGGGGTGCGTCTCCAGGTACTCCAGGAACCCCGGGTCCAGCCCGCCGCGCTCCGCCACCAGCTCGCGGGTGAGCCCCAGTCGGGCACGGCGGCGGGCGACCCGGCGGCCGAGGTCGCCGGGGTCGGCCGGGCGGGGGTGTGCCCGGCCTTCGTTCGTGGTCCGCATGTCGACCTCCTCGGTCAGGCCTGGATGCCGTTCGGGACGATCACCAGCGGGACGGTGCAGCGGTGCACCAGGGCCCGCCCGGTAGAGCCGAACAGCAGGCCGCGGAAGCCGCCGAGGCCCCTGCTGCCGATGACCAGGCAGCGGGCGCGGGTCGCGACGGCGGCCAGCATCGGAGCGGGGGAGCCGGTGAGCACCTCGCGCCGGACCCGGATGTCCGGGTACTTCTCCTGCCAGCCGGCCATGGCCTCGGACAGGTCCACCAGGGACTCCTCGATCAGGCCGGGCCGGCCGACCTCAGTGGGGCGTCGGACCTCCACGGCCTGAACTTCGGCCCCGACGAGCGACGCCTCCTCGAAGGCGAAGCCGATCGCGGCCCGGGACGCCTCCGAGCCGTCCACCCCGACCACGACCGACCCGGGCCCGGACAGATCCTCGGGCGGCTCGGGAACGAGGGCGATCGGGCAGTTCAGGTGACCGACCAGGGACGCACCCTTGGAACCGATCGGCAGCGCGGAGCGTGCCTCCGTCAGCCGGCGGATGCCGAGGACGAGCTGGGCGGCCTCGTCGGCCGCCTCGCGCAGCACCCGTACCGGGCGGCCCTCGGCCAGCTTCGTGGTGATCTCCAGCCCGGGGTGCCGCTCGGCGGCCAGTAGCCGGGCGGTGTCCAGCAGCGCGTCACCGGCGGCCCGCAGGCCGATCACCCGGTGGTGGCCCTCCTCCTCCGGCTGACCGGTCGGCCACTCCTGGGCGTGCAGCAGCTGCAGCGGCAGGCCGCGTCCGGCAGCCTCGTCCGCCGCCCAGCGCACGGCCCAGCGGCTCGCCTCGGAGCGGTCGACGCCCACGATCACGGGGCGGTTCTCGAAGCCGTTCATCGCAGACTCCTTCGTCGGCCCCGGCCGGCGCCGTCACCGGCTCTGTGCGGAGCCTTGACCACCCTCATCGTCGGCCGCCGCCGGCCGCGCGGGCAGGGCCGGTCGGTCCCGTACCGCAGACCGGTGGGCCCTGACCGGCCCCGAGCGGCGCTCACCCCGGTCAGCGATCCAGCCCGGACGGCCCCCGGCCCGGGGCCGGGCGGCCCCTGCGGAATCCCGGGGCGCGGTGGACAGTGGAACTACGCGTACCACCCACCCCCGGGAGGTACCGGGGACCGGCCCGAGGACAACCCGATGGAAACCACCACCGCACCGCTCGCCGAACTGGACGAACAGGGCCTCGCCGCGCTCGTCGAGGCCCTGCGGCAGCGCGGATACACCGTGATCGGACCCACCGTGCGGGACGGTGCGATCGTGCTCGCCGAGCTGGCCTCGGCGGGGGAGCTACCGTACGGCTGGGGCGTCGAGGCCGAGGCCGGGACCTACCGGCTGCGCCCGCGTTCGGACCGGGCGGCCTTCGCCCATTCGGCCGGGCCGCAGTCCTGGAAGACCTTTCTGCACCCGCCCCGGGCCCGGCTCTGGCAGGCCGACCGCGCCGAGGACGGCTCCTTCACCGTCCGGGACGACGACGAACCGCCACCCCGCTACGCCTTCCTCGGCGTCCGCCCCTGCGACCTGCGGGCGATCGCCGTGCAGGACCGGGTGCTGACCGGCGGCCCGTACGTCGACCCGGTGTACGGGCCGCGCCGGACCCGGGCGTTCATCGTCGTGGCCGAGTGCACCGAGCCGAGCGCGGTCTGCTTCTGCACCTCGATGGGCACCGGCCCGGGCCTGCCGCAGGGATCGTCGTACGACCTGGCGCTCACCGAGACGGCGGAGCCCGACGGCCTGCACTACCTGGTGCGCGCGGGCAGCCCCGACGGCGAGGACGTACTCGCCGCACTCCCCACCCGCCCCACTGACGGCGAGCACGCCCGCCGCGCCGTCAGCGAGGCCGCAGGGCGGATGGGCCGGACCATGGACCCCACCGACCTGCGCGCGCTGATGGCCGGCACGATGACCGCCGAACGCTGGGACCAGGTCGCCGACCGCTGCCTGACCTGCGGCAACTGCACCATGGTCTGCCCCACCTGCTTCTGCACCACCACCGAGGAGGTCACCGACCTCACCGGCGACCACGCCGAGCGCTGGCGCCGCTGGGACTCCTGCTTCGACCTCGACTTCTCCCACCTGCACGGCACCGGCCCCGTCCGCACCTCCGCCCGCAGCCGCTACCGCCAGTGGCTCACCCACAAACTCGGCACCTGGCACGACCAGTTCGGCTCCTCGGGGTGTGTCGGCTGCGGCCGCTGCATCGCCTGGTGCCCGGTCGGCATCGACATCACCGAAGAGGTCGCCGCCCTGCGCGCGGAGGACGCGACGACATCGGAGGGAGCCCCGTGACGCACCCGACGACCCCGCACCCGATGACCCCCCACCCGATGACCCCCGTCCCGTACCGGGTGCTCGCCCGCCGCCGGGAGAGCGCCGACACCGTCACCCTCGACCTCGTCCCGGTCGCCGCCCGGCTGCGCCGGTTCCGGCCCGGGCAGTACGCGATGCTGTACGCCTTCGGCACCGGGGAGATCCCGGTCTCCGTCAGCGGCATCGACGGCGCCCTGCTCCGTCACACCGTCCGGGCGGTCGGCAAGGTCAGCGAGGCGCTGTGCCGGGCCGAGCGCGGCCACTGGATCGGCACCCGCGGACCGTACGGGACGGCCTGGCAGACCCCGTCCACCGGCAGCGACGTGCTGATCGTCGCCGGCGGCATCGGGCTCGCCCCGCTGCGTCCGCTGATCGAGGAGGTCCTCGCCCGGACCGAGGCGTACGGGACGGTCTCGGTGCTCACCGGGTACCGCGACCCGGGCGAGCAACTGTTCCTCGACGACCTGCCGCGCTGGCGCGCCGGGGCGGACCTCCGGACCACAGTGGACCGCCCGGAGCCCGGTTGGCCCGGCGCCACCGGGCTGGTCACCGGCCTGCTGGACGACGCCGACTTCCACCCCGAACGCTGCGCCGCCTATCTGTGCGGCCCAGAAGTGATGATGCGCGCCACCGCCCGGGAGCTGCTGCGCCGGGGCGTACCCGCCGAGCGGATCCGGGTCTCGCTGGAACGCAACATGCGCTGCGCGACCGCCTGGTGCGGGCACTGCCAGCTCGGACCCGTCCTCGTCTGCCGGGACGGACCGGTCTTCGGCTGGGACCACGCCGAGGGCCTGCTGGCCACCCCCGAGCGGTGAGCACAATGACCCGTACCCCGCGCCTGGCGGTCTGGAAGTTCTCCTCCTGCGACGGCTGCCAGCTCACCCTCCTCGACTGCGAGGACGAACTCCTCGCGCTCGCCGGGCAGGTGGAGATCGGCTACTTCCTGGAAGCCTCCAGCCGCGAACTGCCGCCGCCCTACGACCTCTCCCTGGTCGAGGGCTCCATCGCGACCGCCGCCGACCTGGAACGCGTCCGGCGGGTCCGCGAGCAGTCCCGGCACCTGGTGACCATCGGCGCCTGCGCCACCGCCGGTGGCGTCCAGGCACTGCGCAACCTAGCGAGCCTGCCCGAGTACCAGGCCGTCGTCTACGCCCGGCCCGAGTACATCGACAGCCTCGACCGCTCCACCCCGATCTCCGCCCACGTACCGGTCGACCTGGAGCTCCGCGGCTGCCCGATCGACAAGCGGCAGCTGCTGGAGGTCATCACCGCCTACCTCGCCGACCGCAAGCCCGACATCCCCACCCACAGCGTCTGCTTCGAGTGCAAGCTGCGCGGCACCACCTGCGTCACCGTCGCCCACGGTACCCCGTGCCTGGGACCGGTCACCCAGGCCGGCTGCGGCGCCATCTGCCCCGCGTACGGGCGCGGCTGCTACGGCTGCTTCGGGCCGATGCAGACGCCCGACACCCGGGCCCTGCTGCCACTGCTGCGCCGCGACGGCGTCACCGAGGCGGACGCCGCCCGCCTCTACCGCACCTTCAACGCCGAGGCCCCCGAGTTCTCCGAAGCGGCCCGCCAGGCGACCGAGGAGGCCGAATGACCCACCGCACCGAGCGGCTGCTCAGCGTCGGCGCGCTGGCCCGCGTCGAGGGTGAGGGCGCGCTGCACCTCGCCGTCCGCGACGGCGAGGTCGAGGACGTCCGGCTGCAGATCTACGAGCCGCCGCGCTACTTCGAGGCGCTGCTGCGCGGCCGCCGGTACACCGAGCCGCCCGACCTCACCTCGCGCATCTGCGGGATCTGCCCGGTCGCGTACCAGATGAGTGCCTGCCGCGCGGTCGAGGACGCCTGCGGGGTCGTGGTGGACGGACAACTCGCGCGGCTGCGCCGGCTCCTGTACTGCGGGGAGTGGATCGAGAGCCACACCCTGCACATCTACCTGCTGCACGCCCCCGACTTCCTGCGCCTGCCGGACGCCCTCGCGCTGGCCCGCACCGACCCCGCCCTGCTGCAACGCGGGCTGCGGCTCAAGAAGGCCGGGAACGAGATCGTCGAGACGCTCGGCGGACGGGCGATCCACCCGGTCAACGTCCGGCTCGGCGGCTTCCACCGCCTCCCTACCCGCGCCGAACTCGACCACTTGGCAGCGGTGTTGAGTCAGGCCCGGACCGATGCCGAGGACACCCTCGGCTGGGTGGCCGGGTTCGACTTCCCGCCGCTGACCGTCCGGCACGAACTCCTCGCCCTCACCGAGTCGGACGGCTACGCCATCGACTCCGGCACCCCGACCGGCACGCTGGCCGGATCGTTCCCGGTACGGGACTTCGAGCAGCGCGTCCGGGAACGCCAGGTGCCGCACTCCACGGCCCTGCACGCCACCCTCGACGGCCGGCCCCACCTGACCGGGCCGCTTGCCCGCTGGAACCTCGGCAGCGAACGCCTGCCCGCCGAGGTCCGCGTCCTGGCCGCCGAGGCCGGACTCGGCGCGCGCTGTGACAACCCCTTCCGCAGCATCGTGGTCCGGGCGGCGGAGGTGTTGTGGGCCGTCACCGAAGCGCAGCGGATCATCGAGCGGTACGAGCCCCCACCCGCCCCTGCCGTCCCGGTCCGGCCCCGGGCGGGTAGCGGGTTCGGCGCCACCGAGGCCCCGCGCGGGCTGCTGTACCACCGCTACGACCTGGACGAGGACGGGATCGTCCAGCGGGCCGTCATCGTCCCGCCGACCGCGCAGAACCAGAGCGCGATCGAGGCCGACCTGCGGGCTTTCGTCCAGCCCCGGCTACACCTGGACGACGCGGAGCTGACCCGCCGGTGCGAACAGGCGATCCGCAACTACGACCCGTGCATCTCCTGCGCGGCGCACTTCCTCACCCTCAGCGTGGACCGGAGGTGACGGGCATGGCCGGTGAACGCGTCGTCGTCATCGGCGTCGGCAACGAGTACCGTCACGACGACGGCGTGGCTGTGGCCGTCCTGGCGGAACTCGCCGCCGGCGGCCCGGCCGTCGACCGGATCACCCTGTGCGACGGCGAGCCCACCCGGCTGATGGAGCTGTGGGAGGACGCGGACCTCGCGGTCGTGGTCGACGCGGTGCACAGCCATCCAGGGGAGCCGGGCCGGATCCACCGGGTCGACGTCGACGCCGACCACCTCCTCGCCGATCCACTGGCCGGGGAGGACGCGGCGGCCGGCACCCACGGCCTGGGCCTCGGCCACGCCGTCGCCCTGGCCGCCGCACTCGCCAAGCTGCCGCGCGAACTGTTGATCATCGCGGTCGAAGGTGCGGACTTCTCGATCGGCGAGGGCCTGAGCCCGGCCGTCGCCGACGCGGTGCCGCGCGTCGTCGCCGAGGTCCGCCGAGCGGTGCGCGCCCGGCGATGACGGCCCGGCAGGGTGGCGCCCGGCGGCGTCGGCAACCGGCTCAGGACGACGGCACCGGCGATGAACGCGGCCGACCGGCCTGGCGGAAGGGGTCCATTGGGCTCTGTCGTCGCCATGGCGGGTGCGGTGCAGTGGTGGTACCCACGAGGACCGCCGACAGTGTCGGGGGCGGGAGGCAGGGATGGACCACGACGGGCCGGCGATCGAGCTGGCCGCACTGAGCAAGTCGCACGGTCGCAAGGTGGGTGTCGACGGAGTGGCCGTTCGCTCCCCGGGAACGCCGGGCGGCTGGCCGCCCATCTGCTCGGACCCCGGGCTGTGGCAGCCGCGTCGTTCGAGGAGATCGGTCGCACGCTGGCGGCGGACGCGCGGCTCCGACGACTGCGCGAAGACGAGAGGGCGGCCGAAGCGCGGTGGCGGGAACGTCTCGCGGAGGCACGGACGTGGCTCCTGCGCGGACTGCTGGTGAGCGGGGAGGGCGCGTTGGAGGCGGCGGCGGTCGCCGACCGGATGGACGTGGCCATCGAGTGGACCGCCTCCATCGGAGTGCGCCACCCGCCCGGTGCCTTCTGCACCGACGCGGTCCGGGCCGCCCACGAACCGGCCCCGGGCAACACCGCACTGGTGCACGTCGAGAGGGCCTACCGCGAGGCGGTCCGCGCGGCGGCCGGGTACGCCGCACACCGGACGGCGGCCCGGCTGGTGGAGGAGGAGGCGGCCCGGACCGGCCGCTGGGTCCGAGCCCTGCGCCGGTACCGGATCCCGCGCCTGACAGCCGAACTCGCCGTGGTGGAGCAGGCCGAGTACGAGGACGCGGTCCGCCGCCGCTGGGCGGCACGCCGCACCGGAGATCGACATGGGCACCATGGCGCTCGGTTCCCGTGAGGGGCTGGTACCCGTCATCGCTCTCCTTCGAGGCCGACTCCTCTCTCAGGGGCGGCCGGCGCCAGGCCTCCCGCACCTGTTCGGCGCTGGAGTCCGGGCACCCGGTCGGGCCCGCCAGCGGCTCGCCGCCCTGGCTGTGGCGTCCCGCGCGGTGTAACGTTTTGATCAAGCAATCGTGGTTCCGAAGTTCTCGCCCGCGGTGACACGTCGTGGGCGTTCTTGCTGTTCGACGCCTCTCCGGACCTGGGCGATCACCCGTCGGGCCCGCACTCTTGGGGCCCGACCAGTTCCCAGGAAGGGGAAGCGCATGGCTACCGGCACCGTGAAGTGGTTCAACGCCGAGAAGGGGTTCGGCTTCATCGAGCAGGACGGCGGCGGCCCTGACGTGTTCGCCCACTACTCGAACATCGACGCCCAGGGCTTCCGTGAACTCCAGGAGGGCCAGCGGGTGACCTTCGACGTCGTGCAGGGCCAGAAGGGTCCGCAGGCGGAGCACATCCGTCCCGCCTGACCTCCAGCGCATGAGCGGGCGTTCCGCATGGATCCGTGTGCGGGACGTCTCCTTCTCTCCGCCTGTGCGCCGCACACTCCCTGGCGGCCGTACCCGGAGATTCGCAGCGGGAGCCGGCACAGTTGTGGGGCCGGATGTGCCCCGGCGCAGTCCACCCTCTGCGGCTGTCGACCCGCGACATGCAACCCGGCTCACACCACCCCGACGCACCGGGTGACTTCTGCGACCCACGCGAGGAGCGAGCACTATGGCAACGGACTACGACGCCCCACGGCGCACCGAGGACGACAACGAGGAGAGCCTCGAGGAGCTGAAGTCCCGCCGTGAGGAGCGGCGGCCCGGAGCGGCAGGCCTGGACGGGGCCGAAGAGGTGGAGAGCGTGGAGCTCCCCGGAGCCGATCTCTCCGGGGAGGAGCTGACCGTCAAGGTCCTGCCGGAGCAGCCGGACGAGTTCGTCTGCGCGACGTGCTCCATGGTCCACCACCGCAGCCAGATCGCTCATGCGGACGGCCAAGGCAGGCTGGTCTGCCGCGACTGCGCCCCCTGACAGCGGTCGTCACGCTTTCGGCTCGGACGGCGTCGGTGCGGCGAGTTCCGCGGTCAGGACGGCGAGCCAGGCCGGAATGTGGAACTCGCTGCCCGGAGTCGATGGATGGCTCGGTGCGAGTTCGGCCGGTTCGAGCGTGCAGCGATGACGACCACCGGGGCGGGAAGCCGAGGCTTCGGGACGTGGCAGCCCGGCCGTCTGACGGCCTCGGTCCCCGCCGTGTGCGTCAATTCGCCTTGACCTGCCATGAGATCGCTGGACGGGCGCGTCCGCGGTTCAGCTGTTCGCGTGGATGGTGGCGCGGATCCAGTCGGCGTAGGCGGGGGCGCTGCTGTAGAGGCCGGGGCCGGAGGAGCAGGGGACGTGTCCGCCGACGCCGGGGCCGGAGGTGACGCCGATCAGTTCCCAGCGTCCGCCCCGGCCGCGCTGGATCTGGGGTCCGCCGGAGTCGCCGAAGCAGGCCATCGCCTGCGGGATGCGGCTGACGGTGCACAGCCGGGTGGGGCCCGCGTAGCCGGGGTCGCACTCGGATTCGGCGGCCCGGCGGGTGTCGAGCTGCTGGAGGTGGTCGGGGAACCTCAGGCCGCCGAGGTCGTTGGTGTCGACGACGGTGCCGAAGCCGAGCAGTCGGGTCGGGGTTCCGGGGTCGCCGGGGCGTTCGGCGATGGGGATGGGCCGTTCCGTGACGGGGCGGTCGAGGTGGACCAGCGCGACGTCGTTCAGGTTGGGCCCGACTCCCTGTCCCAGCTGGTAGCCGGGGTGGGTGACGGTGCCGGCGATCGCGCGGACGGTGCCGCCGGACTTTCGTTCGTCGCTGCCGATCCGGACGGTGCCGGCCGGCTTGACGAGGGTCGGGTCGACGCAGTGGGCGGCTGTCAGCACCCACTGGCGGTCGATCAGGGAGGCGCCGCAGACGCCGTCGTCCAGGCCCGGGGCCGACACCGGGACGGAGGCCATGAAGGGGTAGCGCTGGGTGGCGTCCGTTCCGTTGACGATCGCCCCGGCACTGCCGGCCGTCGCGACGGCGCACCCGGCGGCGACCACGGTCACGGTCGCGACGTGGGCCGCACGACGCTTCATGAACTTCCCATTGAACATCAGGGATTCTCCTTCGGAGGGGGGATTTCCTGCTGCCCTCAGCCTTCCTTTTCAAGATCCACAGGACTATCCGGGCAACCGGCGTACGGAGGGTGGGGATATCCCCCTGTCGTCGGCCCCGGCCTGGACGCCGCGGACCGACCGGCCTGACCCCGCAGTCGCTGACCGTCCGTGACACGGCCGATGCACTGACGAATCCCGGGTGTGAGGAGGGATTCGGCGACGAGGACCTCGCGCCGCCCGGGATCCCGACGGCGGCGCGGCCCGGCGCTCCGGACGGCCGCCCTGCGCTTCGATCGCTGGGCGGGGCCCGTTGCCGGCGGTCAGCTGCCGGCCGTGACCGTGTCGGTGGCCGAGACGGACGCGTCGACGTCCATGCCGAGGTTGACCAGCCGCCAGTCGCCCTTGACCTGGCCGAGGGTGAAGGTGAGGGCGAGCTGCACCTGGCCCGAGCCCTGCTTGGTGCTCAGGATCGCCTGCCGCAGGGTGTGCCCGTCCACGGTCACGTCCGCGTCGGTGACCACGCTCTGTCCGCCGGCTTTCGGTGTCTGGCGGGTGACCTGGAAGTCCGGTGTGTGGACGGCCTGGACGAAGTTCTGGTGCAGGGAGTTCACCACCCGGGTGAAGGCGGCCTTCGGGTCCTGCTGCGGGGAGGTGCCATCCGTGGTCGGGGGGAGCTGGGTGAGCGTCCACGCTTGGTCGACGTCCCCTCGGTAGACGTCGGTGAGCCAGGCCTCCAGCACCCTGGCCGGCCCGTTCGCGGCCGCCGTCGCACCCGCGGTCGGGGTGGGCGTGGACGCCGGGGCCTGCGTCGGCATACCAGCCGGGGCGGTGGCGGGGCCCGCGGTGGGCGTGGACGCCCCGGCCGCCGCCCCGGAGCCACTCGCCGAGCAGCCCGCGACGGCGAGCGCGAGGAACGGAACGGCTATCGCGCTGCGCAGGAACAGGTTCACGGTGGTCTCGACCTCTGTTCGGTGCGGATCGGGAAACAACAGGTGCGCGCCCAGGCTAGGACCCGCACCTTCCGCTCCCAACCGCGCCCCTGCCCGGCTGATGCGGCCGTCGTTCAGATCGGCGCCCCTCCTGTGGGCCATGTCGGCGGGAGCGACGATCGAGACCGTCCGGTGCCGGCGATGGCGTCGGCCGGGGCGTTGGCGGTCGAGTCGGAGCGGCCGGCGCGCAGGAGCTGTTGGCCGAGGTCGATGAGGGCACGGGCGGCGGCGTACTCGTCGCCGATCTCGGGCACCGGCGGGTCGTGGGGGTTGCGGTGGGCGGTGGTGCGGGTTTCCAGGACGTTGTCGCCGGTGTCGAGAACCGCGTGGACCTTGGTCTCGTCGCCCTCCTCGAAGAGGTCGAGGCGCAGCTTCCACTGTTTGGTGCGCATCGTCGGCGGGGCGTTCGTGGTCATGTCGGGCCTCCTCGGGCCGGTCGGGCCCGGAGCGTCTCCGGGCCCGGAGCGGGATCAACTGCCCCGCGTGATCTGGATCTTGCGGGCGGGTTTCCTCGCCTCGCCGATCGGTGCGCGGACGGTCAGGACGCCGTGGTCGTACCCGGCGGTGACGTCCGCCTCCTGCACACCGGCGGGGAGCCGGACGCTGCGGCTGAACGAGCCGTAGCGGAACTCGGAGCGCTGCTTGTCCTTCTTCTCCTCGCTGCGCTCGGCCTGGACGGTCAGCACGCCGTCGTCGACGCTGATCGTGATGTCCTTGTCCGGGTCGACGCCGGGTAGCTCGGCCTTGAGCTGGTAGACGCCGTCGGTCTCGGACTCCTCGATGCGGATCATGTGCTCGCTCGTCGGCGGGCGGAAGTCGGCGGGGAAGTCCTCGAGAAGGTCCGGCAGCGACAGCCACCGGTAGCCGAAGGGGAATCTTCTGAGCAGGTCGCCGGCCATGGTGGGCTCCAATGCAGAGTTGTTTCCTCAGGTGGACTCAGACCGCGGTCTCGGGCAGCGCGTCGGCCGAGACCGGAACGAGCAGGTCGAAGAGCCGCTGGACGACGTCGCGCAGCAGGTCGTCGACGGTGAGCATGCCGACCGGGCGGCCGTGGTCGAGGACGGGGATCCGGCGGACGCCCGAGACGCGGAAGGTGCGGTAAGCGGAGTCGAGGTCGTCGTCGGTGTCGACGGTGGTGACGGCCGTCGTCATGAGGTCCGCGACCGGTTGCCCGGGCCCGTGGCCGAGGGCGAGACCGCGCAGGGCCAGGTCGCGATCGGTGAGGATGCCGCAGAGGCGGCCGTCCAGGGTGACGAGGACGCAGCCGACGGCCTCCCGCGCCATCCGCTGGGCGGCGTCGAAAGCGGTCGCGCCGACGTCGACGGTGACGGGCGGGGTGGTCATGAGGTCGGCGGCCTTCACGACGGGTGTCCTTCCGGTGCGTTTCCTTCGTCGGTGTCGCGCGCGGAGACCGTGACGGCGGGTGGCCGGTCGAGCGCGACTTCCGGGGTGGAGCGGGCCACCACTACGGTCCGCTCGCATCCGGGGTGCATGAGCTGCTGGAGGATGCTGCGGGTGTCGTCGGTCCGCACGATCGTGCCTCCAGGGGGCTCAGGGGCCGGCCCGGGGAGCCGGGCCTCCGGTGTCAATCACACCGCCGTCGGGCGCCGCGCGGCAGGGCCGCTCGGCCCCATCGGCGAGGGCCAGAAGGGGACGGCCACGGCCCGCCTGCGAGGCCGGGCGTACCGGGGAGACCGGTGCACGCGAGATCCGGACAGGCGGGCCCTGAGCCGCCCTGGAACCGGCGCCCCGTCCCGCGAACCCGTCCGGGCGTTCACACGGCCCGGGCGTTCACACGGCCCGGGCGTACTCGGGCGCGGTCGCCGAGGAGCGGTTGGGGGCGGCACCGCTCACACAGTGGCCTCGGCCTCGGCCACGGCGTGCTTGACAGCGGCGAAGCTGTCGGGGGTGACGGAGATCGAGTCGATCCCGGCCCCGACCAGGAAGCGGGTGAAGTCCGGGTCGTTGCTCGGGCGTTGGCCGCAGAGGCCGACGTGGCGACCGGCCGCGTGGGCGGTGGCGATCAGGGTTTCGATGCTGCGGGTGACGGCAGGGTCGCGTTCGTCGAAGAGGTGAGCCAGCAGCCCGGAGTCGCGGTCGACGCCCAGGGTGAGCTGAGTGAGGTCGTTGCTGCCGATGGAGAAGCCGTCGAAGCGTTCGGCGAACTGTTCGGCGAGCAGGATGTTGGCCGGGATCTCCGCCATCACGTACACCCGCAGGCCGTTCGAACCCCGGGCGAGCCCGGCGTCGGCCATCACGGAGAGGACCCGGTCGGCCTCCCCCGGGGTGCGGCAGAACGGGATCATCACCACGACGTTGGTCAGCCCGAGCTCGTCGCGGGCGCGGAGCAGCGCCCGGCACTCCAGGGCGAAGCCCTCGCGGTAGCCGGGGTCGTAGTACCGGCTCGCGCCGCGCCAGCCGATCATCGGGTTCGCCTCGGTCGGTTCGAAGGGCGCGCCGCCGACCAGCCGGGCGTACTCGTTGGTCTTGAAGTCGCTGGTGCGCACCACCACCGGGTCCGGCCAGCGGGAGGCGGCGATCCGGGCCACGCCGTGGGCCAGCCGGTCCACGAAGTAGTCGGTGCGGTCCGGGTAGCCGTGGGTCAGTTCGTCCACCAGCCGCCGGTCCTCGGTGGAGAGCAGCTCGGGGTGGACCAGGGCCATCGGGTGGACGCGCACCTGGTGGGCGACCACGAACTCGGTCCGGGCCAGGCCCACGCCGTCCGCCGGCAGCCGCCACCAGCGGAACGCGGCGCCGGGGTCGGCCAGGTTGAGCATCACCTTGGTCCGGGTGGCCGGCAGCGAGCCGAGGTCGGTCTCGGTCGCCTCGTAGGCGACCCGGCTCGCGTACACGTGACCCTCCGCGCCCTCGGCGCAGGAGACCGTGACCTCCCGCCCGTCGGCCAGTACCGCGGTCGCCGAACCGGTGCCGACCACCGCCGGCACGCCCAGCTCCCGGCTGACGATCGCGGCGTGCGAGGTGCGCCCGCCGTGGTCGGTGACGATCGCGGCGGCCTGCTTCATCAGCGGCTCCCAGTCCGGATCGGTGATCTCCGTGACCAGCACGCCGCCCTGCGGGAAGCGCTCCAGCCCGACCGGCTCGGCCAGCGCGCACACCGGCCCGGCGCCGACCGCCTCGCCCACCGCGATGCCGTCCACCAGCCGTTCGCCCGTACCGGTCAGCCGGAACCGGTGCAGCACCTCGCCCCGACGCCGGGACTGCACGGTCTCCGGCCGGGCCTGGACCAGGAACAGCAGCCCGCTGACACCGTCCTTGGCCCACTCCAGGTCCATCGGGCAGCCGTAGTGCTCCTCGACCGCGATCGCCCAGTCGGCGAGGGTGCGGATGTCTCCCTGGCCGAGTACCGGGCGGGACCGCTCGTCCTCGTCGGTGTCGACGGTCGTGGTCGAGCCGCCTTCGCCGTACACGGCCTTCCGGCGCTTCGCACCCAGCTGCGCCTGCACCACCGGGTCCAGGTGGTGGTCCTTGAGCACCGGCTTGAACACGGTGTACTCGTCGGGGTCGACCTGGCCGCTCACCACCGTCTCGCCCAGTCCCCAGGCGGCGCTGATCACCACCACACCCGGGAAGCCGGTCTCGGGGTCCAGCGTGAACACCACCCCCGCGCCCGCGAGATCGGACCGCACCATCACCTGCACCCCGACGGACAGGGCCAGCGAGAGGTGGTCGAAACCCATCCGCTCGCGGTAGTCGATCGCCCGGTCGGTGAACAGCGAGGCGTAGCAGCGTCGGCAGGCGTCCAGCAGGGCGGCGGCCCCCCGGACGTTCAGGAAGGTCTCCTGCTGGCCCGCGAAACTGGCCTCCGGCAGGTCCTCCGCGGTGGCGCTGCTGCGCACCGCGACGTCGGGGTCCTGGCGCCCGGCCTCGCGGGCGAGGTGTTCGTACGCCGCCAGGACGTCCCGGGCGAGCGCGGCGGGCAGCGGAGTGGCCAGGACGTCGGATCGGATCGTGGCGCCGACCGCGGGCAGCGGGGCGCCCTGGTGCAGCCGGTCGATCTGCTCGGCGATCCGCTCGTGCAGGCCGCCGGTGTCGAGCAGCTCACGGTAGGCGTCGGCGGTGGTGGCGAAGCCGTCCGGTACCCGGACCCCGGCGGGAGCGAGGCCGTTGATCAGCTCGCCCAGTGAGGCGTTCTTGCCGCCGACCAGGGCGACGTCCGCCCGGCCGAGATCCCTGAAGCGGATGACACGGCGCATGACTGCCTCCGGGCGCGCTGGCAGGATGGCCCCCGGCGCCGTACACGTCGGGGGCCCCGTCCCTGCCACTGTCCGCCCGGCCGGGCCGTCGGGCCCAGGGGCGCACGCCTCCCGGAAGCAGGTCCGACCGGTCGTGGGGGGAGGGCCGATCGGCCCTCCCCGGAGGGAACCGGGTCGGACTGGTGCCGTGCCTCGCCGACGGTGAGTTCGGCGCGGTGCGGGACGGCGAAGCGGGGGTGGACGGCGGCGAGCCGGTGGGGCAGGTGCCGGTCGCGGGCCATCGCCAGG